>CAXMSB010000248.1:0-19051 GCA_964195615.1 uncultured Granulosicoccus sp. | reverse complement strand
TCTTGTGCCACGCACACCGACAGTCGTTCGGTTTAGCTTGCCAAGTGGCAAAGTCAATTCCGAAAGATTGTTGGTGCCACCTGTGGCGCTACGAAAGCTACTAGCTTACCACCTACCGTGTTCCGCATAGAGCCAACCGTTTTTTCGATCGATCCAGACACACCAATATCGCTCAGCCTCACTGTCATCGTGCTCGTAGCGTTCGTCCAATGTCTGAATGTGATCGATTGGAAACCACGGGGGGGAGTCCAGTCCAACAAAAGAGCATAAGTCATGTTTAGGGTCAGCGATCCTCTTGAGTCCCCAAGATGCGATCAATTGGTCTCGCAACGCGTCGTCACTTACAGTAAAGCGAAACGCGTATGAAACATCCGAAAACCCCGAATGATGTGCGTAGTGATAGTCAAGAATGGCAGTCCTTGGCAGAGGTTTCTTGAATTGTCGAGTCAGTCCGCTGCTGGGCCATACACCCCAGGGCCAAAGAATCCAGATTATGATCAAGACCAAAAGCAAAGCCAGAATTCTTCGCATGTCTTTTCTCTCGTAATTGACGCACTAACTCCTAAGAAATACTGTATCTTCAAGTGTAGCTCATCTGAGACTCAGTCGTTAATCTTAGAGCAGATTTGCTAAATCTGCTAATTGCAGCAGATTGGGTTGGAAGAGTCCGACGGCTGCGGAACGGCGAAACTAGAAAAAAGCACAACGTGCGAAAGAACGCACAAAGATGGCGATACACAACTCTGCCCCAGCCAGCTCTAGGGCTTACCGAGGCGTGAAATCGGTGTCGGCCTTGATGCCCGTGGCAAAACCGGCCAGGAGGTTGGCGCAGGCGTCGAGGTCTTCCAGCGATACCATCTCGACGGCGCTGTGCATGTAGCGATTGGGCACGCTCACCAGCCCCGCCGCCACGCCGGCGCGCGAAAGTTGCATCGCGTTGGCGTCGGTCCCCGTGCCGCGACCGCTGGCCGCCCATTGGCACTTGATGTCGCCGTTGTCGGCCGCCTCGCGGAGATGCTCCACGACGACGGGGTTCATGTTCGGTCCGCGATAGATGACCGGCCCACCGCCGAGCTTGACGTCGCCCTCTTGATTCTTGTCGATCGTGGGGCAGTCAGTCGCATGGGTGACGTCGACCGCAATGCCCACTTGGGGGTTCACGCCGTAGGCACTGGTCGTCGCCCCGCGCAGGCCGATCTCCTCCTGCACCGTGGCCACTGCGTAGAGCGCCACATCCAACCCGCTCGACTTCGCCCGACGCAGCGCTTCCATGCAGACCCACAGGCCGCTCTTGTCATCCATGCCGGGCGAGTTGGCCAAGCCATTGCGCATCTCCTGATAGCCCAGCTCCAGCGTTACCGGATCGCCAATCCGCACTACCTCGGCCGCTTCCTCTTTCTTTCTGGCCCCGATGTCTAGCCACATGTCTTTGGTTTTGACCACCTGTTTGCGCTCGTCCTGATCGAGCAGGTGGATCGGCTTGCGGGCGATCACCGCGGGCACCGGGCCGTCGGCTGCGTGGATCGTCATCCGCTGGCCGATCAACTGCTGCGGATCCCAACCGCCGATGGTGTTGGTGTAAACGAAGCCATCGCTGTCGATGTGCGTGACCAGCAGTCCAATCTGATCGGCGTGGCCGGCGAACATCACTCGCAGCTTCGCGCCCGGGTTGCAGCAGGCGATCACGTTGCCATGTAGGTCAGTGGTCACCTCGTCGGCGAAACCACTCACGTACTCGCGCACCAGATCTTGCACCGGCTGTTCGTAACCCGAGGGGCTGGGAGTTTCCAGAATCCGTTTAAAAAATGTTTTGGCCGAGGCTTCCATGGGAGATCCGATGCTAGGGGTCCAGGTGTGGGTGGGGAACTCGTTGTGACGGCCCTCTGCGGAGGCAGAGGGCCAGGTCGTGCTAGCAGGCTAGCTAACGGGCGTTTGGCAATCTTTGAGGATTTTAACGATTTTCTGGCCAGTTGCGAGACCTCTGGCCGATAAACCATCACGAACGTCTCGTCTGGGTTTCCAGGCTGGGTAGAGCCAATCAGAAGATCTAACAGAAACGTCGGAGCATACGGCCATGTCGAATCGACACATCTACTACCTACTGGTCTTCGCCCTGTTGAGTGCCTCGAATATCGGTTGCTGCGGCTACATGCGGGGCTGCGGCATGGGCTTCGGAGGCCAGATGTACAGCGGCAATTGCGCCAGTTGTGGATGTCCCGAAGCCTCCTGTTGCTGTGAAGATACTTGCTGCGAGGCGTCCTGTGGTTGCGACGACTGCAGCGAGGCCTCTTGCGATTGCGGCGAAGCGTCTTGCGGATGCGACGACGTCTGTTGCGACGTAGGCTGTGGCTCGGGCGTCACGGGACGGTGTCCTCTTCTCGGACGCTGTTTGATTATGCAACGTCTGCGTAAGGCATTCAGAGGCTGCTACGGTGGCTACAGCGGGTGCAACTCGGAAGGGTACTGGAGCGAATGGCACAACGATCCGCCCTGCAATTGCAACTCTGCCTCAACGGGCGGACACTACGGCGGCGCCTACGGTCGACGCGCTTTCCTCGCCAAGCAGCACCAAAACATCTCCGAAGAGCTACGCTTAGCCGACGAAGGCTCGGGACCAACATTTCGCTGAGTGGGTCTAGAGTTAATAGTCTAGACTCTCGTCGATTTCGAACAATTGTACTGCGTTCGCCGTCGTCTGCCGGGCCAGTTCTTCCAACGACACGCCGCGCACTTGGGCCACGCACTCGGCCGTGTGGCGAAGATAAGCTGGCTCGTTGGGTTTCTTGCTGCGCACCGGTTCGGGCGAGAGATAGGGACAATCGGTCTCCAGCAACAGCCGCTCGGCGGGAACGGTTGCCGCGCACTCACGCAGCAGTTGCGACTTCTTGAACGTGACCATTCCCGCGAAGCTGACGTGCAGGCCCAAAGCGACGCACTCGGCGGCCATTGCCGCGTCGCCGGTGAACGAGTGCATGATTCCCTTGAGCGGGCCACGTTTGTGCGCCGAGCGTAGCATCTCCATGATGTCGGCATCACAGTCGCGCATGTGGACGATAAACGGCAGCTCATGCGACTGAGCCAGACGGATGTGGCGGACGAAATACTCCCGCTGCTGCTCGAAGGGCGCGAAGTCCCAGTAACGGTCGAGGCCTGTCTCGCCCACCGCCACGACGCCCGGCATCGTGACGAGTTGTTCGATCACCGCCCAATCATCCGCGGCGGCTTCGGCCACGTAGTTGGGCTGAATCCCAACGGCCGCAAAGACGCAAGCGTGTTGCTCGGCCAGTTCGACGCACTTGCGGCTGGCGGCGGCCGTGGTGCCCACCGCGACAATCCGCGTCACCCCCGCCGCATCGGCCCGGGCAACAAAGTCCGCACGCTCCTCGTCGAATTCTTCCTGATCGAGATGGGTGTGCGTGTCGAATAACATGAAGTTTGAATGACGAATTCTTGAAGGGGTCATTCCGAGGTCAGCCGAGGAATCTACGTTCTAGTGCAAGGTGCACACCCATGGTCCGACGATTTGCACTGTCGCTGCAGTTTTTGTGAGGATACGCGGGAACGGATTTTGGTAAGTTGCTCTAGACGTGAACGGTTGGCCAACTGGATCCCTCGGAGGACCTCGGGATGACACCTAGTCGTCATTGCCCCTCCGGTGCCACCAAATCTCGCAGCGATTCCAGATGCCCTTTGGCCATGCCGAGCGATTCTTCGGCGAGTGACTTGGCCGCGGGGGCCGCTTGCAGGTCGTCTACCAGTTGGCCAATGGTCGCGATGTCCTGTTGCTGGTAGGCGATCGCCGCGTTGACCAGATAATCAATCCCCAGATCGTGCATGTCAGTGAATTCCATGGGGAATTCGCCCGTACGGAGCGGCGCCTGAGCGTCGATGATCAGTTGGCTGATGCGGTCGGCCAGGCCGTTCTGGTCGGTGGCAATCGCCCCGAGCGTCTCGACGAGGTTGTCACGGCCCGGCGGGACGTAAGGGCGCGAGTACTGCAAGTACTGCGGAAACGACCGCACGACAATGGCCAGCAACCGGTTCAGCGCGGCGATAGTGGAAGGTTGGATCATAGCGGAAAATCATCGAAACAATTGAGAGACGGCCGCATCGGCCCACTGGGCGACACGATCGGGCAGAATGCCGAAGACGATCACGGGCAGGCTGACGACCAAAGCATAAGCGCCGGGCAAGAATCCGATCGACACCGCGCCGCGCGTGTCGGGCTCGGCATCGATGCACATTGTCTTGACGACTCGCAGGTAGTACACCAGCGAGATCGCCGTGTTCATGCCGGCAACGACAAACACAAAAATCATCAACGGCCCGCCAGCGGTGAACAGCGATTGCAGCACTCGCAGCTTCGGCCAAAAACCGGCCAGCGGCGGCAGGCCAATGAGGCTTACCAAGATCGCGGTCAACAGCACGGTGATGATGGGACAACTGCGGATGAGCCCCGCGTAGTCGGAGATTTCCTCGCTGTGCATCGAGTTGCGCAGAAATGCCACGATGGCAAACGCGCCCAGGTTCATGAACAAGTAGAACACGATGTAGAGCATCAAGGCCGATAAGGCCGCTTGCGAGTCGCTCGGGCTACGCCCCAACTGGGCGACCGCCGCGGCGACCGCCATCATCATGAATCCCGCGTGCGCGATGGTCGAATAGGCAAACATGCGTTTGATATTCGTCTGGCCGTAGGCCGCCAGGTTGCCGAAGGTGCAGGTCACCACCGCGACGACAGCCGTCAGGAGAACAAAAAACCGCCGCACGGGCGACAGGGGCGACTGGACTGTGGAGGTCTCGTCTTGCACCGTTTCGAAAGAAACAGTTTCGAAAGCTGCGGTGTCGGCGGCGGTAATCACCGGCACGTGGTCGGCGGCTTGTATGTCGAGCGGCTGTTCATGCAGTTGGCCCAATCCGAAGCCAACTCGTACCAACAGCGCCAAAGCGGCCGCTTTCGACGCAACCGACAAAAACGCGTCGACCTCGGCCGAGGCGCCTTCGAACACGTCGGGACACCAAAAGTGGAACGGCACGGCCGAGAGCTTAAATGCCAGGCCGACACCCATCATTAACCCGCCCAGGGCTAAGACCATCACCGTGAGGCTCTCTTCGCCGGAGGCGAGCATTGCCGGGAGGTTCATCGCGGCCAGCTTATTGGCCATCGTCGGCAAGTGAGCCGTGCCCAACACGCCGGCCAGCAGGCTGATGCCATAGAGCATCACGCCCGCGGTACCCGCGCCGTACACGGCGTACTTGAGTGCGGCTTCGCTGCTGCGGCGCCGGCCCTTCACGATGCCCGCGAGCACGTAAGAGGGGACGCTGGCCATCTCGACGCCCAGGAAGATCGTGAGCAGATGGTTGGCCGAGGCCATAATACACATGCCCAAGGTTGCCCCCAACGCAAGCGTATAAAAATCTTGTCCGTCCTCACGGTCGGCGATGCCGGTAAGCCGCGCAAGCACGATAAACAGAACGGCAAACGCCATTAGAAACACGCGCATCGAAGCGGTCAGCGAGTCGTACACCAACATGCCGGTGAAGAGTTCTTGCGGCGCGTGGCCTTCGCTCGACGTCTTGAGTGCCAACCACAGCGCCATGCCCGAACCGACCAAGGCCAGCAGGAAGGACGGGACATGCTCGCCGCCACGGAACACGCGCACCAGCAACAGCAGCACGATCGTGCCGCACAGCGCCAGCTCCGGCAGAAACAGCGGCAAGCTGGCATCAAGCGTGTCGCTCAGCAGCTCGTCAATGAGGTTTTGTAAGTTCACTTGGGCAAGCTCAATTCAAAAAACGTATTCGTACCAATTATCGCGCCGCCATCTGTTCATCGTCGCCAAGCGGATTGGCGTCTGATTCGCGCTGTTCGAACAACGGGGTCAATTCGGCGAGTTGCTCTACCTGACGGTCGACCGACGGCTGCATGTAACGCAACACGCAGTTGGGATACACGCCGAACACTACTGCCAGAACCAACAACGGAACCGCGATCGCAAGTTCGCGCATCGAAATGGGCGTCAAGGCATCGCCATGCGGGCCTTTGTATTCGGCGCCCAGGTAGACGCGTTGGATGGTCCACAGGATGTAGCCGGCGGTGAGGATCACCACGGCGGCCGAAATCACCGCAAGCACGACGCTGTATTTCCAAACGGAGAGTACCACCAGCACTTCGCCGATGAAGCCGCATAGACCGGGCAGGCCCAGACCGGCGAAGAAAATGCCGATCGCCAACCCGCTATAAACGGGCATCTTGGCGAACAGTCCGCCGAACTTGTCGAGGTCGCGGTGATGAACGCGGTCGTAGATCACGCCCACCATAAAGAACATGCCGGCCGAGCTAATGCCGTGGGCGATCATCTGGAACATCGCACCGTTGGCTCCCATCTTCCAATAGTCGGCGTTGTACGAAGTGCCCGCCACGGCGCTCCACACTCCGAAACCTAACACGACGTAGCCCATGTGGCTCACCGAACTGTAGGCCACCATCCGCTTGAAGTCTTTTTGAGCCAACGCGGCGAACGCACCGTAAACCATGCTCGACACGCCAACGAAGCAGACGAAGTACGCCAGATCGTAACCTGCTCCGGGGCAGATCGGATAGCAGATGCGAATGATGCCGTAGCCACCCATTTTCAAGAGAATCCCGGCCAGGATCATCGATATCGGCGTCGGGGCTTCGACATGAGCGTCGGGCAACCAAGTATGGAATGGCACACTGGGCACCTTGATTACAAAACCGACGAACAGTAGCAGGAAGGCCCACCACTGGATGCTCTTGCCGAATAGCGCCTCGTCATCGAACAAATCCAAATCGGGATCTTGACCCATTTGTTGCAGAGCGAGGATGTTGAAGGTGTTCTGCATCCTGTCAGGTTCTGCACTCAAATCGGGAACGCTCGAACGCCAATCACGGGCGGCTTCGACCGACTCTACCACATGGGCCGCCACGAGCTGATCGTTGTCCAAGGCCCTCAGATCGCTGTTGAAGTACAGCATCAGAATGGCGATCAGCATCAACACGCTGCCCACCAATGTGTAGAGGAAGAACTTGATCGCCGCGTATTCGCGTCGCGGTCCGCCCCACACGCCGATGAGAAAATACATCGGCAGCAGCATCACTTCCCAGAAGACGTAGAACAGGAAGAAGTCCAACGCCAGGAAGACGCCCAACATGCCCGTTTCCAGCAGCAGGAATAGGATGCAGTAGGCCTTCACGTGCTTGTTGATCGGCCAACTGGCGGC
The DNA here is from genome assembly GCA_964195615.1 of uncultured Granulosicoccus sp. Lineage (GTDB taxonomy): Bacteria > Planctomycetota > Planctomycetia > Pirellulales > Lacipirellulaceae > Bythopirellula. The sequence continues at coordinate 11,806 of CAXMSB010000248.1, read as the reverse complement.
CATGGCCGGCACGCACAAGAATGCGGTGAGAACCACCAGCGGGAAGCTGATGCCGTCGATCGCCATGAAATATTGAATGCCAAACGACGGGATCCAGTCGACGCTGAACGCATTCTGCATCTCGGCCACGCCGGCCTGGAAGTCGATCCCAACGCCTTGGCGCATCAAACCCAACGACAACAGAAACACCATGATCGTCACCGCCAAGGTGATCAGCTTCAGGGCATCGTCGGTCACTTTAGGTAAAAGTGCCAGCACCAGCGCGGCCAAGGCCGGCAGGAACACTAGCAGACTCAGATAAACCACAGGTTCGCTGAGAGTCATAATAGGTCCGTTTTTCTTTCAGGTTTCAGTTTACTGTCTGTCAAGAGTTGAGAGTTCAGAGTCTGGACTCTCCACTTCATTGTTAGCTCGCCGTGAGGTACCCTTGGACAAAGGTGATTGCCACGAACAACAGCACGGTGCCCACGACGATAAACAATACATATTGCCGCAGTCGGCCGGTCTGTATCTTGCGTAGCCACAGGCCAAAGTCCCACGTGCCCCGGGCAAACGTATTGACCGTTCCGTCGACCATTGTTTGGTCGAACAGCTTGTCGACCACCTGCGACCCACCACGGCACAAGGCGGCCGCGCCGTGCAGGATCGAATCGATGAACTTCAGGTCGCACTTCGCCATCCAACCGGAGAGGACCAACGTCGGTTTCACAAACACGTAGTCATACAATTCGTCGAACCACCACTTGTTCCACAGCCAATTGTGCAGCGGGCGGAAGCTCTGCTTCAATTCGTCGGGATTCAGTAGGTTCCAGAGGTAAATGATCGTTGCCAGTAGCAAGCCACTAGCGGCCGTGCCGAATGCGGCGATGCCGGCGGGGACTCTGAACTTGTCGAGGTGGCTCTCGTGCTCGTTCGGAACGACCAGATCTGGCAACAGCGTGCCGTGGGTCGTTTCGAGCGTGCCGACCGGGCGGGCTTGTTCCAGCAGGTTGGTCACGTTGAGATTGGTGCCGGGCAACGTCCAGCCGACGCCGATCGCGAACACGGCCAACAGCACCAACGGCCCCGTCATCACACGTGGCGATTCGTGAGCATGGTCGTAGCGATGCTGGTCGCGCGGCTTGCCGGCGAAGGTCATGTACCAGAGCCGGAACATGTAAAAGGCGGTGATCGCCGCCCCCACGACGGGAGCCCACTGCAGAATGATGTGTTTCGGGTTGGCACTACCAAAACTAAAGGCCTGTTCGATGATCGCGTCTTTCGAGTAATAGCCGCTGAAGCCGATCGTGCTCAGTGGAATACCGGCGCCGATAATCGCCAAACAGCCCGCGAGCATCGTGTAGGCAGTGATCGGCATCTTTTTCCGCAGGCCGCCCATGTCGGTCATGTCGTTCGAGTGCACGGCATGGATCACCGATCCCGAGCAGAGGAACAACAGGCTCTTGAAGAAAGCGTGCGTAATCAAATGGAACATCCCGGCCACCCAACCACCCAAGCCGAGCGCGAGCATCATGTAGCCCAACTGGCTGACGGTCGAGTAGGCGAGCACCCGTTTGATGTCGACGGCCGTGATGGCGATCGTTGCCGCGATGAATAGCGTGATGCAGCCGATGTAGGCGATCACCAACAGCACCTCGGGCGAGAACACCGGATAGAACCGGCCGACCAGATAGACGCCGGCGGCGACCATCGTGGCGGAGTGAACCAGGGCAGAGACCGGCGTGGGTCCTTCCATCGCGTCGGGCAGCCAGACGTGCAACGGGAACTGGGCACTCTTGCCCACGCAGCCGCAGAAGATGCCGACGCCGGCGATTAGCAGGAGCCATTGGCCGGCCGTGTTGTACTCGGCGGGCCCGTCCGCTGAAGCGGACTCGCCAACGCTGTGGGGGGCGATTCGCGTTTGCTCCTCGACCATGCTGTCGGCGGGGGCCAACTGATAGTCGTTCTGTTCAGTGCGAAGTTGGCTGAAGACGCCTTTGACTTCGTTGCCATGCTCGTCTGTGGCATCGCCAAAGGTGAATGTGCCGAGGCTCGACCAGAGCGCCATCATGCCGATCAACATGCCAAAGTCGCCGACGCGGTTGACGATGAAGGCCTTGTTGGCAGCGGTCGAGGCGCTGTGCCGCTCGATGTAGAAACCGATCAGGAAGTAGGAGCAAATGCCCACCAACTCCCAGAACACAAACACCATCGCCATGTTGCCCGCGATCACCACGCCCAACATGCTGAACGAAAACAATGACAGATATTGAAAAAACCGATGATACCGGCCCGGTCGCTTGAGCTGTTCACCGTTGGAAAGCGTCACCTCGGGATCGGTAAAATCGTGCAGCTCGTCGTGCATGTACCCCATGGCGTAGAAATGAACGCACGAGGCGATCAGAGATACCATGCAGAACATGCCGACCGTGAGCGCGTCGATGTAATAGCCGATCGACAGTTTTAATTTGCCGAAGGTGCAGAGGTTGTACCATTCGCCTGAATAGTACTTAGGCGGTGGGTTGTTGGCATGCTCGCCGGCAGCGTGCGATTCGGATTCAGCCGCAACCATCTTAAACGGGGACGACGCCTGGGCAGCCGCATGCCCATCTTCGGCGTGCTGCTCCTCGAGAACTTCGCCGTGATGCGTCGCGTCGACCAGCGGATTGCTCGGCAACCACACGCCAAACATCGCGAAGAAACTCAAGACAACCGAGAGCACGATCGATCCGGTGGCGACATAGGCGCCCAGCTTGCTCGTGCGATAGGAGGCCCGCTTGCCCGCCATTTGAGGCAGGCTGTAGCCGACCCAAATAATGACGAACGACACGAGCGGCACAAGCCACGCGGCGCCTAGGAGCAACGGTAAATAGTGGGCCGGATCCATCGGTAGCTGAGTCTTATCCTTGCAATTGATCGGCGCGGTCGACGTCGATCGTGCCGTAGTTGTTGTAAAAATTCAAAGCAATCGCCAAGGCGACGGCCGCTTCAGCGGCCGCGAGCACAATGACGAACAAAGCAATCAGTTGTCCATCAAGCCCGAGAGAATTCGCATCGCTACGCAAATAGGGACTGCCGAAAGCGATGAAGTTGAGATTCGCTCCGTTGAGCACCAGTTCGATGCCCATCAGAATTCCCAACGCGTTCCGCTTGGTCGCCATGCACAACACGCCGCAGACGAACATAATCGCCCCCACGGTCACGTAATGGGCCACGCCCACGGGTTCGGTCAGCAAATTGGCTAGCGGTAGTTCAAACACGGTTGCTATTCGATCCTCGCGGTGATTTTGCGTTTGGCTCGGGCCAAATAGGCCGCACCGACGAGGACCACCAGCAGATGGACCGAGACGATTTCAAAGGGCAGCAAATATCCCGACATTCCATCGCGGGGCGCTTCGACCGCCGGGTCGAGTTTGTCGACCCGCGCGCCCACCAAGCCCATGCCCAGCGGCGTGGCGGTTTGGGCAACGGGGAGTGCCTCGGCCTCAGCCCGCTCGATCCCCCGCCAAGCGGGCACGCTGAAGGCGGCGTAGATCAACACGAACAACAACGCGCCGCCCGCCAGGAAGGCCTTCACCCAATCGCCGGCCCAGGTCTTCATGTCCACGAAGCGTTCTTGGGAGGTGAGCATCACGCCGAACACCAATAGCACCATCGTGCCGCCGACGTAGATCATCAACTGCATGGCCCCCACGAACTCAGCCCCGGCAAGAAAAAACAGCCCGGACGTCGCGGCGAGCGACAGCACCAAGTAAAACGCCATCCGCACGATGTTGCGCGACACAAGCACACCCACCGCAAACACGCAGGCGAGGATGCCAAAGAAAAAAAAGAAAAACGACGGCCAATAGATACTGTCCATGACTACAGCGTCTCCTTGGTCGTCGGGTTCAGAACTAGTTGCGATTCATCGAATGCCGCGGCCGGTTCGTCGCCTGCCCAGCCTTCGTTCACGTCGTAGACGGCAGCCGGGGCGTCAGCCAGGCCGAAAAACACTTTCTCCGGGAAGCGGTAGTGCCAATAGGTCGCGCCCAGGAACATCACCGCCGCGATCGGCGTGCAGTATTTCAAGCAAGTGGCCATCACCTGGTCGATGCGCAGCCGGGGCAACGTCCAGCGGATCCAGATCATCACGCAGACGCCGATAGTACCCTTCAACAGCACGTTGCCCAGGCCGAGCAACTGGCCCAGGTACCCAAGGAACGGCCCGTTTTCGGCAGTCAGGCCGAGCGAACCCGTGATCGGAATCGGTCCATGCCAACCGCCCAGGAATAGAATCGCCGCCAAAATGCTGACCGAGAACATCGACCCATACTCGGCCATGAAGAAGAAGCTCCACCGCAAGCCGGAGTACTCGGTGTGGAACCCAGCCACCAATTCACTTTCCGCTTCGGCCAGATCGAACGGGGCCCGATTCACGCTGGCGGTGGCACAGGTGAAGTAAACCCAGAACGTGATGAACGTGAACGGATCGTGGAACACGAGCCAGTTGGTAAACAAGCCTGCTTGGCGGTCGCCGATGACCACCAGGTCCATCGAGCCGGCAATCAACACCGGCACTACGACGCACATGCCCAAGGGAACCTCGTAGCTCACCACCTGGGCCGCCTCGCGCATCGCACCGAACAGCGACCACTTCGAGGCGGAAGCGTAGCCGGCCAGAATCACGCCAAAGACTTCCAACCCCAGTACGGCCAACACGAAGAACACACCTACATTCAGGTGCTGGGCGATCCAAGGGTAGTGCCCACCGGCGAAGGGAATCGCGATGAAAGCGCCGATCGACGCACAGAAGCTGATATAAGGGGCAATCTTGAACAACATGCCGTCTGCCCCGCCGGGCAGCAGGTCTTCTTTGGTCAACAGCTTCAGGCCATCGGCCAGAGTCTGCAGCCAGCCGAACTTGCCGCCAACGCGCGTCGGGCCAAGGCGATCCTGGATGCGGCCAGATATCTTGCGCTCCAGCCAGATAAAGATCAGCGCACTGGTCGCCACCAGAACGAGGATCAGCGCGACGTGCACCAGCCCGGCGAGAACATAGCCAGCAAGGCTTTCGTGGGCCACAGATCCACCAACCCACGAGAGCAACCAGTTCAAGAAGTCGTTGATTAAGCCTGCCACGTAGTCTACTTCCGTGTTCTACTCATAGTGAGGTGCAAACAGCTGTTGGGTCAGGTGGAATGAACCCAAATTGTTCGCTGGCAGCGACTTACGGACGCTACCATTTAAGACCGTGAAATATGCCATAAATCCCCGTGATCGGACAAGCCCCTGGGGGGCAATTTGCGCCGAAATCACCGGGAAACGGGCCGTCTGCAATGACGAATGACGAAATACCCAATGACGAAAACACCGGAGCTTCGTCATTCCTCCCCCTCGTTATCGATCAATCTCCCCCATCACGATGTCGAGCGAACCGATGATGGCCGGCACGTCGGCGATCAGGCAGTCGCGGCACAGGTCGTTGGCGATCGACAGGTTGCAGAAGCAACTGCTCCGCGCCCGGGCCCGCCAGGGGATCGGGGTGCCGTCGCTAACCAAATAAAAACCCATCTGGCCGCGGGGGGACTCAGTTTCTAAATAAACCTCGCCGGCAGGCATCTTGGCGTTGAGTTTCATCGGTTCGCCGTAACTGCCTTCGGCTGTGCGATAGCGATCGATCCCCTGTCGCACCAGATCGATCGACTGAATCACTTCCAGCATCCGCACGTAAAACCGGTGCCAACAATCGCCCAGCACCGCTTCTTGGGGCACGGGCGGGTACTTGTGATCGTTGGGGTAATGCCCGTTTAGCTCGGCGATCACCTCGAAGGCGTAGCCGTCGTACATGGCCGTGTAAATCTCCTCGCCGTCGCGACGCAGATCGTGGTCGACGCCGCTGCCGCGAAGCACCGGGCCACTCGTGCCGAAGTCGATTGCCATCTCGGGCGACATCGCACCGATGCCCGCGGTCCGCTTCACAAAAATCGCGTTGGTCGTGAGCAGCGTGTGATACTCGGTGATGATCGGCAGCAGTTGTTCGAGAAACTGATCGCACTTTTCGAGCCAACCGGAGGGCAGATCGGCCGTCGCTCCGCCCACGGTCAGGTAGCTGTAGGTGAGCCGAGCGCCGCACGCTTCCTCGAACAGGTCGAGAATCTTCTCCCGCTCGCGGAAGGCGTAGAGGAACGGGCTGAATGTCCCCAAGTCGAGCCCGTAGGCGCCCATGCCGACCAGATGGCTGGCGATGCGACCCATCTCGGAGATAATCACCCGCAGATGCCGACCCTTCTCGGGCGGCTCGTATTTCATTAGTTTCTCGACGCACAACGCCCAGCCGAGATTCATGTTCATCCCGGCCAGATAGTCCATCCGGTCGGTGTAGGGAATCCACTGTCGGGGCGTGAGATTTTCGCCGATCTTCTCCGCACTGCGATGCAGGTAGCCGATGTGTGGCGTGACTTCGGAAACGATTTCGCCGTCGGTGCGCAACATCAACCGGAGCACGCCGTGCGTGCTGGGATGCTGCGGCCCCATGTTCACCAACATTTCGTCGGTGCGGACGTCGAATTCAATGACCCGCGGGTCGTCAACAGTTGTGCTCATTCCTTAGCGACCTCTTATGCCGTGATATTCCAGCGGCATCTCATAGTCCTTGCGAAGCGGATGACCCACCCAGTCCTCGGGGCAGAGGATCCGCCGCAGGTTGGGGTGATCGGTGAAGAACACGCCAGACAGGTCGTACACTTCGCGTTCGTGCCAGTCGGCGATGCTCCAGATGTGGGCCACCGACGGCAGCTCCGGCAGCTGGCCCGGCTGGTCGTCTTTCCAGCGCGGGAGCATCACCTTCACCACCAGGCTATGTTTGTGTTTCATGCTGAACAGATGATAGACGACCTCGACGTGCGGCTCCCAATCGGCCTTGGCAGCTTTCTTTTCGTCGGTGTGCAGGTAGTCGACTCCCGAGATGCAGTTGAGGTAGTCGAACGCCAGGCTCGGCTCGTTCTTCAAGTGCGTCAAGACTTCGAGCAACCCATCAGGGCTCGCTTCGATCCAGGGATCGATATTCTCGAGGTTGGCGCCGCTGATCTTGTCGCCAAACTTCTGCTTTAGCTGATCGACGAAGGATTGTCCGCTCATCGGGAGGGCTCTTGTTTCGGTGTTCTGGTCGGAGTATTAAGGGGAGAGTATCGAGCCGGCCGGTCGGGGCGGCTTGACCGTTATCTTGGGAGGCGAGCGTTCTACCACTTCACCGCGATGGCTGCTCACCGCGCGAACCCAATCCAGATCGCCCCGTCGCCATACGTAGGCGAAGCCGACCAACAGCACGGCAAAAAACACGCCGATGTCGGCAAACGACGTCAGGGCAATCTTCTTGGCTGTGTCTCGCACCGCAGCCTCAGTGAGCGCCGCCCCGCCGTCGGTCGCATTCTGTCGCTTGAGCTCCTCAGACGAAGGCACTGGCGGTCGTGGATCAACGACGCCCAATTCTCGCAGGCGATTCTTCGCTTGGGGCGAAAACTGAATTGCGTTGGATCCTTCTTCCAGACCAGCGGTCACGACCGGCATGTTTGGCGAAGTCAACGCCACCGTCTTGCCAAAAACGGTCGCCCAGGGAAAGAAGAAAGCGATTTCCACATCGAAGATGATGAACAACAACGCCACCACGTAGAACCGCAGGTCGAACTGCACGAAGCTGGAACCGATCACCGGCTCGCCGCATTCGTACACTTCCAGCTTTTCCTGGTTGGGAAGCTTGGGCCGCACGAATCTGCCGACGAGCAGATTGACGAACAAAAACACCGCGGCAATGCCGGCGAACAGAGCCAGGTAAGCCACAATTGCGGTCGGGGTTGCCATGGGGAGGGTTCAGGGTTCGGTGGAGAAGACGTTCGGCGCCTTCTGATCGGTTCAAAGCTATTGGTTTGGCCCGCCGTGGACGGGTTCGGTGATCATTTTCGATTGGGCGACGGCCGTCGGATTAACGGTCGCCCGACCCCACGCCACGTCCAACGGCATTCGTGAGAAATCGACGATGCACCCGTCGCGACTGTAGCAACTCAGGTCGTGTGTCGCGCCCATGAAGATGCAATCCACCGGGCAGGGCTCCACGCACAATGCACAGAACATGCACTTGCTGTAGTCGATCGCATACCCTGTGATCTTAAAGCCTTTGCTGCCTTCGACACGCTCCTTGCCAATGTAAATGCAATCGACGGGGCATGCCTTCGCACACTGGTCGCAGGAAATGCAGGTCGTCAAATCGAACCGATGAAACCCACGATAACGGGCCGAAACCGGAACGGGGAGTTCGGGATACTCGAAGTGTTCGGTAAACGTCTTGCGATCGGGCTGGTAGGTTTTGAACCAGGTGCGCAGCGTCACCCACATGCCATGGGCCACCGTGTAGATGGCTTCCAGCACATTGCCCAGCCACGGAAATCCTCGTTTGAGCTGTGCGATCATCTGGTGCTTCGGTCCTATCTTGCGACCACCGCCAGTGGTCGGTCCTGTGTGTATAGCGCGATCCCTCGACGCCCACGGCGTCACCGAAACAAGCGTGTCGCAAAGTGCTGAGGAGCCGTAAACTTGGCTCGTGTCCGCAGATAGTGGATTATATGGGGCCTTCTCTTGCCCGCAACCACCGTTGGGCTTTTCGTCTGGGTAGATTCCTTCGTTTCGATCAGAGATCAATTGCCATCCGACTATCGACTGGGCAAATTGTAGCCACTCGGCAGGGCGTTCCGACGTACCGTCAAACTTCAACCTGCCCATTGATCGTCGCCGGCCAACAACCGCACTGGCTTCGAGCCCATCGAAGCGTAAGCAGGGAACGGCTGTGCCCCCAGCAACCCTCGGCTCCGCCCTCTGACCGAAGTGGCCGAAGTGGAAGACAAAAAGGGGAAAGAATCGAGTCGCGAAGCCACCTTAAAGGGGGGTTTGCACGGCCCTGGCAAGTTCCTCTGTCATGGGCGAGCATTGGAGCGGCACGGATCGTCGTAAGATTTGTGAAGTGAGTCACTTACGTACGATCAGATAAGGGTGAACCAACTTGCTGTCAGCCCCGGCAGGCGGGGCAAAATGGGGGCGGGGCGTCAAATATTACGCCAGTTTTCCGATTTTGTCCCAAAAAAGGGGGCCCCACATAGCAACTTTCCTTGACTCTAGTCAATCACCACGTAGAGTGGATTGAAGGGGAGTCGTGTGATTCCCCCTCTGCCTGGACCTATCCTTTGGACTGAAAACAGCTTAGGGACAGGTGGGCAGACACTGGTTTGGAGGCCGGCACCGGTATTTAGAGAGTGGCCGGCCGATGTGCACGAAGGGATCTATTCATGTTGGTACTCTCGCGGAAAAAGAACGAGAGCATCGTCATCAACGACGCCATTACCATTGTCGTCGTCGAGATTCGAGGTGACAAGGTCCGATTGGGCGTGGATGCTCCCAAGGAAATACCAGTCCATCGAAACGAAGTCTACGAGGCGATTCGCCGCAATCAACAGATGGAAAACGACCAGCCCTGCGAGCCGGATGCGAGTAGCACCGCTGAATAGCGTTGGTTGACGAGCGGCCTCCCCTCTCTCTTTTCTCTGTCTAGCCGTCTTCGACGAGTCCGCGCCCGATCAGCCAGTCCGCACATTCGGTACGTACCGCTTCCCTCGCCGAGTTATCGAACCTTCTTAACGCGTGTCCCACTTGACGTCCAGGGGCGGTTCACGTACCCCTATAGTCCTCGAACTGGCCTTGCCGGTACCTAGCGGTCGCGGTTTGCGCCCGGTTCGTCGCCACACCGGCCCCTTCGTCTAGCGGTCTAGGACTCCGGCCTTTCACGCCGGCAACACGGGTTCGAGTCCCGTAGGGGTCATTTTGCACGGTCGTGCAGAGAGGCAAGAAAACGCAAGACTCAGAGAAACTGGGGCTTGCGTTTTTCGTGCCCGGCCTTTTCGAGCCGTCGCTCGCTGGACGTGCGTCGGAATTATCGGCGAGGCGCGACGTCGTCCTCTGGCTTCTAGGACAGCCCTCTCTGATTCTTCTATCCCCGGAAGTATAAATACGCTACCAGGATTGCTGCCAGCAGAGCCACCGAAGCGGCTACGTCCAGGCCGCTCCAACTGCTACGAGTTGTACTCCTTTGCTCCTCGGTAATCGTGCCGTAAGTCAAGCCGCTAATGCGGTCGTAGTCGGGCTCGCTGGTCAGATAGCTGACGACCACCATCACCGCCGAGCTGATCAGAAAAATCAGCAGGCTGAAATACTGGAAGTAAATCTTGTTGACGATCCACAAGAACGAGCCCTCGGCGTAGGCGAAGTCGGCGTAGACCTTGATCGGCGTGTCGACCGCCAGCCGGAAGACTCCCAAGGCAAAACCGACAATCAGAGCGGCCAGGCAACCCTTGGCGTTGAGCCGCTTCCAGAATATGCCCAGAAAGAACACCACGAAAATCGGCGGCGCGAGATACCCCTGCACCGACTGCAGATAATCGTACAGCCCCCGCGAACCTTGGATCACCGGAATCCAAGCCAGGCCGATGAGCACCATCACTCCAGTGGCCATGCGCCCCACTTTTACGAGTTGCGACTCGGAGGCTTGCGGGCGGTACTTGCTGTAGAGATCCATCGTGAACAACGTCGAGCAGGCATTGAACACACCGGCTAGCGAGCTCATCAGCGCCGAGAGCAACCCCGCCACCACGATGCCGCGCACGCCGGTCGGCAACACGTTTTTCACCATCATCGGAAAGGCCTTGCCGCTCTCGGCGATCGTAGGCTGACCTTCCACTGGTTCGCCGAGCATCTCGTTGAAATCCAGGGACGCCAGTACCGGGCTCGCTTCGGTAACGGTCGCGTCACTCGTCTTGAGGATCAGCCCCCAGCAGATCATGCCCGGCACGATGAAGATGAACACCGGCAGCAGCTTCAAACAACCGGCAAAAATGCTGCCGCGCCGGGCCTCGGTTTCGTTGGGGGCCCCCAGAGCGCGTTGCACGATGTATTGGTCGGTGCACCAATACCAAAGGCCGATGATCGGCGCGCAGAACAACATACCTAGCCAAGGGTAGTGCCCGTCAAAACTAAAGTACCACGCCTTCTTCATCACCTCGCCACTGTCGCCCACTACTTCTACCGGAGCCCAAACGCCCTCGATACCTTCCGGCACGAGCGGCTTCCAAAGATTAAACTTGTCGTGGCCGATCGTGTCGCGCAGCTCGCCCCAGCCGCCGATCGCTTCCAAGCCGTAGTAGGTCACCAATGCCGAGCCGACGATGAGAATCACCGTCTGCACCGCCTCGGTATAGGCCACGGCTCGGAAGCCGCCCAGTGTGGTGTAGACGCCGGTGATCAACAGCACCAAGATCGAACCGAGCCAAAAGCTGTCGAGCCCCGCAAACTGCATGTCAGGTAGCAGCACGGAAAAAACGATGCCGCCTGCAAAAATGCCGACCGCGATTTTGGTCACCACGTAAGCCACTAGCGAGATGATCGACAACACGTAGCGCGAGGCGGGCGAGAAGCGGCGCTCAAGGAATTCGGGCATGGTGAACACACCCGAGCGGGCATAGAACGGTACCAGCACCCAACCCAGCACCAACAGACACCAGGCGTGCAATTCGTAGTGGGCCATTGCCACGCCGTCGGAAGTACCCGAGCCGGCCAGGCCCACGAGGTGCTCCGAGCCGATGTTCGACGCGAAGATCGACGCCCCGACGATAAACCAACCGAGGCTGTGCCCCGCAAGAAAATAATCAGCCGCGGTGTCTCTGTTCTTGAGCACGACCCACCAGGTGATGCCCAAGAGCAAGAAAAAATAGCCGGCAATGATGCCCCAATCCAACGGCTGCATGGCTCA
>CAXMSB010000247.1:0-2322 GCA_964195615.1 uncultured Granulosicoccus sp. | reverse complement strand
AGTGCTGTGGTCAGACGCGCATCTCCGGACATGTCCACATAGGCTGCCGGCACTGTCGCATCGATGTTCGCTTCCTCACCATAGACGACAATGTCGTCACAACAGCCCAGTCTGTCGACAAACGAGACATTGGAAGGAGAGGTCAGGCCGATAATGCGCTGCGTGACCTCAGGGTCGCTGTGTAACATTTCGGCCAGCCCAAAACCGGTTTTGGAGGACACGGAACCGATCAATACTTGTCTCGCACCAAAAAAGTCGTTGTCCACCAGGTAGTCGTAGATCAACCAGGATGTAGCGAACAACGGAAACAGCAGGCAGCGCTCGACGTCCATCGCACGCAGGAATTCAGGCTCGGCTGCGGTTCGCCGATAGGCGTTATAGAGTCCTGGCAGCTGCTCGCGATGAGCCGCGACATCGACGAACTGGTCGTCACGAATCTTGCCGGGCAGCAGTACCGCGTGGCTGGCCATGGGAAAAAAGCCCCACAGGCGATCACCCACCGGCACGTCAACACAGTTCGATTGAACAACGTTGGCACAACCCCAGACCGGCACCTTGCCCCAATTGCCTTCGGCCGGGTAGAAGCCCCAATAGCCGATGGTGTCTCCGGAGATGGCGTAACTGACGTTATTGGACGTCAGAGCGAACTGGTCGATGGCGACCAGTACTTCGCCTTCTTCCAGTGACGGCAGAGGGGAGCGGACAATCCGGGTTTTTCTCAGGTCCTGGCGGTCTACCCACAATTCGGTGGATTGGGTCATTAGTCTCGTCTCTTGTTTGTTAACGGAAGCGTCGCACGGACGGTACTTCGCTGCAAATAGCATCCCGGTTATGCATCGGGCACAATCGGTCGCTTGCGTGTTCTCAAAGTCGCTTGTTTTCGCAGGGGAATGAGCACAGTTGCGCGGGCCGGAGAAAAGAATTTGCAAGATGAAACAGATTACCTGGTGGTTGGTTGTGGTGCTTCTGCAATGGCATTTACGGATGTCATGCTGAAAGAGACCAACGCAACCTTTACCATCCTCGATCGACGTCACGCGCCCGGAGGACACTGGAACGACGTCTATCCCTTTGTGAAGTTGCACCAGCCTTCAGCAACTTATGGAGTAGTATCGCGCGCCCTGGGTCGTAACAGAATTGACGAGACTGGATTCAACAGCGGTCTCTACGAGCTGGCTACGGGATCCGAGATAACACATTACTACCATGACCTGATGCAGAACGAGTTCCTGCCCTCCGGCCGCGTCGCCTACCATCCATTGAGCGACTATGTTGGTGACGGAGAGTTTGTGTCACGTCTTTCTGGAGAGCGGCACAAAAAGACGATCAGGAAAAGATTGGTTGATGGCGGCGTGCTTGGGATGGAGATTCCGCTAACTCACGAGAGAAAATTCGAAGTTGCCGACGACGTTACCTGCATTCCCCCGAACGACCTGGCGCGCGTCGCGCCGAATCATGAGCACTACACGGTTCTCGGTTCGGGAAAAACGGGTATTGATTGCGTCGTCTGGCTGCTCGCGAATGGAACACCGCCAGAGTCGATTTCATGGGTGTTGCCGCGCGATCCCTGGCTCCTGAATCGTGCCCAATTTCAGCCCGGCGAATCGTTCTTTGAGTCGTCAATCGGTGGTCTTGCAACGATGTACGAGAATGCTGCTGCCGCGACGTCCGCCGATGATCTTTGTCATCGAATGGAGGCAGCGGGTCAGTGGTTAAGACTCGATACCGACGTCTGGCCGACCATGCTGCATGGCGCGACAGTCAGTGAGGCGGAACTGGAACAGCTGCGCCGCGTCGCGAATCCGATCCGCATGGGGCACGTACATCGCATTGAACCAGACAAGATGGTGCTCGCCGAAGGCGAAGTCGCCTGCGATTCTGGTACTTTGTACGTCGATTGCACGGCCAAAGGTGTCCCCGTGGGGTATCTCACGGACGATCCTGTCTTCGGCGAGAATGCGATTTCACTCAAGATGGTGCGACTGTTTCAGCCGACTTTCGGTGCGGCGCTCATCGGTCATATCGAAGCGTCCATTAACGACCTGGCGGTGAAACAGCAGTTGACGCAAACAGTTCAGATGACCGACAACGTAGACGACTGGATCCGCTCTCAGGTGACGAGTATGTCCAACCAGTTCGCCTGGTCGCAAAACAAAGAATTGTTTGCCTGGATCACGGAAAGCCGGCTCGACGGATTTGCAAAGCTGGTCCGTGCTGTTGGCGAAGACGATCTTGAAAAACAGGCCGTCGTTAGCAGGTTGGCAGGAAACGCAGAGCCTGCGGTCAAGAACCTTTATCGCCTGGCAATGCAAAGCGCTTGCT
>CAXMSB010000246.1:0-21584 GCA_964195615.1 uncultured Granulosicoccus sp. | reverse complement strand
GGTGGAGATCCCGCAAGGGGGCGGAGAGGGTGTGATCCTCTGCCAGGGCGGGCGATTTGCCGGTTGGAGCTTATACATGAAGGATGGCAAGGCCTCCTACGTCCACAACTGGATGGATAAGGATTACTACACCATCACTTCTCCAAATGCGCTTCCCGCCGGCAAGGCAACAATCCGTTACGAGTTCGCCTACGACGGCGGCAAACCCGGCTCTGGTGGTAAGGGGATCATCTCGGTCAATGGGAAGAAGGTCGCCGAAGCCCGGATCGGCAAGACGGTCCCGTTCTTGTTCTCCGCCGACGAAACCGTGGATGTCGGTTTGGATAACGCTACTCCGGTAACCAAAGAGTACGAGGAGGGAGACAACGAGTTCAACGGCAAGATTGCGAAGGTGACCGTCGAACTACACTAGAGACACTTTCGAACTGGCTTTACTGTAACGGCGTTTCATCATGCAAGAGAAAGAAGGCGAACTGTCGCTCGGCTGTGGGATTACCGCGCTGGCGGCCATCTGTGGCCCGATGTGCTTGCTCGCCATCGCGGGAATCGTCTGGGGTTGGGTGCAGATCCTGGAGCAGCATCGGCTGTTGAGCACGGCCCTGGAAACCGAGGCGGTTGTCGTCGCTTCGGAAGTCGAGTGGCACCCCGACCCAACCAACGATCAGAAGGCGGAGTACCTGCCGGCGGTGCGGTTCAGCTACACGGTGGGCGACGATACGCATGAGTCGTCGACGGCTTCTCCAGCGCGCAGTGCTGGTCGACACGCATGGGCTGAGCAGATCGTGCGGCAGTTTCCCGTCGGCCAGAAGACGACCGCCTACTACGATCCGATTGATCCGTCGACGGCCTTTCTGCTGAAGGAGTACCTGCCCGATCCGTACCTGCTGACGGGCTTTGCTTGCATGTTCGCCTGTTTTGCGATTGTGTTTCCCGCCTCGTTCTTCTGGCCTTGGCCGCGGGTGCGTGCCGGCATGGCGTCGGCGGCGGTGGTGCTCTACGAGCTGCCCCTCATCGCGGCAGTCAAGCATTACTTCGACCACGCACCTACCGAACACGACCAAGCGGTCCTCTGGTCGACGGTCGCCGTGGGTCTGGGCATCGTACCTCTGTGGCTGACGCTGCGCTGGCGGCGTCTTGATCCGCGAAAGGTTGCGAAGCAGATGCGAAAAGACAATTCGTAGACTACCGGGCGGTTTTCGCCGCCAGCTCGCTGATTCCTTCCAACTCGCGATTCCACGTGGCTTCGAGCTGCTCACGCTTCTCTGGCAGTTGTTGAGCCAAGTCGCGCGATTCCGCGCGGTCGGTGCGCAGGTCGTACAGTTCCCAAGGATCGCCCTTGGCCGCGACCAGCTTCCAGTCGCCGACGCGAATCGCCCGATGACCCTCGTGCAACCACCAGAGACACTCTCGCTCGATCACCTTGTCGGAAGCGAACGCCGGCAGAAGGCTTTTCCCGGGGGCGGGCGGGATGGTCTCGCCTTCCCAGGCGTCGGGCTTTTCGACTCCAACCGCGTCGAGGATCGTGGGAACGATGTCGATCACGTGCGCTGGCGTGTGGCGCAACTCGGCACGGGCCGAAATGCCGGCGGGCCAATGGACGATCAGCGGCGTACTGATGCCTCCTTCGTGAACCCAGGTCTTGTGACGACGAAACGGTGTGTTGGCCGCGTTGGAGAAACCGGGGCCCAGGCAAAGATAGGTGGCCGCGCTGCCGGGAGGCGCCTGCGGATCGTGCCCGCCGTGGCGAACCATGATTTCAGCACTGGCGCCGTTGTCCGACGCGAAGAGAATCAACGTGTTCTCGTAGGCGTCCATGGCTCTGAGCTGCTCGATCACGCGACCGATTTCTCGATCCATACGGTCGACCATGGCGGCGTGAATCGCCATCTTCGTGGCCTGAAACCGACGCTGCTCTTCAGTCAGGTCGTCCCAGGGCAGGGGGCGATTGACTTCACCCGATCCCAGTTTCTTCAACGCATTGGGGAAGTGGTACGGCGGCCCGACATCGGGCTCAACCGCCGACAACGTGGTTTCGAGTAGCCCGATCTCCTGCTGCAGGGCAAAGCGACGCTCGCGCATCACTTCCCAGCCTTCCAAGTAATTGTCTCGATAGCGGGCGATGTCTTCCGGCAGCGCGTGCAGTGGAAAGTGGGGTGCGATGAAGGCGATGTAGTGGAAGAAGGGACGACTGGCGTGCTGACGGGCATGTTCCCGCAGGCAATCGACGGCATGATCCGCCGTGGCTATCGTGGCATAATATCCCGACTCATCCGCGTCGGGAACGATCGGGACGTCGTCGATCAAGTTGCCACTGCTCGTGAAAAAGTTTCCCTGATTCTTCCTGCGTAGCGACCGATCGAAGCCCGCGTCGAGCACCTTGCCGTCGATGTGCCACTTGCCGCTGTGGTAAGTGCGATAGCCGTGCGGCTTCAAGAAGTCGGGCAGCAGCCGAGCCCACGACTGCCGACTGTCGCGGGCGCCGCCGCCGAGGCCGGGAAGCCCGTCACGATGGACTTGCTGGGCGTAGTAGCCGGTCATCAGCGCCGCCCGAGTCGGCCAGCAACGTGCGGTGTTGTAGAATTGCGTGAACTGCAAGCCGCCCGCCGCCAGACGATCGAGGTTGGGCGTCGCAATCTCGCCGCCATAACAGCCGAGGTCGGAGTACCCCATGTCGTCTACGAGAACAACGACGACATTCGGACGATCCGCTTGCCCGCCGGCGGCCACGAGCGCTGTTGCCGCCGCATACCATGTGGCCATGAATCCAATGCAGATCACTCTTCTCAGGCGGGAAAACGTCTCGGGGCGGATCCACATGCTGAATTCTCTCGGGTTTGGGCTAGATGTTCGATGGGGTGATTGTAACGTACGCGATGGCGGTTGATACCACAGCACATGGCGCAGAACCTCGAATGAACAGAAATCTTCCCGGTTAATTCCCAAGATTCTCCTCCTATAATCGAATCTGCTTACGGAGACTCCACGAAAACACTGCCTCTGCCCCCTGGTCCTCATGAACCACGCTGTCCAGCTCGAAGGCGTTACCAAGACATTCGGCGAGAAGGTGGCCGTCGACCGGCTTGATCTCGCGGTGCCGACCGGTTCGATTTACGGCTTTGTGGGGCCCAACGGTTCCGGCAAAACCACGACGCTGCGACTGATGCTGCGGATTTTTCAGCCCGATGACGGACGGGTGACCGTGCTGGGCGTCGAACGGGGCAACGTGGCCGATGAACGGGTGGGGTACTTGCCCGAGGAGCGCGGGCTCTACAAGCGGATGAAGGTGGCCGATCTGATTACATACTTCGCCCGGCTGAAGGGATTCTTCGATTGTCGCGCGGAAGTCGATGCCTGGCTCGAGCGTTTGGGGGCCGGTAGCTGGGCGCATCAGCGCGTCGACACGCTTTCCAAGGGAATGGCCCAGAAGGTGCAGTTCATCGTGGCGGTTGTTGCCCGACCTCAATTGCTAATCCTCGACGAGCCGTTTGCCGGCCTCGATCCCGTGAATATGGAACTGCTCACCGAAGCGGTGCTGTCGCTTCGCCAGCAAGGAACCACGGTGGTGTTTTCGACGCATGACATGAACACGGCCGAGCGATTGTGCGACACGATCCTCATGATCTTCGAGGGCCGTAAGGTTCTCGACGGCTCGCTGTCCGAGATTCAGGACCAGTATCCTTCAACCCAAATCAAACTGCGGATCGGCAACGACGAACGACTGGCGGCAGACTTGCCGGGCGTGACGTCGATCAAGCAACAGTCGAGCGGTTATCTGCTGACGATTGCCGAGGGGAGTCAACCGCAGGAGATTCTGCAGCGGGTCGCGGCTTCCTACTCGGTAGAGCATTTTGAAGTGGTGAAGCCGACGCTGCACGACATTTTTGTTGAAATTGCTCGGCCGGTCTTGCCCGAAGGAGTGACGTCCTGATGCGTAAGATCTGGACCATAGCACAGCGAGAGTACAGCGCCATGGTGGCGACCAAGGCGTTCTTGCTGTCGATCACCCTGATGCCTGTGCTGATGTTCGGCGGCATCCTGGTGGCAAATCGGCTCAAGAACGTGCGCGACGTCAAAGACAAGGTGGTGGTATTGGTCGACGGCAGCGGCGGCGTCCTCTTCGCCGATCTGGAGCAGGCGGCGGAAGCGCGAAACGCGGCACTGGCGGCTGCGGCCGAAGAGGGGGCCGCTGTTGCCTCGCTCGTGTTGCGGCGTCACGAAACCGCGACGGTCGACGACAACGTGCGGTTCGACCTGTCCGAACAAGTTCGCAACGGCCAGATCAACGCCTTCGCGGAGATTCCAGCGGGCATTCTCGGTGGAGAAACAGCGCAACAGGATCGCATCGTGCGCTATCATGGCCAGAATACGGTCTTGTCCGACGAGCGACGGTGGTTGGAACGAACGCTCAACGAGACGGTCACCACACGGCGGCTGGCGGAGATGCAGATCGACGTGGAGGCCGTCAAACGCGCCACTGCACCGATCAACGTGGCCCCGCTACGGCTTTACGAACGAAGTGCCGACGGCGAGGTCGGCGGAGCCGATGGAGGCAACGAGCTCGTGGGCCTCTTCGTGCCGTTCGGTTTCCTGATGCTGATGTTCATGGTGATTTTCCTCTCTGCCCAACCGATGCTGGAGAGCGTGCTCGAAGAGAAGTCGCAATGCATCTCCGAAGTGCTGTTGGGTTCGGCCAGCCCGTTTCAGTTGATGATGGGCAAGCTGTTGGGCAACGTCGCTGGTTCGCTATCGGTCGTGGCGCTCTACGGCCTTGGCGGCTACGCCGCGGCGGCTTACAACGGCTGGGATGATTTCATTCCGTACGATTTGGCCCCTTGGTTTCTGATCTACCAAGTGCTGGCCGTCATGCTCTTCAGCTCGATTTTCATGGCCGTCGGCGCCTCGGTGAGTCAGCTCAAGGAAGCCCAGGCGATGCTGCTGCCAGTGTGGGTGTTGATGGCGCTGCCAATGTTTGTGTGGTTGCAGGTGGTGCGCGAGCCCAATGGTTCGATCGCCACCTGGATGTCGTTCTTTCCGCCGGCGATTCCGATGGTCATGGTGCTGCGCTTGGCCTCGGAGACGGTGATTCCGCTGTGGCAGATTCTCTCGGGACTCGTGTTGCTGCTGGCGACAACAGGATGCGGCGTTTTTCTCGCCGGCCGGATCTTCCGAACGGGCATCCTGTGGCAAGGCAAGACGCCGCGCCTGGGCGAACTCGCACGTTGGGCGCTGCGGGGATAGCCTCGTTGGTGGGCATGCCGCTTGCTGCTTCCGCGGCAATGCTGACTTACCCCGTTTCGCAAAAGGCCCCGGGCGGACACAATGGTCCGGATGAAGATTCCCTTACCGCCATCCGCCGATCTCTCCACGGGGCAACAGCGCGTGAACGTCGCCGATCGCCTAGGGCCAATCGCCGAGCGGCAACCCGAGGGCCTGGCGGTCGCCTGCCCCGGTCGCGGCGACGTGGCGGGGCGCAACACCTACGCCACCTGCACGTTCCGCGAACTGGACGAAGACGCCACGTCCCTCGCTTGCGGTTTCGCCGAGCTAGGCGTACGCCCCGGCACGCGCATGGTATTGTTGGTACGGCCGGGCGTCGAGTTCGTCAAGCTCGTGTTCGCTCTGCTGCGCAGTGGCGCGACGACCGTGCTGGTCGACCCCGGCATGGGACACCGCCATCTGGTGAATTGCCTCTCAGCCGTCGAGCCGGAGGGTTTCGTGGCGATCAGCCCCGTGCAGGCGCTGCGCTCGATCTTGCGTCGGCGATTTCCACGAGCCCAGAAAAACGTGACGGTCGGACATCGCTGGTTCTGGGGCGGCGCGACTTTTGATCACTTGCTCCAACTCGGGAGGCGCTCCCTTCAAAGTCCCCCTCCCTTGCAGGGAGGGGTTAGGGGAGGGTCCGAATTGCCTGGCGATTCAACCCCTCTCCTAGCCTCTCCCCTCGGGGGAGAGGAATTCGGCGACCGGTTCGCGCTGCCCAACACGCAAGCCAACGATCCGGCGGCGATCATCTTTACCAGCGGCAGCACGGGGCCGCCTAAGGGTGTGCTTTACACGCACCAAATGTTTCTCACGCAAGCCGACGAGATTCAGCAGCATTACGGCATTCAGCCGGGCGGGGCCGATCTGGCCTGCTTTGCGCTGTTCGGGCTGTTCAACTCGGCCATGGGCGTAACGACAGTCTTCCCCCAGATGGATTTCTCGCGTCCCGCAGGGGCCGATCCGAAGAAGCTGCTGGCCGCGGCCCACGATTGGCAAGTGACCCAGGCGTTTGCCTCCCCCGCCGTGTGGAACAAGCTCAGCCAATACTGCGCGGAGCATGATGAGCGAATTCCGACGCTCCGCAAGGTGTTTTCCTGTGGGGCGCCGGTGCCGGCCGACGTGTTGCGGAGAACTTTGGCCTGCGTGCATCCCGAGGCTCAGATGCACACGCCCTACGGGGCGACGGAGAGTTTGCCGGTGGCGTCGATTTCGGCTCACGAGGTGCTGGGCGAAACCGCAAGCGAGACCGATCGCGGTGCGGGCGTCTGCGTGGGCCGGAAGTTCCAGACGGTTCGGTGGCGAGTGATTCGGATTGGCGATGAACCGATCGGTTCGCTCGACGACACGGAAGAACTACCCGTGAGGGAGATCGGCGAGCTCGTCGTCCAGGGCCCACAAGTTTCGCCCGCGTATGTCACCGGCGGCCAGCGGCACAACGATCTGGCAAAGATTCACGACGGCGAGTCGGTCTGGCACCGCCTGGGCGACGTCGGTTACTTCGACGACCAAGGGCGTTTTTGGTACTGCGGGCGAAAGTCGCATCGAGTGCAGACCAGTGAGGGCACACTGTTCACGGTTCCCTGTGAGGCGATACTGAACACGCATCCCAACGTGGCCCGGACGGCGGTAGTCGGCATCGGACCGCCGCAGGGCGAGTCTCCAGTGGTGGTGGTCGAACCGTCGGCCGCACTGCTGAAGCGTCACGGCAAGAACTGGTCTCTTCCAGAGTTCCATCAGCTCCGCTCGGAGTTGCTGCAACTAGCAGCCGAGCACGAAGTGACCCGCCCGATTGAAATATTGCTGCTGCATCCGTCGCTGCCAGTCGACGTGCGGCACAATTCCAAGATCAACCGCGAGCGGTTGGCCGACTGGGCCGTTCACGAGATAGGTAGCAAGGTGCTCCGCCCTGGCCCGGATCCTCGTAATCTTCATTCCAAGCATTGACCTTTAGCCTCTAGCCTCACTCATGCACGCACTAGTCACCGGCGGTGGCGGATTCCTCGGCCGCTACATCGTGGAGCAGCTCGTGGAGCGGGGGGACCGCGTGCGCAGCTTCGGGCGGCGTGCGTATCCCGAGTTGGCGGCGTTGGGAGCCGAGGTGATTCGCGGCGACATCCGTACGCCAGGCGCCTTGGTCGCCGCCTGCAAAGGGGTCGACTGTGTGTTCCACACTGCCGCGGTGGCGGGCATCGGCGGGCCGTGGCAGAAGTTTCATGACGTGAACGTCCTCGGCACGCAAAACGTCGTCGAGGCGTGTCGAGCCCAGGAGGTGCCGCGTCTGGTATTCACCGGCAGCCCAAGCGCGGTGTTCGCCGGCGAAGATCAATGCGGCGTCGACGAGTCAGCGCCCTACGGTACTCTCTGGATGAAAAGTCATGGCGGGCATTACTCGCGCAGCAAGGCGCTTGCCGAACAGCAGGTGCTCGAGGCAAACGAGCCGGGCCGACTGTCCACCTGTGCGTTGCGGCCTCATCTGATCTGGGGACCGCGAGACCAGCACCTGATTCCGCGATTGATCGCTCGGGCGCGTTCCGGGCGACTGCGCCGCGTCGGCGACGGCACAAATCTTGTGGACATCATTTACGTGGAAAACGCCGCCGCCGCGCACTTACAGGCGGCCGACGCGCTAGCCGAGGAAAACTCACTGGTGGCGGGCAAAGCATATTTCTTGAGCCAGGGCGAGCCGGTGAATTGCTGGCAATGGATCGATGAGATCCTGGCGCTGGTCGATTTGCCGCCGGTCCGTAAAGCGATTTCCTTGAAGACCGCCTGGCGGGTTGGGGCCGTATGCGAAGCCGTCTACCGGTTGCTGCGAACCGAACGCGAGCCGCCGATGACCCGGTTTCTGGCCACCCAATTGGCGATGTCGCACTGGTACGACATTTCGGCTGCCAAACGCGACTTCGGCTACGAACCGCGGATTTCTACGGCCGAAGGGATGCTCCGCTTGGGCCAGTGGCTGCGAGAGTCCGCCTAGCCGACGGGCCCGGTGGCAATTACAATCTGAAGTTTACTTGATCCGAAGAATCAACGACTAACGAGGACCGACGTGCTGCGCACCCATACCTGTGGAGAACTCCGCGAAGAACATATTGGCCAGACCGCGACCCTGTGCGGCTGGGTCGACAGCTACCGCGACCACGGCGGCGGGCTGTTCGTCGACTTGCGCGATCGCTATGGCGTCACCCAAGTGGTGTTCAATCCGCCCGACACGTCCGAGGCGATCATCGAGGCCAGCAAAGCGCTGCGCGCCGAGTACGTGATCAAAGTTACCGGCAACGTGGCGCACCGTCCCGAGGGGATGACCAACACCAAGCTCGCCACCGGCGCAATCGAGCTGCGAGACACCGAGCTGGAAGTTTTGAACAAGTGCCTCGTGCCGCCCGTCTCGCCGAGCGGCACGGATGTTCCCAACGAAGACCTGCGACTGAAGCACCGCTACCTCGACCTGCGACGGCCGGAAATGCAGCAGGTGATGCTGCTCCGCGGTCGGATGATCAACTCGATGCGCAACTACTGTGCCGACCTCGGATTTGTCGACGTCGAGACGCCCGTGTTGGGTCGCAGCACTCCCGAGGGCGCCCGCGATTATCTGGTGCCCAGCCGCGTGCATGAGGGCATGTTCTACGCCCTGCCGCAATCGCCGCAGTTGTACAAGCAGATTTTGATGGTCGCCGGCTACGACCGCTACATGCAGGTGGCCCGCTGCTTCCGCGATGAGGACCTGCGAGCCGATCGCCAGCCGGAGTTCACGCAGTTGGACCTCGAAATGTCGTTCGTCGACGCGGACGACGTAATCGGCGTGATCGACGGTCTGGTCGCCAAGCTAGCCAAGGAGGAATTGGGAATCGACGTGCCGACACCCCTGCCGCGGATGACTTACGACGAGGCGATGGAACGATTTGGACACGATGCACCCGACTTGCGGTTCGGCTTGGAAGTCGTCGAGTGTACCGATCTGGCCGAGGAATGCGATTTCGGCGTATTCAAAAACGTCGCCAAGAGCGGCGGACGAGTGCGGGCGATCAACGTGAAGAACGGACTCAGCCAATACAGCCGTCGGGGAATCGATGGGCTCACGGAGTTCGTCAAGGAGTTCGGCGCAAAGGGATTGGCCTGGTTCAAGGTGGAGGAAGACGGCGCGCTGGGGGGCACGATCACCAAGTTCTTTACGCCGGAACTGCTGGTCGAATTCGGCAAACGAATGAGCGCCGAGCCGGGCGATCTGATTCTGTTCTCCGCCGACAAGTTCGCCGCCACCTGCCGAGTGCTGCACGCGCTGCGCACGAAGATCGGCCGGGAGATGAAACTCTACGATGTGGATGCGATGAATTTCTCCTGGGTCGTCGAATTCCCCATGTTTGACTTCGACGAAGAAGAAAAATGTTGGCAGGCGATGCACCATCCGTTCACCGCGCCGCTGGAGAAAGACCTCGCGCACCTGGGCGACGATCCCGGTAAGTGCCGCGCGCAGGCTTACGACCTGGTAATCAACGGCAGCGAAGCGGGCGGGGGCACGATCCGAATTCACGACGCGGCCGTGCAAGAAAAAGTGTTTGGGCTGTTGGGGATCGACAAAGAATCGGCTCAAGAGCGATTCGGCTTTCTGCTCGATGCACTCCAGTACGGCGCACCGCCGCACGGGGGCATCGCCTTGGGCATCGATCGCACGGTGATGCTGTTTGGCAAGTTGGAGAGCATCCGCGACTGCATCGCGTTCCCCAAAACACAGAAAGCGGCCGACTTGATGACCGAGGCACCCGGCGAGGTCGACGCCAAACAACTGCAGGAATTGCACGTTAAAATCGATCAATGACGATTCTAGTTGACGATCCGCCACAGCTTCGCGACAATCTAACGCTGTCGGCCTCCCTGCCCTCTGCCTGCCTACCTTTCGCTCGTGGCCCCTGAGCCTCGCCTTGGATCAACGGAATGACTCGCTCGCGACTGGTACTGCTGCTGTTGCTCTCCGCCTGCGTGGCAGGTTGTAGCCAGTCGTCCGCCGTGCCAAGTCTTCCCGAACCGTCGCTGCCGGCCAAGCCGCCCAAACGTCACTCGGTCCAAAAAGTCGTCGTCCCGGAGCCGAGCCCCGCGACGATTCCGCGCGTCTGTCTGTCGACTTTGCATACCAAGTGGTGCGTGGCACACGTCGGCGATACGTTCCCGGCGGTGGAACTACCCCGGTTGAGTGGCCCGTCGACCAAGCTGGACACTCTCTACGGCAACCAAGCGACGGTCGTGTTGTTTTGGAGCGCGGACCGGTGGATGTCGCGGACGGCGCTCGAGGATATGGTTAGCTTCGTCGTGGGAGAGTACAATCCGCAAGAGGTCGCAGTCGTGGGCATTGTCGTGCGGCAGCCGTCCCGCGCAGCGCAGCGATTCTTGAAGAACACCAAGGCCGAGTTCCCCCAACTGCTCGACACCAACGGCGTCGCCCTGGCTCAAGTCGGCAGCGTCGCCCTGCCCCGCCTTTACGTGCTCGACCCAGAGGGCAAGATCGTCTGGTTCGACATTGAGTACAGTGAAAGCACTCGGCGCGAGCTGGCACAGACGCTCGGCGTGCTGACAGACAGTTCGGATTAGGTGCCGTGGTGCCCACCACCAATCCGAAATCATTTTTGTCCCATCTACAGGGGTCCCATGTTTTGGGTCAAAACTCGAGGGTTTTGACCCCGTGAATTGTCGGAGTGCTCGACAATTCCAAGCTCACTTGCGTTCGACAGGGGACAGAACTGGTCGAGTTTTGTCTTTTTACGGCGCAAACTCTAGGACAAAACCGCAGGGCCATTTCCTTATAGCAGGTTGTCAAAGAACGCGATCACGAATGCATTGGTCCGAGTATTGCACAGTGCGCGGCCGATCGCGAGCGAGAAACTTGGCCGGTGGGGGATTCAACACGGAGAGCGCTGAGTTCGACTGCAAAGCTGCCGGAGGTCACATCGACGAATGGCGCGTAGATAAGCGTGCCCAGATGGAAGTACGCAGTGAAGGCTAGATAGTGTAGAATTAGACTGGGGCAGGAAAGAAGGTGCCTTACGCCGTTTCCGTCCAACTGGACACTTAAATTGAGTGGTCCGTTTTCAATTAGACCATTGCAATCGGAAGCCAATTCAGGCCGGAAACAACAGGTGCCCAAAACTAAGAACTTTTAACAATTAGCCGTCAGAAGTGATTCATGTCAGTCGCATCGACTCGTGCTCAAGCTATCGCCCAAATCCTCTGGGAACTCAAGAAAGCGGAAAAACTTGCGTCCTTAACTTCTATTGCCACTCGCGTTGGATTCTCGCCAGGTGCAAACGAGAAGACAGTCAGCACCTCATTGAAGACGGTTCGTCGCGACTGGCCGCAGTTGCAATGGTGGCGGGCCGTTGCTGACGACGGCAAAGTCGATGAAGAGCAGAAATCCTATTTGAGTGAGGCGGGCTTTGAATCGGAACCAGTGGCGGACGGCGGTTTTACAATCAAATCATTCGCAGCACACCTGATGATATGGGAAGAACCGAGTGAAGTCGCTGATTGATGGGGGTGCAATAAACACTAAATGCATCCGACGATTCAAAAGCGGATGTGACCCAATTGCACCTTCGCTAACTGCGGTGGGTCACATCGCCCTCAGGGAGTTAGCAGTTGCGTTCGGCAGCCTCTTTGAGTGCCCCTCGTGATGGAGCAACTGGCCAACTCGCGAGATTGAGGGTATACTTCTCCCCTTGTTCAGCAGTCCTTTCAGGACGCTCGTGTACACCATTGTTTATGGGGACCACCATCGTGAATGAATCGACTGGCCAGGGGCCCGACTTTTCTAAGTGTGGCGGGATGTTGCCCGCAATCGCCCAGGATGCAGAGACGGGCGACGTATTGATGCTTGCTTACATGAATGCTGAGAGCTTTGCCAAGACGCTGGAAATCGGGCAAGCAGTCTACTTCAGTCGGAGCCGCAATAAGCTGTGGCACAAGGGCGAAGAAAGTGGCAATGTTCAACATGTCCAGGCGATATTCGTTGATTGTGACGCCGACACGATTCTCTTAAAAGTCAAGCAAGAAGGCCGTGCCGCCTGCCATGAGGGCTATCGAAGCTGCTTCTTCCGCCAAGTCACTCCTGCGGGGTTGGAAACGCGGGGAGAGCGTGTCTTCGATCCCAAAGAGGTGTATGGCAAGTAGCGCCATGCCTTGAACTTGTAGCACACTTGTCAACTTGCCAACCTCGCATGAAAGCTCTTAACTGTCATGTCCCAGATTCTTCAACTCGGAATACCGGCGGGTAGCCTTCAAGAAGCAACGTCGGAACTGTTCCAGCGAGCCGGTTACCGTATCACTTTTCGTTCGCGGAGTTATGTTCCGCTCATTGACGACGACGAAATCGAATGCCTATTGATCCGGGCGCAAGAGATGGCCCGCTACGTCGAGAACGGCATCCTTGATGTGGGGCTTACGGGTAAGGATTGGATCGTCGAGACGGGTGCCAACGTGCATGAAGTGACGGAATTGGTTTTCTCCAAGGTGAGCCGGGGGCCGGTGCGGTGGGTCTTGTGTGTTCCGGAGAATTCTTCCGTCCAGAGTGTCAAGGACCTTGAAGGCAAGCGGATTGCCACCGAAGCCGTCGGCCTCACTCAACGGTACCTAGCAAAGCATGGCGTACAGGCGAAGGTTGAATTCAGTTGGGGCGCGACTGAGGTGAAACCACCCAAACTGGCCGACGCCATCGTTGAAGTCACTGAAACGGGGAATTCTCTTCGCGCAAACAACCTGCGGATCGTCGACGAACTGTTGCAGAGCACTCCCCGTTTGATCGCAAATAAGCAGGCCTACCAGGACCCCTGGAAGAAACAAAAGATCGACGATATTGCCTTGCTGCTACACGGGGCGATTGCCGCCGAGCAGAAAGCCGGTCTGATGATGAATGTCCCGCGTGAACGCTTATCGGATGTGCTCGCTTTGCTTCCGGCATTGCACAAGCCGACCGTATCCAACCTGGCAGATGAAGACTGGGTTGACGTTATCACGATTGTCGATGAAGCGATCATTCGCCACGTCATCCCGAAACTGAAGGCAGCCGGCGCACGAGGAATCGTGGAATACCCTCTCAATAAGATCATTGACTGATCTGTTCTTGTTCTGCGATGGCAATGAGTTCCGGACTGATTGCTAAATGTTGACCGTGCGATGCTTTCGCTCGGGGCTTAGCAATTCACCTTCGCCACAATCGATGCCTTCTAATGATGACTGCGCAACCAATGGGCCCTGGCGTTGGCGTTTGCTTGCGAAATCCGGGCTTCCGTTGGGCGCCCTCGTCTCATTAGAGGAGCAGAGGTCAATAGAAAGTGGCAAATGGCGGGTGCGGGGGAGGGAGACAGGTGCGTAATGTCGATGCCTCCTGGGTCAGATAGCTAACTTCCGTTTCGTACAGCGGTTGTGCACGCCGCCGTACGATAACGGACGTTAAAATGACCGTTTCTCACTTCGGACTTGAGCACCGCCGCCAGTTAGCAATCGCCAGTCTACGGACGTGTGCCTGGAACGGATTGGTTCAGCGTATGGGCCATGCCCTATCGTTCATGTTGAGGTGATAAAGGCAGTTGGTTTTCCTCACACCAATTGCGAATCGCTTTTGTTGTTCGTTCACTTTCGAATTCGTGCCATGTTTCCAATAGGCCATTGGAAGCTAGAACCGATTTGAAGCGGGAATAAGCACCGCTATGCTGGAAGATTTCTTCAACTTGCCTCGCGAGACTTGGAGCCTTCGAGTAGATGAAGTCACGAACTAATTGTTGGCCCAAATCGAGGTCATTCTTGTGCGGGATGGCAAGGTATCTGTCTGACTCCTCGAAGTCGTCGGGAAGCTCATCCGAATCGCCATACTGGGAAAGGAGGAAGGTCTGTCCAGAGTCCAGCGATACCCAAGCCTCATTTGTGCCATAAGGCTCCATACTCACAAAATAGACCGCTTCTTCAATCTCGAAGAACGTCGTTGCCATTTCGTAGCCTTCAATGCGTTACAATAAGAATCGCCCGGCAGGAAGCTGAGTACAGCACGATACGATAAAATAGCAGACCGTAATTCTGACGGCAAACCATTGAATTGAAACAGGGGATTGGGCGATTTCGTAAGGGCTCAATTTCACCAAAGGAAATATAGAAGGCCGATATTGCAACTCGCGTCGAACTTATAATTCGACGCAGGTTTTCTCGGATTCAATTCGTGCATTCGAAGTTTCACTCCGAAGCGTCGTAGCTTCGGTCCGTTTCTTACGTCGGATGTGCACGCCGCCGCACCCATTGGAGCGGAATCAACCGTCTTTGGCACTAGGATTGCACCCTTTTCCTTTTGTGAACTAGAGAGGGCCGAATCCCCGAGGCTAAGTGGCTTGTGGTGGTGATTTGGTGTGCGGAAACGCACTTTTCAAGGAGGGCCAAACAGCTCGGAACCTAGAAATGTTCTAGGTTCGCACTTCACGCAGGTTCCGGCAATTCCCAGCCCTTGCGTCGTGGACGATCGAGCAGAGCGTTCGCTTCCTTGTCGTCGACGAACTCCTCTTTCTTCGGATTCCAGTGCAGCCGTCGCCCCAGCTGACGTGTAATGACGAGCAACTGACAGATCGTGGCCGAGCGGTGGCCGATTTCGACATCGGCGTTCGGCTTCTCGCGAGAGCGAATGCAGTCGAACCAGTTCTGCAAGTGCCCCTTAGCAATCCAACCTTCACCTTCCCATTTCTCGGCCAGCCTTGGATCAGGCGGGTTTTTGACGAAGTCCGACGGACTGGTAGTGAATTTGTTGCGGTTGATCTCGATCTTGCAATCGGACCCCACGAAGATCGCGCCCACCCGTGGCCCGAGATACGGTCTGACATCGGGGAACCTTAATCGCACTTCGACACCGTTGGCGTAGCGGAAGTGGATACGGGCGGCCGGGCCTTCTTCTACGGGCCACAGTTCCACCGGTCCCGTGTCGTCCATCCCCAAGGCATACTGCACCATATCAAAGGCGTGGGCGCCCAACCCGGTCAGAGTCGAGTTCGAATAGGCTCGCCAAGCGCCCCACCAGCGCTCGACTCCATCGACCCGATGGGAAAACAACTGGCGATTAAACGGTCTTGCTGGGGCCTGCCCCTGCCAGAGATCCCAGTCGACACCATCGGGAACTGGCTCTTCGGGAAGCCCTTCGGCCGGATAAGGAATCGGCCCCTTGAAATTGATGCATTCGACGGTGTGGATCTTCCCGATGCCGCCGTCGCGAACCAGTTCGCAAGCGAACCGGTTCATCTCCATCGTCCGCTGCTGGGTGCCGGTCTGAGCGACGCGACCGTACTTACGTACGGCATTCACCAACGCCCGGCCTTCCTGGATATACAGCGATAGCGGCTTTTCGACGTAGATATCCTTGCCAGCCTGGCACGCGAGCATGCTCGCCAACACGTGATGGTGATCGCACGGGCAAACAATAATGGCGTCCAGGTCGGAGCGATCGAACATCTTGCGGTAGTCTTGATAGATCGACCAGTCGGCCTGGTGAGTCTTGGTAGCCGCGGCAGTTTTTCGCGAATCGGCGTCGCAGATCGCGGCCACCCGACCAGACTTGGGAACATTGAGCAGCAGTTGGTTTCCGCGCTGTCCCATACCGACGATCCCTAGCACAATTTGCTCGTTGGCCCCAGGTGCATTCGCGGAACCGAGCACGTGGCGAGGAACGAACGTAGGAAGTGCCAACACAGTTGAGGCGGTCAGGGCGCCGCGGCGCACAAAGCGGCGGCGGGTCATTTCGGACTTCGCGCTCATTGCTAAATTCCTCACAAAACATTTGGCTATAGTAATCACGACTCTTGCTGCGGAACGTCCGGTCACAGTGGCTTGCTGAAAAAGTCGAGCCTGTCGTGACCAACTCCGAGGCAGCCACGATGATTTCGACATGATTCAGCACAAAACGATGCAGCCAACGTCAAAAGCATAGCAACTTATGGCACAACATTGCAGGGCTGCGATTAGACCAGCAAGCGTAGGGTTGAACCCACCCGTGCGAGTTTGCGGCGTTCGCTAAGGTACGGCGGGGAATCTGACCGCGGTACGAAACGGACGTTGGCAGAACCCCCTCAATCGCCCCCAAAATTGGGGGTATTGTCACCCAAAAACCGACTCGTCTCAGGCTCGAAGCAGCAAGTCGCTAGGCGCGAAGGAGTGACCCTCCTGGGTCGCTAGCAGCACCTCCGTTCGTGCCGGCGGTGAGGTTGCACGCCGGCTCGAACCGCATGTTGTTTCGTGCGTAAAGTCACATCGCCCAACCGCACCTCCCGAATCTGCACAGGAGTGAAACTACGAAGCGAAGTCTGGCAGCCTGGTAAATACCTTCGGAGACGCACACCGCATGCACTGGCGAGTCTTGAGTAAACCTCACGAGGCTGAGCGTGGGGAAATGAATTGGCCATCCTTCTTGAATCCGGAAAGCACGTATGAGTGTCAGAGCCCTGCGGAATCAACGAGGCCGACTGGAAACCGCGTCGCCCGCCAACTGCTGTTGCCACTGTTCGACGAGCCGCTGCACTTCCAGCGGCGATTTCGTGTTGAGGTCGGTCTTGCGGATTTCTTCCAGTAGCGGGTGATCGACCGTTTCGAACAACGTCATCTGCAAATGCTGCCCATTGCCGACCGGCTCGCCGGTATCGACTCGCAGCTTCCGCTCCCCGTCTTCTGACTTCTGCCTTCTGACTTCCTCGGTCCCCCCTTGCTCATGCTGCGCCTCGAGCTGGGCGAGGATCTCCATCGCCCGCTCGTTCACCTCGCGGGGCACGCCGGCCAGTTGGGCGACGTGGATGCCGTAGCTCTTGTCCGCCGCGCCGGGAACGATCTGGTGGAGGAACACCACTTCGCCCTGCCACTCTTTCACGGCCACGTTCAAATTGCCGACGCCGTCGAGGGAATCTTCCAGGTCAGTAAGTTCGTGGTAGTGCGTGGCGAACAGCGTACGGCAGCCGACGTGGTCGTGCAGATGCTCGACCACCGCCCAGGCGAGCGACAGTCCGTCGTAGGTGCTTGTGCCGCGGCCGATCTCGTCGAGGATCACCAGGCTGCGCTCCGTGGCCGTGTTGAGGATGCGAGCCGTCTCGGTCATTTCGACCATAAAGGTGCTGCGGCCGCGGGCCAGGTCGTCGCTGGCGCCCACGCGGGCAAAGATGCGATCGACCACGCCGAGGGTCGCCCTGGCGGCGGGGACGAAGCTGCCGATTTGCCCCAAGAGCGAAATCAGCGCCACCTGACGAATGTAGGTGCTCTTGCCCGCCATGTTGGGGCCGGTGATTAGTAGGATTGCGGATTGAACAGCCGCGTCGCCACGCGACGCAAGGCGCGCCTCGCAACTCGTATCATTCGGCACAAACGTCCCCTCGGTGCCGGTAATGTCGAGAACCGGATGACGACCCCCCTCGATCTCCAGCACCGACTCGGCGACCACCCGTGGGCGTACGTAGCTGCGGGCCCGGGCCAGTTCGGCGAGCGACGCCAACACGTCGATCTCCGCCAGGGCTTCGGCGGTGGCCTGCAAGCGGCGCGCGGCCACGGCCACCAGCCCGCGGAGTTCGACGAACAGTTCGTACTCCAAATCTTGGCAGCGCTCCTCCGCGGCGAGCACTTTTTCTTCGTGCTCTTTCAGCTCGGGCGTGATGTAGCGCTCGGCATTCTTGAGCGTCTGTTTGCGGATAAAATCCTCGGGGATCTTATCGCGATGGGCGTGGGTCACCTCCAGGTAGTAGCCGAACACTTTGTTGAAGCCAACCTTGATGTTCGCGATGCCGGTCCGCTCGACCGCCTCGGCTTGATACTCGGCCATCCACTGTTTGCCGCCGCGCATCAACTCCCGCTGCTCGTCGAGTTCGGCGTGATAGCCGGCGCGAATGAAACCGCCGTCGCGGCTAGCCAACGGGCACTCGTCTTCGAGGGCCGCGTCCAACTTGCTGCGGACGTCGCCGCAGAGATCGATTCGCCCCTCCAATTGCGACAGCCGGGCGGACTTTCTGCCGGCCAGCTTGGCCTTCAGTTTGGGAATACAGGCGAGCGTGCGGGCCACGAAGCTGAGGTCGCGGGGCGTGGCCCGACCGGTGGTGACTCGGGCCAGCAGCCGCTGGACGTCGTAAATTTGCCGAAGCGACTGCCGCAAGTCGGCGGTGAGCGACGTCTCGGCGTGAAGCTCGGCGACCGCGTCGAGCCGGGCGTCGATCGCCTGGACGTCGGTCAGCGGATTGGCGAGCCAATCGCCCAACAGCCGTGCGCCCATCGAGGTAACCGTGCGATCGATCACTCCCAAGAGCGAACCTTCGCGACGCCCGTCGCGCATGGTCTGCGAGATTTCCAAACTGCGGCGGGTCGCTTCGTCGATTTCCAACCGGGTTCCCACGCCATAGGGCAACAGCCGATCGATGTGCGCAAGCGAGGTTTTCTGTGTTTCGACGAGATAGTCGAGCACCGCGCCGGCCGCCTGCAGGGCGGGCCCTTCGTCGTCCTGCGAGAAGCCAAATCCTTCGAGCGATTGCGTGCCAAAATGTTTCATCAGCGCGGCAACCGCCGCCTCGCGACCAAAGGCCCACGCTGGTCGTCGGCTGATCATGCGCCCTTCGGTCCACTCGGCCGGCAGCGAATCGGCCGACTCGCCAAGGAGGATTTCCACCGGACTGATCCGTGCCAGTTCGTCGCCCAGCTTCTCCGAGGGGACAACTGTCGCTTCGAATCGACCTGTGGAAATATCGATCCAAGCCAGACCGCACGGCTCGCCCGGGGCGACGGCCAGCAAGAAATTACTCGTCTGGGGATCAAGCAGCGCATCGTCGGTGACCGTGCCACGGCTGACGATGCGGGTGATGTCGCGTTTGACCAGCCCCTTGGCCTGTCGTGGGTCCTCGACCTGTTCGCAGACGGCCCCACGAAACCCGGCGGCAATGATCTTCGCCAGATAGCCGTCGAGCTGATGATAAGGGAACCCCGCCATGGGGATCGGATTCTCGCCCTTGTCGCGGCTGGTCAGCGAGAGGCCCAACACGCGGGCGGCGGTCTTCGCGTCTTCGTGGAACAGTTCGTAGAAGTCGCCCATGCGAAACAGCAACAGCGCATCGCCCGCGGCCTGTTTGGCCTCGTGGTACTGCTGCATCATGGGGGTGGGGGGCATCGCGTCCTGGCTCCGCTGCGTGGTGTACAGCGGATCATGTTAGCCGATGCGACGGTCGACGTTCAAGGGGCGGCGGAGGGCTGTCGGCTATCGGCTTTCAGCTTTCGGCCGGCCACGGACGCCTCGATTCTCTGTTTTCCTGCTGACAGCCGATAGCCCCGCAGCTACTGCAGCAATTCTTCGTCGTCGTCGGACATGCTGAGATCGATCTCGCCGGAGTCTTCCAGGTTTCGGACGATGTCGACGATTTCCTGCTGTTTGGCTTCCACGGCAGAGACCCGGACGCCGCCCATGTAGTCCATTTCCTCGCGGAGCAATTCTCCGGCACGTTCCGACATGTTGTTGAAGACCTGTTCTTTGAGCTCGTTGCTGGCGCCCTTGAGTGCCACTCCCCATTGCGCGTTGTCAACGTTCTTGAGTACCGTCTGCATGTCTTTGTCATTAAACTTGCTGATGTCTTCGAAGACGAACATCAAGCGGCGGATCTCTTCCACCAGCTCGGGATCTTCCTGAGCGAGACTCTCAAGCAGGGTGCGTTCGGTGGCACGATCGGAGACGTTGAGCATCTCGGCCACGGCGCCGACGCCGCCGGCGTTTTCAAAGCTTTGGCTCATCAAGCTGGACATCCGTTTCTCGAGGCCTTGCTCGACGACTTCGATGATCTCGGGACTGGTTTGGCCCATCGAGGCAACGCGCTGCACGACCGCCAACTGACGATCGGTCGGCAAACCGGCAAGAATCTCCGCGCTGTCTTGCGACGGCAGATGAGACAGAATCAGAGCGATCGTCTGAGGGTGTTCGTCGATGACGTAAGTGAGAATATTCTGGCTGTCGACCTGGCGCAAGAAGGAAAACGGCACCGCCTCGATCGACTGGCGGATGTTGTCCAGGGTCTCGCCGGCTTTCTTGCCCAGCGCCATTTGCACGAGCGATTTCGCACGATCCAGCCCGCCCTGTTGCGAGCCGGAACCCGAGGGGGTCGACTCGGCAAACTGCAGGATGACCTGCTGTTCGTCGTCGTCGGTCACGCCTTTGAGCCGAGCGATTTCAATGGAAACCTGCTCGACCATCTTCGAGTCGAGACGACCTATCAAATTCGCCGCTTCTTCTTCCGGAAGCGACGTCAGCAGGACAGCAGCTTTGTGGAGGTTGGACATCGTGAAACTAGCGCCACCGCGATTCTACAGGACAAGCAAGACCGGTTCGCAGGCGCAGCCCGAGAACTCGGCAGGGCTACGCTGCACTTAGAGAAAATCGGCGCACTAGAATGGGAAACTTGAGCGGACCTTGCGGATCAGGCCGACCATGCGGAGCGGTTCACGACCGCAGTGCCGCCAACGCTAGCACTGGTTTGAGGTCGTGAGCAGGAGCTGGCAGCACGAACTAGGCGTTTGCCGGCTCGCACACCGTCTCCAGACCAACCTCTAACTGCAACGGACCAAAGTCCGTGTCAAACGGCACGCAGATCGTCTTGATGTCCGAGGGAAAGCGAATCTCGTGGTTCTCACCGGTAATGACGTTGGGCAGACTCACACTGAGTTCGTACTCTTCCAACTCTGCCTTGGCTTGGCCGGCGACCATGTTGGCCAATTCGCCCACGGCGTCGAGCACGTCGTCGTCGAGCGAAGTCAATTCCGTCATCAGCATGGCCGAGGCCGCCTTGAGGGCGACTTCCTCGGAAAGATTGATCACCACTGTGCCAACCGCTTTGCCTGAGAGACCAATCACGCCGCTGACCGGATAATGGCGATCCTCGGTATTGGACAGAACGATTTCACCCCGTCGGGCCTCACAGTTCAGCATGGTGCTGAAGGTGTTGACTAACGAACGGAGAAATGGATTAATGTGTTCTGCCTGCATGTTTCTCTCCTCAGTCTGTGACGCGGCATCAGCATCTGGCTGCTGGTTCGCTGGTGTTCTAAACGGATGCTCCTGCCCGTGCTCCTGCCCGGCATCATGTTTTTTACTCCCGAAAGAGTAGGTCACTCCGTAACGGGGTCAACCTCGTTGCTACGAGAGTTCCAACCCTGAGTGAGGATTGTAGGGTTCCTCTATTAATTCCGCCGAAGCTTCCCGTTATTTTCGGGTATTTTCCCTGTGGTTTGTCGGCTACTTTGTAGCGAGCGAGTGGGAAACGAACTAACAGCCTGGGGAAGCGAGCATGCATCAGCACGGATTGTTC
>CAXMSB010000245.1:0-1805 GCA_964195615.1 uncultured Granulosicoccus sp. | reverse complement strand
AGCAGGACAAAACGGCGAGAGACGAAACATCTGTGTCACAAACTCGTCGGACGTGAGACATCCCGAGAAAGGACCGGGCTTGTTGAAAAAGTCCGCTTGTTGGCAAGTTACGCGAGTTGAGTAATGTTGCTCCGGCGGTGTGACAGCCAGAAAAGCAGCCACGAAAGAAGCGCCTTTACCAGCCGCTTCAGATTTTGGACGGTGGCGCTCAAATAGGCTTGGATTTGGACTTTTGATCGCCCGCGATACCGTGCCCGCGACAAGCCATGATTCTGTTTGGCCTCGGCGAAGAGCCCTTCGATCTTCCACATCCGCTCCGACATCTTCTGCCGGAACACTGGGTCGCGCATCCGCGTTTGTACTTCTTCAAAGAGGTCCTGGTCGAGGCTGCGTAGAACGAATCGTTTATGAAGCGAACTCTTCGTTCTCTTTGCCGTGCAGGTTGAAGCCTGTGAGCAAGCCTGGCAGTCTGCTGAGGAACTGACGTATCGCTTGTAGTTTTCATAGAGGGAAGGACTGGCAGTCAGATATTTCCCCTCCGGACACCGAAAGCGATCTTGTTCTTGTTCATAGACCAGTCCAGACTTCAAGTGCTTGCTATTTCCGACGCGGCCACTCCAGAGCGGAATGAAGGTCCGTTTGCCTTGCTCAGTCAACTCGCGAATGATGGCCGCCGAACCGTAGCCACGGTCTGCGATCGCTTCGTCGATTGTGATCGTGTATCGCTCTTCGATCCGTTTGAGTTGCTGCAGATAAGGCTGATTGTCGTGCCGCGCTCCGGTGGTGACGTGCGTGTCCAGAATCACGCGGCTGTCGGCGTCGATGCTCTGGTGCACCTTGTACTTCAATTGCCGCGGAGATCCTCGCTTCTGGGCCAACGTGGCGTCGGGATCGGTGCGACTGGTGTGGGTCTGATTTGAGATTTTACGAGTGGCCGGAGCCTCGATCGTCCTGGTCCGTCCCACGAGCGCTTCGGCTTCCTGGCGTGCCTGTTCGGGGTCGTTGTGGACCAGAGAATCGAGCGCGGCGTCAGCCGGAATCAACGTGGCGTCGGTCATCACAGAGCATTTCTCATCGACCAGGCCGTGTTGCTGGCAACGCTTCACGATCTCTTTGAAGACCTGCTCGAAAATCTCTTCTCCATACCGGTCACGGATGCGACTGAAGGACGAATGGTCGGGCACCTCGTCTTCCAGCGAGAGACGGCAGAACCAGCGATAAGCAAGATTGCAATACACATCCTCACACAGACGTCTGTCCGAATCGATGCCGTAGAGGTAGCCCACCAGCACCATCCGGAAGTAGACCACCGGGTCGATGGAAGGCCGCCCTTTTCCCTGGGCATAACAGCCGGCCGTGAGTTGTCGGATAAAGGCCGGTTCCACAATTCGATCCACCTCCCGAAGCAGGTGGCCGCGCGGCATGAACGACTCCAGATCGACGACCGTCCTGGTCGTAGGCTCAAACACATGCAATCCTTGCATGAGCGACCCCTATGGCGGGAAACAGGCGCAATTTGAAGCAAAGCAAACCTGCCCATACCGCCAAACCACTGGACAGATCAAGAGGAATCAGATCCTGAGCCGCCAAACCGGAGCAGACTTTTTCAACAAGCCCGACCCGTTTTTGACACTGCCGAGGCCTGTCTCAAAAAACGTCGGCCCACGGTTCTTGGGATGTGGCATCATCCGAATCCGATACGACGCCTCGTCCGGGCATCCCGACATCAAACGCTAATTCACTGGCGCGACGTTGCTCGCCCGTTTTGTGAACGTTCGGAGCCAGATAGTGTGTGTCCGCTTGCA
>CAXMSB010000244.1:0-31074 GCA_964195615.1 uncultured Granulosicoccus sp. | reverse complement strand
ACAAGTCCGCGCAGTTCCGGCAAGGCGGAGTGGGCAAGCGTGGCTGCCGGAACTGCGCGGACTTGTTGCCGGCCTACCTTGCTACAAACCGTTTCGCTAGCACTGCGGCATTCTTTCCATAAAACTGGGCGATTTCTTGCCTCCGAACCCACGGTCGGTGCCCCGGAGAAGTGCTATTTACGTTGGGCGTGGTTCTCGGCACAATACGCCCCACAATTTTCAAACGCCCCCTCCCGCATGGCAAAAGGGGTGTGATCCCGCGCCTGGACTGGTTCCTTCAAGGGTCGGTCAAGGATGACCTTTTTCAGCAAGGAGTGCTGACGTGAGAACTCTGCTGCTTTCAACCATCGTTTCTGTTTGTCTCGTTTCGTTCACCAGCCAGGCGACCGCCCAAAGTGCTTCGCCCAGCGCCAACGCTTCGCGTTTTGGCATCGCCGTGGTCGACATCAGCTACATCTTCAAAAACTACTCTCAATTCAAATCGGGCATGGAAGGTCTGAAGACCGAAGTGGAAGCTGCCCAGGGGCAACTCAAGGGCGACCACGACGCGATCGCTTCCAAAGAAGAGCAAAAAAAGCAATACAACCCGGGCTCGCCCGAGTACAAGCAGTTGGATGAAGAGCTGGCCCGACTCAAGGCGGAGTTCCAACTCAAGTCGGGTAAGATCGGCAAAGATTTCATGGATCGCGAGGCTAAGGTCTACTATTCGACCTACTTGGAAGTGGGCAACGCGGTGAAGTACTACGCCCAACAGCACAACATCGGCCTCGTGCTGCGATTCAATGGCGATCAGGTCGACCCCAACGTGCGCGAAGGCGTGCTGCGCGCGATCAACAAGCCGGTTGTGCATCAGAACAACATCGACATTACGCCTGACGTGTTAGCGCTGCTGAACCGCGGCGGTGGCGCGGCAGGTGACGCCTCGCCGGTGGCTGGTCGACCGAAGACCAATCGCTAGTTGGTGCGTGGAATGAACCGGCTCGGTCGGTTCTCCGTGGTTCGTGTTGTCTGCTTGGGGTGCTTTTTGCCATGTCGTTAGCTCGAATGCAACGCACAGTCCGCCGATCGGTGTCCGTCCAGGGGACCGGCTATTGGGGCGGACGGCTGGTGAACGTCGAATTTCGACCCGCCTCGGTCGACAGCGGAATCACCTTCGTCCGAGACGACCTTGGCCCCGCGGCCAGAGTTCCCGCCCGAGCCGAATATCGCATCGATGTTCCTCGCCGCACGAACTTGAACTGCCAAGGTGTGCAGGTCGACATGGTGGAGCACATCCTGGCTACGCTGGCCGGACTACGGATCGACAACTGTGACGTCGGCGTCGATCAGATCGAAATGCCGGGTTGCGATGGTTCCTCGCTCGACTTCGTCAAGGCAATCGACTTGGTCGGTGGTGTCGAGCAAGCTCGGGAGGTCACTCGGCTCGAAGTGTTGGAAACCGTGCGACACACGTGCGGCGACTCGTGGATCGAGGCGCGACCTTCGCACAGTGGTAGGTACTCGGTCCAGTTTGAGTTGGATTATCCGAGCGACTCGGTAATCGGGCGTCAAACGGCACGGGTGAACGTCACGCCCGAAGAGTTTCGCCGTGAGATCGCTCCCTGCCGAACATTTGTGCTCCAACGCGAAGCGGAGGAGATGGTGCATCGCGGATTGGGAACGCAAGTGACGCCGCGCGACTTGCTGGTTTTTGACGACCAGGGGCCGATCGACAACCAATTGCGATTCACCAACGAATGTGCCCGGCACAAGGCGCTCGATGTGATCGGCGACATGGCGCTTACGGGCTGCGAGATCGTCGGCCAGATCGTGGCGCACCGCAGCGGTCACCGTTTGCACGCGGCATTGGCTGGTGAATTAGTGGAACGATTTAAGAATGCGGCCTCGCTCAGCGCGAGTGCATAAGGAAAGACAAGAGTCCAGACTCTGGACCCTAGACCCTCGACAGGAATGACATGGCAACCAGCATTGCAGCAAACGCCTGGGTGGACCCAAGAGCCGAGCTCGACCACGATGTCGAGATCGGCCCCTTCTGCACCATTGGCCCCGGCGCTAAGATCGGCCGAGGCACGCGCCTGCTAAACAACGTCACGCTGATGGGCCGGGTCACAATCGGTCGAGATAACCAGCTCTACCCGAACGTAGTCGTCGGTGCCGAGCCCCAGGATATCCAGTATCAGGGCGGCGAGACTTGCGTGGAAATCGGCAACGGCAACACGCTTCGCGAAGGCGTCACGGTCAACCGAGGCAGCGAAAAGGAAGACGGCATCACCCGTTTGGGAGACCAGAATTTCCTGATGGGCAACTCCCACGTCGCACACGACTGCAAGTTGGGCAGCCACATCGTGATCGCCAACGGCTCGCTGCTGGCGGGGCACGTCCACGTACACGACCACGCGTCGATCTCCGGAGGCTGCGCAGTGCACCACTTCGTGACGGTCGGCAGCTACAGTTTTCTGGCCGGTTTGAGCAGGGCGCTGCACGACGTGCCACCCTACATGCTGGTTGAGGGAATCGCCGCCAAGCCGCGCTGCATCAACATCGTAGCGCTAAAGCGGAACAATTTTTCCGATGACACGATCGACAGTCTGGCCGCGGCCCACCGCTTGCTCTATCGAACCAAAGTTGGCCTCACCCACGCCCGTGAGATCCTGCGATCCAAGGATCAGTTGACCGCCGAGGTCGAAAACCTACTCGCCTTTGCCGACGGACAAAAAGAAGGCAAACATGGCCGAGGCCGCGAAATTCGGAGGGCCGCATGAGCCGTTTGCGGTTAGCTGTTGTTGGAACAGGCCATCTGGGGCGGATTCACGCTCGGTTGGCCTCCGCATTGCCGGACATCCAGTTGGCGGCGGTGGTCGATCCGGTGGAAGCGGTCCGCAATCGCGTCGCTGAAGAATTCGGCGCCCAGCCCTTAGCCGACTGCCGAGAATTGTTCGGTCAGGTGGACGCCGCGATCGTGGCCACGCCCACGTCCAACCATTTTCAAGTTGCCAGCGATCTGCTGCGCGGCGGCCTGCACGTGTTGGTTGAGAAACCGATTACCACGACCGTGGACGAAGCCGAGCAGCTTGTGAAACTTGCCAAACGTCGACAACTGGTGCTGCAGGTCGGCCACGTCGAGCGGTTCAATCCGGCGTTCACCACGGTTCAGGAAAAGCTCTACGATCCGAAATTCATCGAGGCCCACCGGCTGAGCGGTTACACGTTTCGCTCCACCGACGTTGGTGTGGTGCTGGACCT
The DNA here is from genome assembly GCA_964195615.1 of uncultured Granulosicoccus sp. Taxonomy (GTDB): domain Bacteria; phylum Planctomycetota; class Planctomycetia; order Pirellulales; family Lacipirellulaceae; genus Bythopirellula. The sequence continues at coordinate 27,831 of CAXMSB010000244.1, read as the reverse complement.
GATGATCCACGACATCGACGTGGTGCTCGATCTGGCGCAGTCGCCTGTGACGCAAGTTGAAGCAATCGGCATCACTGTCATGGGTGAGCACGAAGACATGGTCAACGCTCGGCTCCATTTCGCCTCGGGGTGCGTTGCCAACCTGACGGCGTCGCGAGTGAGCTACTCGAATCGGCGTGTAATGCAGGTGTTCACTTCGCAATGTTGTGCGACGGTCGACTTCGCAGCGCGGCACACTTCGATCGTAGAGCCCAAGGAGAAGATTCTCGACCGCACCTTCCGCGAGGAAACACTCACGCCGAGCGAGCAGCAGCACTTGCGTGAGCATCTCTTCACCGACCTCCTGCATCAGCACGAGTTGCCGGCCCTGGAAGCAAATGCGATTGAAGAAGAACAGCTCGATTTCGCCACGGCCATCCGCACCGGTACGCAGCCTCGCGTGACTGGTAGCGACGGCCAGAACGCACTCAGCGTCGCGCACACGATTCTAGAGCGGGTCGCCGCTCACCAATGGGACGGCGCAGCCGGATCGAGACAGGGCCCGCTCGCCATGCCCGAATCGCCCCACGTGCTGGCCGGCCCCGACCACTGGTCGCTGGACGACACCGTCGTCATCCGCCGCAAAGCGGGTTAGCGGCAGCCACTTCGTAGATTTCTCCTGGTTTCACAGCAGCGACTTGTCTCTCCAGCCCGATGTGTTACAATGTAATACATGACAACACTCACCCTTCGCATCCCCGACGATCTCAAGGAACAGCTCGAATCGCTCAGTCGCCAGCAACAGCGACCCGCGAGTGAGCTGGTGCGGGAATCGCTCCGCAGGTACGTGGCTGGCGAGCAACTCAAGACGCTGCGGCTGATGACTGCACCGTTGGCCGAGGCCCAGGGCTTCGTCACCGACGAAGACATCTTTCGGGCCATTTCGTGAGAGTGGTGCTCGACACGAATGTGCTGCTCGCGGGTCTTGCCACGCATGGACTCTGCGAACAACTGGTCATGCTCACCTTTCGCGATCATGTGGTCGTGCTTTCCGAGCACATTCTGGGCGAAGTGGCGAAGCACTACGTGGGAAAGTTCAAAGCGACCGAGGAGCAGGCCGCTCACGTCGTTGCGGTGCTTCGCTCGCAAGGCGAGATCGTTGAACCGACGACAGTGCCGACCGAGGCGTGCGCAGACACGGACGACCTACCGGTGCTGGGCACCGCAGTGGCAGGCAAGGCCGAGTGCCTGGTGACAGGAGATCAAGAGCTGCTCGAACTAGGTAGCTACGAAGGCATCCCGGTTCTCTCGCCCCGCGCATTCTACGACCGCGTCCGCGCCGAAGCTTGAGGGCCGAGGCGTCTGAGGGGGCATCAAGCCAAGTCGCGGTCTTCGAAGAAGAATAGCGCCAGCAGCATTGCCGCCGTGCAGTAGAGGAAGCTGTACAAGAGGGCAAGCAGCAGATACTCGCCCGGCACGATCGACGATCCGGCAATAGCGCCTTCGATCTCGTAGTGGTCCAACACCGGGAACAGCACCGAGATGAATTGCCCGATAAACTTGACGAACACGATCTGTCCCGCCGCCGAGTTGACGATCAACGGACCGAGGTGACCCAGCACGTAGATCGAACCGCAGATCACCAGGTTGGGCAGCATCGACAGCCGGGTGGAAATCGCCACGCTGATCGCCGCGATCACGACCGCCTCGAAAAACGCCAGAACAAGGCCGGGCACAATCCGAATGACTTCCAAGTAGCATGCCTGCCACTCGGGCGTCACCTTCGACGATTCTCGGGCGTCGTACACCACCTTCAGCGAGACCGTCAACAGAAACAGCAGCCCCAGGATGACGAAAATCAACACGATCGGCCACACGATGCCGAGGAATTTCCCCAGGATAAACTGGCGGCGTCCCACGGGTTTGGACAGCACGGTCAGCGCGGTGCGGCCTTCGATCTCTTCGGAAACCGATACGCTGGCGGTCCATAGGGCGATCATGATGGCCAGGATCTTGATGGTGACCATGCCCGAGGTCTTGAGCATCTTTACGTCTTCGCCGAACGTGTTGTAGGGGATGAAGACGTAGGCCACCAACGCGAACACGCCCACGGCCAAAAGCAGGATGTAGAGCGGCTGGGAGATCGCCTCTTTTGCCGTGGCGGTGGCGATCACCGACACCCGGGGCGCCAGCCAGCGGATCATGAGATAGCCCAGGAACAACGCCATGACGCTTGCCGCGACTAACGGCAAGTCGTGGACCTCGGGCATTTCCACGTCGGTCAGCAGGGTTCCTTTCACCACGGTGGGCAGAGAGCTCTCGTTGGTGAGATAAAGAGCCAGTATGTCATCTTCGAATCGTCGCACGTTCTTGCTGCCGGGCGACCACTGATAGAGTTGGTCTCCCTCGACCTCCAAGAACGGTTCGATGAAGCCCTTGCCCGGTTCGACGTTGACCGCCACGTCCTCGGCGCTCTCGATGGTGTAACTCTGCAGTTCGTCGATGCGCACCGACAGAGCAACTTCGACGTCGGGGGTCTCGGGAGGAACGGTTATCTCAAAGGAAACGGGCCCGACGTGGGGTAGCCGCGTCAGTGAAGACCACATTCGCTCGACCGGCATGATGGGGCTGGCCGCCACGGCGAGCACCGCCAAAGCGATCAGAGCATAAGAAATCGGCAGCAGGATGCTTTCCTGAACGGCTGCCAGAATCGCTCGCCCCAATCGGCGGTCGACCGCCCAGGCAACAGCCCAAGCGACAAGCAGGATCAATGCGCCAATCGTGGTGCCCAATGCAAGCAGCCACAGGGGAGTCAGCCAAATAGCGATGTTCGACATAATGCACTAGGGGATGATTCGGAAGGATGTATTGCTGGCGACCCAAAGCTTGGTGGACGATTCGAGCTTCAGAAGGGACTGTCCACAAAGAACAATCTTAATAGCGGATGCCGAAGTTGGCAAACTCCTGCTGGGCGGGACGCTGCTCGCAGTGCGACTGCCGTATGTGCCCCGACAGCCGATCGCCGACCTCGTCCAGAAAACCGTCCAATTGATCCACCGGCCCCTCGGCCACCACTTCGACACTCCCGTCGGGTAAATTGCGCACGAAGCCGGTGATCTCGTAATTCCTGGCGATCGAGCGAGTGGTGTAGCGAAAGCCCACCCCTTGAACGTGACCGGAATAGACGACCTGGCGACGCTGCAGGGCTGGTGAGACCGCGTTCATGGCCCGATTTCTCTCGCGTTTCTCGTGGAACTGACGTTCTGGGGGCGACTCGCCCTGTCTCGTCCGCTGCCGCAAAGTATAACCCGGTTGAAGCGGCCCTGCCAGTGTCGCGAATGCTGTCATCGCAGGGGCCGCGAGGCTTCTGCCGGCCAATGCCGCCAGGGGCCGGTTCGCCTTGACCCCCTGGGCAGGGTTGCCTACTCTTCCCACGCTATGTCCTGCCCCCGATCCCTACGATTGCTGCTGATTTCGACCGCCTGTCTTGTGTGCTCCCCGACCATCGGGTTCGCCCAGATCGCTCAACAGGAGTCTCCCGACGCCGAGTCCACCGATCCGGTGGTCCCCAGCGCTGAGGACGCCAGCGGGGCGGTCGCCGGCATCTTGGTGCTGCGTAACGGCAACGTGCTCGAGGGCAAGATCCATCGCTTGGCGGATTTCTACCGGATTAAGATGTCGCGGAGCGAATTTCAGATCCGCGTCGATCAGGTCGAAACATTTTGCCATAGTCTCGACGAAGCCTACGAGCTGCGTCGACGGCAGCGGACTGGCAGCTCGGCCGACTCGCACGTCGAGTTGGCCCGCTGGTGCCTGCGGCACGGGTTGCTGCAGTACGCCTCTCGCGAACTGCTCGACGCTCGATTGATCGATCCGGTCCACCGCCAACTGCCGCTGCTGGAGCGGCAACTGCAGCTCGCTTTGCAAAACCGGGCCACGAGCAGTCGGCCTATTTCGCTGGCTGACGACGCGACGACTCCGGCCGACGACAGTCTGAAGTCAATCGAGAACGTGCCAGATTGGGCGCGAACATTGTTCGTACGACAGATTCAACCGCTGTTGGTCGATTCCTGCGCCACTTCAGGATGCCATCAGCCTGGCTCCAGCGATTCGTTCCATCTGAACCGTCTGGCCACAGAGGGCGCCGGCCATCCGGCGACCACCGCTCGCAACCTGGCCGCCACATTGGCCCAGCTCGATCTGGAGTCGCCCGCGAAAAGCGAGCTGCTTCGGCACGCCAAAACAGCTCACGGCGCCGAAGGGACATTGCCCCTCAAGCCGCACAGATTCCAGATGCTGCTGACTTGGGTCGAGCAACTTTCGCTGGCCCGAAAGAATGCACCGGTGGAGGAAATCCAGCTGGTTTCGCATCACGCCGACAGTTCGGTCGACGCGCTGCCTCTGATTCGCAGGGCGCTGGATGAATCGACAGTCGAGGCTGCCGATCCATTCGATCCCGAGCGGTTCAACAGCCGCTTTTCCGCGGGCGACGAAGCTACTCAGTGATCAATTCTTGCTCGCTCTGGGCAGGATCGGGCGGCGGGCCGTTGCCGATGGGGCCCCCAAACGCCGAGCCGGCACGCTGGCCGGGTACCGAGTAGATGCTGTCCGCCACGGGCGGCAGATAATCGCAGCAGTTTTGACAGGCATGGCAACCGGCGCAAGCCAGCAGCAGTAGCGCGATGCCGACAGGTTTCCCCCCCATGTCGAGCCCTCTTCTCTTGGTTGTGACGAGCCAGAAAATCACGCGCCCAGTGCGCGCAGCTAGAAGTGTCCATCGACAATCTGAGCGCGGAGATGTGAGAGAAACTCGCCGGCTCTAGCATTGCTGGCAGTCCAGCGGGCGTCTGGGCAGCGGCACGTGAGCCGCTGGCGCTAGCCACGGGTTGCGGGAGGGTGAAACGTGGCCCGATTTCACCCGAGGCTAGCGCCTACGGCTCACTTCGTGGGAAAAACGTTCTACGAGTCGGCTGGCGGACTGGGCAGGCCGAGCGTCTGGTAGATCCGCTCGTCTTGGAGACTCTCGGCGACTAGCCGAGTGCCGGGGAAATCGTGAGCGTGACTGCGTCCGCAGGGCACGGCCACCGTGAAAGCACCCGCCGCGACGCCCGCCTGACAGCCGAGTTGGCTGTCTTCCAAAACCAGCATTTCCTCGGGCCGTACGCCATGTTTCTCCGCGGCCAACAGGTAAATATCTGGCGCCGGTTTGCTGTGCTCGGTGCAGTCGCCCGTGAGCACGAACGAAAATCGCGGTTCGAGCTGAAAACGCAACAACATGCTGGCCACGGTCTTCCGGTCGCTGCTGGTGGCGATTCCTTTGGGCACGCCGGCCGCCTCCAGGGCTTCCAACAAAGCCATCAGGCCAGGCATCGGTGCCAGCCGGGCCGGCCACAGCCGCGACAAGATCTCCCGCGACTCGACCAGCAGCTCCTCGGCCGTGTCGGGCAACTGGTGCCAATCGATCATGACCTGAATTGCTTCCAGCGCCTTGCGGCCCATCATCTGATCGAGCAGTTCGTCAGTCGACGGCTTGCCGCGCCGAGCGAGAATCATGCGATCAACCTCCTGATACATCTCTTCGGTATTGAACATCAGGCCGTCGAGATCGAAGGTCACGGCCCGCAGCGGTGTCTCTGGCAGTACAAACTCCGTCACGTTGTTTCTTCCTCCACCGCCAATTGTTGCAACCAACCGCGCAGCTCTCCCAACAACACAGCCGTCGACCCCCAGACTTCGATGCCGTCGACCATCAACCGCGGGGCCGCATAGGCGAGAGCGCCGCGGCGGACGGTCATTGTGTCCGGCTCGTCGTCGGCGAGCAAGAGTTCCAATGGCAGCGGTAGCAGTTGCTCGACTTCCGCCGGTTGAGGCTGCCAGTCGGGTTGGTCGTGCAGCACGCCGACCCAAGGCGCGACAAGCACGTTGCTCACAAACACGTGCAGCGGAGCCAGCTCGCCGAGCCAGTCGACGCCCACGTCGGCCGGCTTCCTGTCGGCAAATAGTTCTTCGACCAGCTCGCGGTGCGCAGCCTCCCGGCTGTTCTCGTCCGGTTCCAAGGCGCCGCCGGAGAAACTCACCTGGCCCGCGTGAGTTCGCAAGCTGGCCGGCCGCACCGTCAACGGCACGTGCCATGCCGAGCCTTGCCGATAGAGGACGATGGCCACCGCCGCCTGCCGGGCATCGGAACGCGCTGGACCCGAGTGGCGACCGTAGCAGAGCTGCGGCACGAGCCACCGACGCCATCGGGGGTCGGCTTGCCCGCTGGCCAATTCCTGCTGCAAGAGCCGCGGCAGATCGGGATGTTCGCAAATGTTTGACATCACTCCAGAGAATCCTCCGCCGCCGGCGACACGGCGTAAACCGTGTACCAAGCATTGCCGTAAGCGACCGGCAGCCCGAGCGGCGGGTACTCGCGGGTGATTACAAAATCGGCATCGTATTTCGCGGCCAGCTCACGAATCCGCGCAGTCCCCTGCCACGCCAGCGATCCGTAGGGAACGTATTCGCCGAACTCATCGTCGTGCCAGAAGATGTCGAAAAATCGGTCTCGCCAGGTGATGAGCGTCGCCGCGTCTTGCGGTACGTCTTTCCAGGTTACGACGTTCCGCCGGTGGGCGTACCACGAAAACGACTGCGCGGCGCGCGGCACGAGGAACATCGCCTCGTCGGGCGTGTTCTCGCGAACCCACTGGCAAGTTTCCCGCCAAGCGGCCGGGTCGTACATCTTAGCGTCGGCCGGCGGCGTGGCGTCTTGCCAACGGCCGGCACTCACGCCGACCAGATGCCAGACGGGCAGAGCCACAGCAATCGCCAACGCCGGAAGTGCAAGCCGCGAACGCTCGCCCGCGAGCCGCTCGATCCAGAAGCACGACAAAAACACCGCGGCCAGCGGCACCGCGACGTCGGCCAACCGAAACCAGTAGTATTTCAATAAGCTCGCCGCCAACGCCGGATGGTTCCAGCAGACGATTTCCCAGATCAGCCCAACGACACTAATCAAGAACGCCCAAGCCGCGAACCTGCAAATCCGGGTCAGCGCCGCTCCGGTCCCCCTCCCTCGAAGGGAGGGGCTAGGGGAGGGATTAACCCCAGAAGACAGTTCGCCCCTCGCACCCCACCACAAAATCGCAAAAGCCAGCAACGGCACCGAGAACTTCCAAGTGTGCATCCACAGCGTTTCGCTCTGCACCGCGAGCGGCGCGAGATGGTGCGGCAAACGATCGAAGACGTATATCTGGCTCGCCTCGCGGCTGATCTCTGCCGAGACGCCGCTCGTCAAGCTGAGCGCCGGCACGATTCCCGGCAAGGCGAGAACGAGACCGAGCAGCAGCGCCGGCAACATGGCCGCCAACGAGGGTCGCTCATCACGTCGTTCCAACAGCCACACCAGCGCCGCGGCGATCACCGACCAGCCGCCCACCAGCACGTGAAACGCACCCGCCAGGCCAAACCAGGGCCAGGCGGCTCGCCAGCGGGCGTCGGCCATGGCCGCCAAGCCCGCGAAGACGCAAGCGTAGGCGAAGCACTTTCCTTCGACGCCGCCCACGACCCACTCGCCGGCAAAGTTCATTGCGCCGACCAGCCACACCATCAGCGCCGCGGCGAGCACGCTCGCCAATGGCTGTCGCGTCAACCGACTGCTCAGCCGTTGCCACGACCAAGCCAACAGTGCCCACGCCGCGAGTCGGCCGATCCACGCCACGGTGGAGAGGGAAAAGAACTGGGCGAGCCAACCGACGGTCCAATAGAAAGTAAGATGCGCGTCGGCCGATTCCAAGAACATGTCGCCCGCGCACCACCCTGGGTCCCAATAGTGCTTGGCCTTGGCGAGATAATAGGTTTCGTTAATCTGCGGCGCGGGGGCGCCGCCATGGACGTAAAAGACCAAGAAAATCAGCGCGATTTCCAGCCAGCGCGTGGTTGGGCGGACCAGGCAAACGTGAGTGTCGTCCTTCTCGCCTTCCTTAATTCGAGTCATTTCAACAGCGTAAATGTCTGGGGGGCCTTCCGCTAGAGCAATGGGAGAGAGCTTAATAGAGTGTTTTAGCCATCCAGGGAGCTCTTCAGCAGGCCTTGGTTATCACTGGACTTCACATTGTCGAGCGGGATAGACTAGAGAAGATGAAGTACCAAGTCCGTTTCAAGCCACGCTCCATGAAGGACTTGAAGAAGATCCCTCTCGAGTCTCGAGAGCGAATCGTTGAGAAGATCGAGGCAATGAGCGACGATTTGGCTGGAGACGTCAAGCAGCTCACGAACATTACCCCGGAGTACCGCCTGCGAGTTGGCGACTATCGTGTTCTGTTCGAGATAGAGGAAGCCGCGATTGTCGTGTACCGCGTGCGGCATCGGCGAGAGGCCTATCGTAAATAAGAGGTAGACAATGTTTGAGATTCAGCACCAAATTATCGAAAAAGATGGCAAGAAGGAATTCGTCGTGATTCCCTATGAAGAGTTTGTCCGGGTGAGGGATGAGCTTGAGGAGTTTGAAGACCTGCGGCAGCTGCGAGAGGCCAAAGAGCTGGAGCAGGACTCGCCTACTTGCACAATCGAGGACGCGAAGAAACAGCTCGGAATGGAGTGAGGGCTGAGAATATTCTTGAATCTCGGGGCCAACCGAATGCCGGATGTTTCGCCATGACGCTACTCCTGCAGCTTCGGAAACTCATCCTTCAGCGCCGAGTACAACCCCTGGAACACTGGGAACGTTTTGTCATAAACCTTGCGGTTCTTGGCTATCGGCTTGGTTTGCGAGGAGGTCTTCACCGTGGCTTGGCAGGCTTCGCTGATGTTCTTGTAATGGCCGGCGCCTACTGCGGCCAAGAGGGCGACGCCATAGGCGGGGCCTTCGTCGGCGACCATCGCGATGGCCGGTTTGCCATAAACGTCGGCTTGCAACTGTCGCCAGAAGGGGCTCTTGGAACCGCCGCCGGTGACGCGGATGTTCCGCATCGGCACGCCCAACTCTTGCATGATCGCCAGCGAGTCGCGGAGCGAGAAGGTGACACCTTCCAGGACGGCCCGCGCCAAGTGGCCCCGATTGTGTTTCAACGTTAGCCCGACAAAAGCACCGCGAGCATGAGGATCGAGATGCGGGGTCCGCTCGCCGGAGAGGTACGGTAAGAAGTACAGTCCCTCGGCTCCGGCGGGTGTGGCGTCGGCTTCTCGGGTGAGTGTTTCAAACTTAACGCCGGGACACAACGTGTCGCGGAACCAACCCAACGAGCCGCCTGCGTTGAGCGTGGCGCCTAACATGAGCCACTTGCCCCGCACCGCGTGGCAGAACGTGTGCAGCCGACCTTGCGGGTCGAACTGTGGCTGGTCGTTGTGGGCGAACACCACGCCGGAGGTGCCGATCGACGTGGCCAACAGGCCTTTCTTGACGATGCCGGTGCCGATGGCCCCCGCCGCACAGTCGCCCGCGCCGCCCACGACGACGCAATCGGTGGTGAGCCCCAGCAGCTTGGCGGTCTCGGTAGTGAGTTGGCCGGTGACTTCCTCCGATTCGTAAACCTTGGCAAACAGGTCGGCGTCGAGCTCCAGCTTGCTGAGCAGCCGCTTCGACCATTTCCGCTTCACGACGTCCAAGAGCAACATGCCGCTGGCGTCGCTCACGTCGGTGGCGAACTCGCCCGTGAGTCGACGGCGAATTTCATCCTTGGGCAGCAGGACCTTTGCCGTGCGGTCGAAATTTCGCTTCTCGTGGTTTCGTAGCCAGAGAATTTTCGGCGAGGTAAACCCGGTCAGTGCCGGATTGGCGACCATTTTGATGAGTTGCTTGCGCCCGCCGGCTCGCTTTTCGATCTCTTCACACTCGGCGGCCGTGCGTTGGTCGTTCCACAAGAGGGCAGGGCGGATCACCTTGTTCCGCTTGTCGAGAAACACCGAGCCGTGCATTTGGCCCGAGAGGCCGATCGCCGCGACGTCAGCCCCTTTGAGCTTGGCCTTCTTCACGATCGCACGCACGACCTTGACGGTTGCCTTCCACCAGTCTTCCGGGTCTTGCTCGCTCCAGAGTGGTTTGGGGCAGTGGCAGGGATAGCCGGCCGAGGCCTCGGCCAGAATCTTGCCATTGGGGTTGATGGCAAGTGCCTTAGTGCCGGAGGTGCCAATATCGATGCCGATGCAGACGCTCATGGTGAAATATCCTCTTATTCTGTTGTGGGAGACGCCTCCCACAGGCAGTGCCTCTCACACACAATTTCGATGGCCAAGCCAGATGCTGCGGACCAGAGCCCGAGGCGGTATAATCGCCCGTCTGGCATTACCCGCGTTGATAACCTGATAAGGCATTAAACTACACGCGATGAGGCAACTGTTTCTAGGGGCAATTGGGCTGGGGTTGGCGATTTCGTGGGGTTGCTCGCGGGACGACGCGTCGCCGGACGCGGGTGCGGCCACGGCTGCGAAGCCGCGAGCGGCGGTCCAGCTCACTCTGTTGGTGGTTGACGACCCCGAAATCGCGGCGGGGGCCAGTTCGCTGCGCGGAGAATGGGCCGAGCGGAGCGGTGGGGAACTTTTCGTCCAGGAAATGACGCTCGACGAGCTGCTTGCCGCCGAGCAGCTCACCGCCGACGCGATTGTCTATCCCTCTCGGCACGTCGGCACGCTGGTCGCCCGCAACTGGCTGCGGCCGGTGCGCGATTCGGTGCTGAAGAGCGACAGCTTTGCGATGGGAGACTTGCTGCCCCTGGTGCGGAATGAATCGATGCGCTACGCGGGCCAGATTTTCGGTGCCACATTGGGCGAGCCGCCGTTGATGCTGGCGTGGCAGGATGCCCCAGTCGCGGCTGCCGACACCTGGGAAGAACTCGATCAACGATTGGCGCTCGTGACTGGCGAGGCCGAACTGATTGCCCGCGCGGCGAGCTGCGTCGACCGACAGCGCCGTGCGGAGCTGCTGTTCGACGCGCGGTCAATGACGCCACGTCTGACGTCGCCGCCGGTTGTGCGGGCGCTGGAAAGAATGGTCGCTCGGTCTAATCAGGACAACGGAACAGCGGTGCCGGCGCGATTCACTTGGCCATCGGCAGTTGACCTGGAGGGCGAAGCGACTTGGCATTTCACTGCCTTGCCGCACGCCGCCTCAGTGTTCGACTCGCTGCGCGATCGTTGGCAGCCGCAAACGGATGGCCGGCCGCTGACAGTGCTGGGCTTCGGGGGGCGTTCGGTGAGCGTCACCCGCGCATCGCGCAACGCGAGATCGGCGTTCAAACTGCTGGCTTGGCTGGCGTCTGGCGATACGGCGACCCAATTGAGTAGCCGTAGCCACGCAACGGTTTGGTTTCGCCGCTCGCAGCGGCGGCAGGCCGGTCGTTGGTTGGCGGGTCAGGGCGGCGACGACCTCGCGGGGCTGGTGACCCGGCAGTTGTCGTCGGAGAGTTTTTATCTGTTGCCGCGTATTCCGGGGATCGACGGGTATCTGAAAGTGCTGGGCGAAGCAGTCGGTCAGGCCGTCCGTGGGGGATCGACGCCTGGCGAGGCCTTGGAGTCGGCGACCGCCCGTTGGGAGGCCCTGACCGAGAGTCTCGGCCGGCCGCGGCAGCGTCTGGCCTACCGACGGCACCTGGGGCTGGTGGGAACGGCGGAATGAGAAACCGGCAACACAGCCTTAGGCTACTTCCGCGAATTCGGTTAGAATGACCATATGAGCGATCGCCAAAAAACGCGGCTGCCACCGGGCGACATCTGGCTACTTGTGGGATGTGCGATCGAAATCGTACTCGTGATCTATTTTGTGAGCAAACTCAGCTAATAAGTCAGCAACACAGTCCTAGGACACTACCGACCCCTGCGGCGGGTTGTCAAGAAAGGGCCAAATCGGTAGCCTGAGAGGTTCGTATCCGATCTCCCATACCCCGCTGTGAACGGGGTTTTTCCTGCCTCCGACCGCCTCGCCTGCCATGATCCGTATCGCTCAGGATGACCAGCGAATCGTGATTACCGGCGTGGGCCTCACCGCGCCCAACGGCGACGGTCTGGCCGACTATCGGGCGGCCCTGTTGGCGGGCAAGAGCGGGGTGGCTCCCTACCATATCCGCTATGTCGGCGACACGCTCGCCGGCGAATGCCATTTCGACGAGCTGAAGTATCAGAAACGCAAGGAGCTGCGCCGCGGCACACGCGCCGGCAGCGTCGGCATCTACTGTGCCAACGAGACGATCGCCGACTCCGGGATCGACTGGGGCCAGGTCGACCCTTCGCGGGTTGGCGTGTACGTCGGCGTTACCGAGCACGGCAACGTCGAGACCGAGAACGAGATCAACGAGATCAAGGCGTTCGACTACGACACGAAGGTCTGGTCGCACCATCACAACCCGCGCACCGTGGCCAACAACCCGGCGGGCGAGATTACGCTGAACATGGGCATCACCGGCCCGCACTACACGATTGGGGCCGCCTGTGCCGCGGGCAATGCCGGCCTGATCCAAGGCGCACAGATGTTGCAGCTCGACCAGTGTGACGTGGCGATTGCCGGGGGAGTCTCGGAGAGCATCCGCACATTTGGCATCTTCGCCGGTTTCGCCAGCCAAGGCGCGTTGGCCGAACATGAAGACCCGGCGCAAGCGAGCCGGCCCTTCGATACGCAGCGCAACGGAATCGTCGTCTCGGAAGGGGGCTGCCTGTTTGTGTTGGAGCGTTTTTCTGATGCCGCACGTCGCGGGGCGAAGATCTACGGTGAGCTGGTCGGTTACTCAATGACCAGCGACGCGAGCGACTTTGTGTTGCCGAACCCCGAGCAGCAAGCGCGCTGCATGCAGCAGGCGCTGGATCGTGCCCAACTGAACGCCGGGGACATCGACATCGTCAGCACCCACGCCACCGCCACCACCAGCGGCGACATTCAAGAGTGCAACGCCCTGCGACGCGTGTTCGGCGACTCCAGCGACGTGCTGGTGAACAACACCAAGAGCTTTATTGGGCACGCGATGGGCGCGGCGGGTTCCCTGGAACTGGTCGGCAATCTACCGTCGTTCGACGACCGCATCTGCCATCACACGATCAACGTCGACGACCTCGACCCCGAGTGCGAGCTGAAAGGGCTCGTGCTTCACGAACCGCGTACCAAGAAGTCGGTCGATTACATCCTCAACAACTCATTCGGAATGCTAGGCATCAACTCAGTAGTTATCATCAAACGAATCTAAGCGAGCAAGAATTCCAAGCGAGCCGGCTCGCCGTTTTATTAAGAGACGGGGGCCCGGCGACGCGAAAATAACCATTCCCCTCAGGAGACGCCCCCAACCATGAACAACGATCAGATCAGAGAAGAAGTCCTCGATATCCTTGAAGTGATCGCTCCCGACGAAGACATCACGGATTTGGACGACGCGGTAAACTTCCGCGACCAGATGGAGCTCGACAGCATGGACTTCCTGGACATCGTCATGGAACTCCGCAAGCGTCACCGTATCCAGATCCCCGAAGACGACTACGTGAACCTGGCGAGCATGAGTTCGACCGTCGCATACTTGGAGCCCCTTTTGAAGGATGTCGAGAAAGTGTAGTCGATTGCGGAATTCGTCGGAAGATACCACTCCACAGCTCTGACCTCCGGCCTCCTACCTCCAGCCTCGTCATGTACGACACCATCATTATCGGCGCGGGGATGTCCGGCTTGGCCGCGGGGATTCGGCTGGCGTACTACGACCAGCGGGTCTGCATCCTGGAACGGCACACGACGATCGGCGGGCTCAACTCGTTTTACCGCACGCGGGGGCGCGATTACGACGTCGGCCTGCACGCGCTGACGAACATCACGCCCAAGGGCACCAAGAAGGGGCCGCTGGCGAGGCTGCTTCGCCAATTGCGAATCTCTTGGGACGATCTGAATATCTCGCCGCAGATCGGCTCTGACGTCGTCTTCCCCGGCGTGCGGCTGAAGTTCAGCAACGAGCTCGACCTCTTGCGGACCGAGGTGGCTCGCGAGTTTCCCCACCAACGCGACAACTTCGAACGATTGATCAACGAAGTGGTCGAGTACGACGACCTCGACGAGTCGCATCAGGAAATCTCCGCCCGCGAGCATCTGGCCGAGATCATCTCTGAGCCGCTGCTGGTCGAGATGCTGTTCTGCCCGTTGATGTTTTACGGCTCGGCCCGCGAGCACGACATGGACTGGGGCCAGTTTTCGATCATGTTCCGCAGCATCTTCATGGAAGGCCTCGGCCGACCGTTTGCCGGCGTGCGACTGATTCTCAAGCAACTGGTGCGAAAGTTTCGCGGATTGGGCGGCGAACTAAAACTTCGCGCGGGGGTGAAGCGAATGATGGTCGACGCGGGTCGGGTGTGCGGCGTGGAGCTGGAGAGCGGCGAAGTGCTCGAAGGGCGACGCATCCTCTCTTCGGCCGGTTGGTGCGAGACGATGCGGCTCTGCGACGACGGCGAGCCAGTCACCAGCCGCGGTGCGGGCCGGCTCAGTTTCTGCGAAACCATCGCCACGCTCGACCTGGAGCCGCAAGAGTTGGGCCACGACCGCACGATCACGTTTTTTAACGATTCGGAAGAATTCGACTGGACCAAGCCCGCCGAGCCGTGCGACGTGCGTAGCGGGGTTGTTTGCAGCCCCAACAATTTTGATTACGACCAATTGCTGGAGGTCGGCACGATGCGGATCACGACGCTCGCCAACTTCGAGCACTGGAACGAGCTCGACGAGAACGGTTACCGCCTGGAAAAACTGCGGTGGTACGATAGAATCACCGATTCGGCCGTCCGGTTTGTGCCCGACTTTCGCAGCCGCGTGGTCGACACCGACATGTTCACCCCGAAGACAATCGTCCGCTTCACCGGCCACGACAACGGCGCGGTTTACGGCGCCCCCGAAAAACAGTTCGACGGCCGCACGCATTTGAACAACCTGTTCGTCTGCGGCACCGACCAAGGTTTCGTCGGCATCATCGGCAGCATCGTCAGCGGCATTTCGATGGCGAATCAGCATTGTTTGAGGGACTAGAGGCGAGAGTCCAGAGTCGAGAGCCAGAAAAGCGAGCCGTGCCGTCCCCGGCCACGGCGGAACAAACAACAAACGAAACCCACTCATGCCCAAAGACTTCCTGAAAGACGCGAAAGACGAGTACGACGTCGTCGTCATCGGCAGCGGCTTGGCCGGGCTGACCTCGGCCAATATGCTCGCGCGCAACGGCCACAGTGTGCTGCTATTGGAGCAGCACTACAAGCTGGGCGGCTTGGCTACCTGGTTCAAACGGCCCGGCGGGCATATCTTTGACGTCTCGCTTCACGGGTTTCCGTATGGCATGGTCAAGAGCTGTCGCCGCTATTGGACCAGCGAGATTGCCGACAGCATTGTGCAGCTCGAGCACATTCGCTTCGATAACCCGATGTTCTCGCTCACGACGAACTTCAGTCGCGTGGATTTCACAAAGCTCCTGATCGAACAGTTTCAGGTCGACCCGGCCGCCGTGAACGGTTTCTTCGACGCGGCCCGGAAGATGGATTTTCAAGACGACCAGCACACGACTACCCGCGAGCTGTTCGATCGTTTTTTCCCCGGCCGGGAAGATGTCATCCGGCTGCTGATGGAGCCGATCACCTACGCCAACGGCAGCACGTTGGAGGATCCCGCGATCAGCTACGGCATCGTCTTTTCCAATTTTATGTCGAAGGGCGTGTACACGTTCCAGGGCGGCACCGATCGGTTGATCCGTCTGATGCAGGAGGAGTTGCAGCGCAACGGCGTCGACATATGCATCCGCTCGGACGTCGAGAAGATCAATTGCGACGGCGGTCGCGTCCGCTCGGTGGAGGTCGGCGGCCGTACGATCAAGACCCGTGCGGTCGTGTCGAACGCTAATCTCAAGCAGACGATCTTCCGGCTCGCCGGCGAGGAGTATTTTGATCGTCAGTTTGTCGAGGACGCCCGCGCGGTGCGGCTCAACAACTCCAGCACGCAGGTTTACATGGCGCTGAAGCCGGACGAGCGGATCGACGAATCGACGGGTGACTTGCTGTTCAGCTCCACCGCGCCGCTGTTCCGCACCGAGATGCTGTTGAGCCGAGACATCACCAGCCGCACGTTTTCGTTCTACTATCCCCGCACTCGCCCGCAGGGAAAGCCCCGCTGTTTGATCGTTTCCAGCACAAACGCCCGTTACGAAGACTGGTCGGAACTGCCGCCGGAAGAGTATGAGGCGAGCAAACGCGACCTGGTCGAGACGACGCTCGACGCCCTCGACAAGTACGTGCCGAACGTCCGCGAACGGCTCGACCATGCTGAGGCCTCGACGCCGCTAACGTTCAAGCACTATACGCAGCACGTTGCCGGGGCGAGTTTTGGCACGAAGTTCGAGGGCTTGCGAGTGAGTTTCGACGTGCCGAAGCAGGTAACGGGACTCTACCACGCGGGGAGCGTGGGGATTATCATGTCGGGCTGGCTAGGCGCGATGAACTACGGCCGCATGGTCGCCGGCGACGTCGACAACCTCCTGGCCACAAACGCTTCCCGCTCGACGGCGGAAGTCGGCTCTTGAATAGAACGCGGATGAACGCTGATTTGGCGGATCAACGCGGAGATATGAATTCTTTTATCAGCGAGCATCCGCCCAATCCGCGTTTTATCCACGTTCCATTCCGAAATGACCCTAGAAGCCATCAAAGCCGCGATACCGCATCGGGAACCGTTCCTGTTGATCGACGAAATCGTCGAGCAGCAAGAGGACCGCATCGTTTGCCGAAAAACGTTCACCGGCGACGAGTTTTGGTATCGCGGGCATTATCCGGACTCGCCGATCACTCCGGGCGTACTCCTCTGCGAGGCCGCCATGCAAGCCGGCGCGGTACTGCTGTCGCGGCACTTGGACGACAAGCCGGGCGCGGTCCCTGTTGCCACTCGGGCCAACAATGTGCAGTTCAAGCGGATGGTGCTGCCGGGGGAGACGATTCTGTTGGAGGTTGAACTTGTGGAACAAGTCTCGACAGCGTTCTTTCTGAAGGCCCGCGGGACGGTCGACGGAAAAGTAGCCGTTCGCTTGGAATTTGCCTGTACGCTTACTGAACGCGAGGCCCGCTGATGCCTGCCGACTTTCTGCAACTTGCCGGCAAACGAGTTTTGGTGTTCGGCGTGAAGAACCGAAAGAGCGTCGCGTATCACGTCGGCCAAGCCTTGCAGGAAGCCGAGGCGGAGGTCGTTTACGTTGTACGCAGTGAGGAGCGACGCGAGTCGGTCGCGAAGCTGCTGCCAGACGCCGCCATCTACGCCTGCGACGTTGAACACCAGGACCAGATCGATCAGCTCGCCGCCGAATTGGCGAAGCGTTACGACACGCTGCACGGCGTGGTACACTCGATCGCGTTCGGCGATTATTCCGAGGGCCCCAAGCCGTTTCACGAAACGAGCCGAGAGCAACTGCTGCGGGCGTTCGACATCTCGTGTTTTTCGTTGATGGCGATCTCCAATGCTCTGAAAAACTTACTCGCCAAAGATGCCTCGATCGTGACGATCTCGATCTCTACGACCCGCATGGCAAGCGAGAATTATGGCTTCATGGCCCCGGTGAAAGCCGCCCTCGATTCGAGCCTGGCCTTTTTGGCCAAGTCGTTTAGCCAATTTTCGGAGGTGCGGTTCAACGCGGTCGCCCCCGGGTTGCTGAAGACCTCGGCCTCGGCGGGCATTCCCGGCTATGTCGATTCGTACCTCTACGCCGAGCAGGCGACGCTCCGCCGCCGGGCCGTCTCGACTGGGGAAGTGGCAAATGCCGTGGCGTTTCTGGTGAGCCCCCGGTCGAGTGGAATTACCACCCAGCGACTCGTGATTGACGGGGGCATGGAGGTAAACTATTTCGACGAGCGACTCGTCCAGGGACTGCTCGGCGGGGACCGCCAGAGCCCCGATTCTGGCCAGTAGCCCCAAGCTGTCCCGCCTGGGGCGGGGGGAGCCGACAGGGAATATTTCGGCCAGCACCCGGGAATTTCCCTCCCCCGATGGGTTCCTTTCTGGCAGAAACGGCAATCAAGTGGTATTCTATAGGTAGAGGCGGAGACCAGATCGACACTGCTTGCCGAAGGTACAAGGGATTGTGCGAAGAGGAAATTGGCAAACATTCTGGCTTCTTGGAAAACAGAGAAAACTTGTCTTTAGGACTATCGGTCCGATGGTCGTGATCGTTGCTGGACGGCATAATGGCGTCGCAGATGTAATGTCTGTAGGCCCGCTGCCGGTATGCCAGTGGTTTCACTTCGGTTCGATGTGTTAGCTCATGTCAAAAGCCCAAAGCTTCCTGGATTTCGTCAGACGAAGTCAGTTGGTCGAAGAAGACCGACTCGACAAGTTTCTCGTCGACTATCGAAAGGCCAACGGCGGCAAACTGCCCGAACGACAGGAAGCCCTCTCGGAAGCAATGATCGAAGCGGGGCTGATCACCGATTGGCAAGCCGACAAGTTGCTTGCCGGCAAGCACAAGGGATTTATCCTCGGCAAGTACAAATTGTTGAGACATCTGGGCAAGGGGGGCATGAGTCAGGTCTATCTGGCCGAGCATATCCTCATGCGGGTGAAGCGGGCCATCAAGGTGCTGCCGCAGAATCGCGTGGACGACTCCACCTATCTCGATCGATTTCGCATCGAAGCCCGCGCCGCGGCCAAGCTCGACGACCCGAACATCGTGCGGGCGTACGACATCGACAACGACGGCAAGACACACTACCTGGTGATGGAATTTGTCGATGGCAAGGACCTGCACGTGCTCGTGAAGGAAAGTGGGTCGCTCAGCTACGACACGGCCGCCGACTACATCGCCCAAGTGGCCCGCGGCCTCGCGCATGCCCACGACATGGGTCTGGTGCATCGCGACATCAAACCGGCCAACTGCCTGGTCGATAAGAACCACACCGTTAAGTTGCTCGACATGGGTTTGGCTCGTCTGATCGACGACGAAGAATCACTCACGCTCGATAACAACGAAAACGTCCTCGGCACGGCCGACTATCTGGCCCCCGAGCAGGCCCTCAACAGCCATCAGGCCGACAGTCGGGCGGACATCTACAGCCTGGGTTGCACGCTGTACTATTTGCTCACTGGTCATCCGCCGTTTCCCGAAGGATCGATAGCCGAGCGGCTGTTAAAGCATCAGCGGGACGCCCCGCCGAGTATTCTGAAAGATCGTCCCGACGCGCCGCCCACTTTGGTGCATATCTGCGAACGCATGATGGCCAAGAATGCAGCGGAACGCCAACAATCGGCCAACGAAGTCGCCAAGAGTTTAACGGAATGGCTCGCCGATCGCGGCCGACAAGTGGGTGACAGCGGCAAGAAGAGCGGCTCCGACTCGGGCGTCGGCAGCGACGTGTTTCGTCGGTTTGCCGCTTCGATGCCCCGCTCAGCGGGCGGTTCCGACAGTATCGTAACGCACACACCTCCTCCCAATGTCTTGGCAGCCTCGCTGGAAGACGCCGAGGAGATCGGGCTCGCTCCGCTGGAAGACGAGAAGACCGGCGACCACAACGATGACCCCGACGAAATGGCCTCCTCGACCGACAATCTCACCAAAGCCACCTCGGAGACCGTGGCAGAGGGGCCCCGCCGGTCGCTGGTGGAAGAAGCCCTGGAGCAGGAAGCCGGCCAGCAGGAGCAGGTCCAAGAGCGGTTCCAGCTCAAGGTCGGCGAAATCGACCCCTTGCGACCTCCTGGTTTCACTGGCCCAAGCTACGGAACGCCCGTCTGGGTGTACGTCGTGGCGAGTGTGGGCATTCTCGCTCTGTTGGCTTTCATCGGGATCCTTGCGTGGTTGCCCTAGGCTCTACCGCCCCGTGCTCGATAGGGCGGGCGATTTCTCGGTCGCCGCGCCGTCCAGTTGCCCCAACACGCGGCTCTGCTGCCACTCGACGCCGATCATCTGGCAATTGATCCCTGAGCCGATGCCCAGCAGAGCGACCCGATCATTCGGCCGGATGTGCTCCGCCTCCAAAGCCAAGGCCATCGTGAGCGGCAAGGCCGCTGAACCGGTGTTGCCGAGCCACTCAACCGTGGCGAAATCGGTTTGCGAATCGAGGTCGAGCGCTTCGAACAGCAGCTTGCGATGGGCCACGCCGACCTGGTGGCAGACCGTCTTGTCGATTTCGCCCCGTTGCCAGCCGGCGTCGGCGAGAAATCGAGCAAAAGTTTCGGCCCCGGTCTTCACGCCTTCGTTCATCAGCTGTTCGCTGTCGGTCTGCATGAAGGTCTCCAACCCTTCGCTCTGGCAGAGTTGGTGATGGTCGGTCTGAGCCAAGGCGCTGGCCGTGGTCACACGATTTTTAGTTTGGCTGAGCTCTTGGTCACAGAGTACCATCGCGACGCTGCCCGAGCCGATTGTCAACGAGGCGACCAGCAGTTTTACGTCTCGACGCGAGAGGCTCAGGTCTTCGTTCAGCCGCTGGACCGTGTTCTCGACCAGTTGACGACCGCATTCGGTGCCGACGACCAGTCCCGCGCGGATCTGCCCCAGCTCGATCATGTTGGCCACTTGCACCAAACCCGTGAGAATCCCCAGGCAGGCGTTCGATACGTCGTAGACCATGCACTCGGTTGGCAATTGCAAACCGTGATGCACTGCACAGGCGGTGGCCGGCTCGAGATGATCGCGACAGACCGAGCCATGGACCAGCGCACCGATATGCCGCCGGTCGATGCCGCTGGCCCGAATCGCTTTCTCGCCGCTGACCACGCTCACACTGCTGGGAACTGTCGCCGCGGGAAAAAATCTCCGCTCACGGATGCCGGTCATCAGTTTGAGCCGCCCCTCGGGCAGCCGCAGACGTTCGTAAGCCGGGGCGAGCCGCTGCTCCAGTTCCGCCGAGGTAACGACCTCCTCGGGCAACGTGTAGCCGAGCGCTTCGAGACAAACCCGTTGATATTGCATGAAATGGTGCCTGGGGAGGTAGCCAGTGGACAAATCGAGCCAATCCTCCAAAATAGTGGTCCACCCTCGTGGCGTAAACCGGGGGCCATAGGCGGCGTCAGAGCAATAGAGCCGAGAACCTGTCATCCTGAGGTCCGCCGAAGGATCTCTTCGGCCCTACCGAACCGCGTCGCGACGGAGATTCCTCGGCGGACCTCGGAATGACATCGGCGTAGGACTTGACTTTGCAGCCCATCTGGGAAAGACAGGCGGAATCGATGCAGCAGGAAGCAGAACCGAAATTTCGAACGCGCGACGTGGCCGCGGTGCTGTTTGCGCTAGTGTTGCCGACGTTGGTGACGTTGGTGTACTTCGTGTGGGCCGAGCGGTTCCCGGCTGGCGTACAGCAAGCGACCTACGCCGTGGCCAAGGTCGTGCAGTTTGCGTTTCCCGTCGTGTGGGTGCTGTGGGTGCAGAAGCGGCGTCCCCGGGCGAGTCGGCCGGTGACCGGCGGCTTGGGACTGGGCATCGTCTCCGGCCTGATGATCGCCGGGGCGATGTTGGCCCTGTACCACTATTGGCTGAAATCGGCCGACTTCTTCGCCGCTGCCGAAGGGGAAATGCGGGAAAAAATCGCGGGGATGCAGCTCGATGCGTCGTGGAAGTTCGCCGCGGTGGGCGTGTTTTACAGTCTGCTGCACTCGTTGCTGGAGGAGTATTACTGGCGGTGGTTTGTGTTCGGGCAGTTGAAGACGATGACCGGCCTGTGGGCCGCGGTGGTCGTTTCCTCGCTGGGATTCATGGCGCATCACGTGATTTTGCTAGCAACCTATTTTGGCATTGCCGAGCCGGTGACGTGGGTTTTCTCGCTGGCGATTGCCATCGGCGGGGCGTTTTGGGCGTGGCTCTATCACCGCAGTGGGTCGCTCTTGGGCCCCTGGATGAGCCATCTGTTGGTCGACGCGGCCATCTTTCTGATCGGCTATGAGATTGTCCAGAAAATGGTTGACAATTAGGACTTGTTTGTCCACTTTGTGGTGAAAAACCCGTTATCTTGTGCAAGCGGTAAAACTTCGACCCAAGATGTGCGAAGTACTTGCCAACTCGGCTGAATCCGTTACATTCCCCGACGACTTGCATCTCCTTTCCGGCCGCGTGACACGGTCGCCAGACCACCAGGAGTAATTGAGGCTGCGATAGGGACATCGATCCGATCTATCCCTGGGCATTCGTTTTGCGGAATTGTTGCTGCGGGCGTTGCCGAGGGCGAGGGGAAATAGCGGCGGATACCGCCTCGTATCATCAGGAATCTAGCAGGCGCCAGGGAAGGTTGCCATTTTGTTCATGGCTTCGTACGCATGGTTGTGGCGTTGTTGCCCACGGCCATCGTCTGCGGTTAGATCCTGTTGAACTGAGGTCTTCGCCTCCGGCATGGGCCGGCTCTCGATGGTTGGTTGCCTCCCGAATCGCGCTTTAGTTCTCCACGGCTTTTTTCGATGGTGCGCTAGTCGCACCAGAAAGGGAGTGCGAAGCGATGAACAAGCCACTGATCGGCGTAAATGCAGACTTTCGTGCAGCCAAACAGGATGCGCCCGCCTACACCTATGTCGCCTCGGGATACTTCGATGCGATTCTTGCTGTCGGCGGGATTCCGCTGATCTTGCCACCGTATGAAACCAACGAAGACATCGGCGAGGCTCTTGATCGGCTGGATGGAATTCTGCTGGTTGGCGGGGCCGATCTCGACCCGCGCCGCGATGGCTGGATGCTTCATCCAACCGTGCGAACGCAGGACCCGCGCCGCGAATCCTTCGATCGCGCCTTGATCCGCAAGGTTGCCGAACGTCGTATGCCCGTGTTGGGCATCGGCGCTGGGATGCAGTTGTTGAATGTCTCCCAGGGTGGCAATCTGTTGCTGCACATCCCCGAGGACAGACCGATGGCATTGCCGCACCTCGATCCCTTGGACGCGGCCCATCGCCACACGTTGGAGCTGGCGCCTGGTTCGGTGATGGATCGCGTTTACGGCGACGGCGAGCTGCGCGTCAACAGCATGCATCACATGGCAGTCGACGAAGTGGCGGCCGGCTTCGAGGTGACCGCCCGTTGCCCGGACGGAATCACCGAAGCGATCGAAAGCACCATGCCCGATTGGTTTGCCGTCGGCACCCAGTTCCATCCCGAAGCCAACACGGCCTCGGCTTTGGATATCCGCATTTTTGAAGAGTTCCTCACGGGAGTTCGAGAATTTCAGGGCGCGATGCGACTGGTCGCCTAGCGCTCGAAGGAAAATCGGCCTGCATCCGAGGTGGGTCGAAAGTGTGTTGCTCGTCGGAGACGAGCACCGAAGAAGGGGCCTGACGTTGGCAGGGGACGCCGGCGTCAGGCTTTTTTGCCGCGTCACGCCAGGGGCGGCGGCTGATCGGGGATGCGTGCGTTCAGGATGAGATCCGGGATCCGCTGGACGATGCCCTCAGCGTTGACACAGGCGATCGTGCTCTTGCCTTCGGCCAACAGTTCGTCGTCGCGGAGCACTCGATAGGAGTGGTCGATCCGCGCTGGCGACGCCTTTTCGACGATGGTCACGATTCTCAGTGTGTCGCCAAACAGGGCAGGGAGGTGGTAGCGGCAAGAGATGCTGTGGACCACGAGAAACACGCCCTGGCGTTCCAGTTCGGCATACTCGAGCCCGGCTGCCGCTAGGAGCCTGATCCGCGCGAGCTCGAAATAGGGGAAGTAGTTGGCATGGTGAACCACCCCCTGGCCATCGGTTTCAAAATAGCGAACTTCAATCTTGGTTTCGTGCTGCATGGGTTCATCGACGTGCTGACGGGGTGGACTGGGCAGAGCGGCGCATCGTAAACCAGAGTGCGGTCGAGGGTCTAGGGCCCACGGGCGAGAGCTAGAGAAAGCTTGACGATTACACAGACTCTTAACGCTCAACTCGCCGTTTTCCCGTGCTGAGGCCGATTACGTTGCAATTTGGTGCTCGGAACCCTATATTGGGCCCCGGGTTGTGTTTGATCGCCAAGGGTTGAAAAGACGCGAGGATTCCATGAGTAGCGGTGACGATGCCGGAGTCGATTTCGCGACGATGCGGGGCCGCGACTACCCATCGATTCGCCAGTTTACCGTCTTCCTGGAGAACCGAGTTGGGCAACTCCTTGAGGTGGTCCGCCGGTTCGAGGGGAGCAACGTACGGATCGTGGCGCTGACGATCTCCGACTCCACCGAGTGTGCCGTCGTGCGATTTCTGTTGAGCGATCCCGAGCAAGGCCGCGAGGTGCTCGAACGGGCCGGGCTGGCGATTGTGGAGTCGGACCTGATCGGCGTGGAGCTGCCCGACACGCCGCAGCCGCTGTTGCAGGTTTGCACCGCGCTGCTGCAGGCCGAGGTGAACATTTCACAGGTCTACCCGCTGTTGTCCCGACCGCGTGGCCGCCCGGCCGTGGCGCTGATGGTCGACAGCATCGAGATGGCCATCGAAACGCTTGCCAGCAAAGGTTTCGCGGCAATTAACGAGGACGATCTCAAAGATACCGAGTAGCAGCGAGTGGAGGCGTCTGCGCGAGGCCGCGGTCGGTTCTTCTTCGCGTCTTAGCGTGATATCCCCCCTTCCTCCGACGATCCCCTTTCTCAACCGATCATTGTGCGATCGAACCAGCTAGGATTTACCCCGAGATGCCGATCCAAGTTATCTGCCCTGGCTGCCATACGCGATTCACTGTCGGCGATCAGCACGCTGGCAAGACGGGCGCTTGTCCCAAGTGCAAAGGTTCGATTCAGATTCCCGAGCTTGGCGACGAGGTCATCATCCACGAGGCCGAGCTGGAAGCGGGTGCCAAGGATTCCAAAGGGCGATCGGTTCTCAAACCAATCCGACGCAAAGAAGCCAAGTTCAGCGTCAATATTTTCGTGGCGGTCGCCGGACTGGTGCTGTTGAGCGTGGCGATCGCCTGGTTGTTGGGCCGCAACGACTTGGGGGAAAACCTGTTCTGGGTGCTCGCTAGCGGTTCGATCCTGCTCGGCCCGCCGCTGGCGTACGCGGGTTATTCGTTTCTCCGCGACGATGAAGCGGGCTACTACCAGGGGACGGACGTCTTGGTCCGCTCGTTGGCCTGCGGGCTGATTTATGCCTTGCTGTGGGGCATCTACATTTTTGTCGGTACGCAGTGGTTCGGCGAGGATTTCTCCAAAGGATTGGAAATGCTTCCGATCGCATGTATGTTCATCCCCATCACGGTGGTCGGAGCGGGTGCCGCTTTCGTCTGTTTCGATCTGGAAATGATCACGGGATTCTTCCACTACGCCCTGTATCTGGTGGTGACCGTCGGCCTGCGTTTCGTCATGGATCTGCCACTGTTGCCGGGTATGGGTTGATTGATAGGACGCGGATTAGGCGGATGTTCGCGGATCTGAATAGATCATGATTTTGAAATACGACGCGGAGCGTCCAGGCAGTGCGTTACCACGCGGAGCGTGGGAACGAGGTAACCAAGGTGCTTCCCATGTCAAACTCTGATCCGCGATAATCAGCAAATTCCGCGTCCATCCGCGTTCTATTCCCCGAATCACCAGAACAGCCTATGAAGAGCTTGCGTGAACTTCCGGAACTGGCGGCGATTGGCGGGAGTCGGCATATGGTGCGCATTCCGCCGGAAACCGATGTGCCGCTGACGCCCCGCGTGCGGCAGTTGATCGACACGCCCGAGTTCCGCCGGCTACGCGACATCAGCCAGTTGGGGCTGGTGAGCCTCGTCTATCCGGCGGCCAATCACACGCGGTTCGAGCACTCGCTGGGCGTCTATCGCATGGCCTTGCTGTTTCTCGACCGGCTGGCCGACAACGACCGTTTCACCGCGACTATCAAGCCGAAGGATGCCGAGCGATTCCTGGTCGCCGCGCTGTTGCACGACTTGGGGCACTGGCCTCTTTGTCATCCGATCGAAGACATCGATCTGCCCAAGATCCCCACGCACGAACTGTTCGCCAACAGCTTCCTGTTAGAGGGCGAGGTTGCCGACACGTTGCGCGACGAGTGGAACCTGCAGCCCCGCGAGGTGATGGGACTGCTCACGGGCAAGCCTCGGGACCGTAGCACCCGAATCTTGCGGAGCCTTCTGTCGGGACCGATCGACGTCGACAAGATGGATTACCTGATGCGCGACAGCCTGCACGCGGGAGTCCCCTACGGGCGGAATTTTGATCAATCGCGGCTGATTCAGAGTCTCACGCTCAATGAAGAAGGCGACGGCCTGGCGATCACCGACAAAGGAAAAACTGCGGCCGAGATGATGGTGTTCGCCCGTTACGTGATGTTCAGCGAAGTTTACTGGCATCATGCCGTGCGGTCGGCCACGGCCATGCTGCAGCGGGCATTTGTCATGCTGCACGAATCACTCGACCTCGACGCGTTGTTTCGGATGACTGAGCGGCCGATGATCGAAACCATGTTGACGGCGGCAGGCGACGGGCCGGCGGCAGAGCTGTTGGACGGTCTCTTTGGCTCCACGCGGCGGCTCTACAAACGCGTGGCCCAATACAGTCTGTTTCAATCGCCGCAGCTCTATCAGCTCTTGGCCCGCAAGCCGTACCCTTGGCTGGTGCGCTGCGCGGAAAACTTCGCCGCCGTGGCGAGCACGGCTCTGTCGCGAGTGGTCGCGCCGCACGAAGTGCTGTTCGACGCTCCGCCCGTTGAGCTGGAAGTCGAATTCCAGATCGAAGTCCACTTCCCCAAGGAAGACTGTTATCGAAATCTGGGAGACATCTCGCCGGTCGTCGAAACACTGGCCCGCGAGCAATTCGACGACTACGTCAAACGGGTGCGGATCTTCGCCCATCCGCGACTGGCCGAAGACCTATGCTCGCTGGAGCAGCTTCCCGACCTGCTCGCCGAGGCGGCGGCGATGTCGGACTGACGGCGCGATTTTTGCCCAGAATCCCGGACAACGATTTTTGGGTCAAAAGCCTCGCAGTTTTGTCCGGTCCGTCTTCCAGCCGCACTGGATAACAAGGCCCCCGAGCGTACCCGGTGGGACAATACCCTCCGAGTTCTGTCTTTGGCGAGCGTTTTTTCCTTCATGGGCCCGTTGAGTATTGTCCACTCCTCGCATGGCGGCGCTCTGCAAATTAAGGCCAAACGGCAAGCCGACCGAGACAAAACTCCGCCTAGTTTTGACCCACCCCGAACGGTTGGAAGAGGACAGAAGTCAGCCCGAGCGGCTGTCGTCAAGTTGCTCGTTCCCACGCTCCGCGTGGTAACGAACTACCGCGACGCTCTGCGTCACGCGATGCCGCAGAGCGGCAGGGACTTGTGTTCCCACGCAGAGCGTAGGAACGAGGGGTAGGTTTTCAAAGATCACTGTAACGTTGTGCCACTGCGATTATCGAGAATCTCGATGAGAAAGCGAGCACGATTCTTGGCCACCAGCCGCGTTGCCACCGGGCGCACGGCGCGGAAGCGTTTCACGCCGCCGATCTGCCCGCCGCTCCTGGAGCGACCGAAAGCAGGAAGTCCAATTCGTCAGTCGCTTCGGTCGATGAATTCGACGCAGATTAGCAATTTGCTGATTCTGCATCGGCCAAAATGACCGATGCAGTTTCGGCAGTTTCCTATCTGCCCCGGGTGGGTCACTCCTGTGTTGGATAGCCTGCTGCCATTGGAGCCACATGTCGGTTCGTCCGTGGGCACTTAGCGAGAACCGCAACGGACGTCAGAATCGACCGTCTCGCGCACTCAATGTGATGACACACATGGGCCGTCTTAGCCGCGCGAACTGCATTCGGTCGATGTGTCCTGACGTCCAGCAGCAAGGCTCGGTCGATACCGGCCGATAGCCGAACCAAACCTCCGCCAGGCAACAAGACCTCGATAAAGTGTGCCTTCACCGTGACGGGCACGAACGCGGGACCTTCCGAGGAGCGATTTTCTTCCTCTTCAGTTGCCCCTCTCAGAGCTTGCAACCACTGCGCAAACTGGGACCGACAAACATCTTCTTGTTGGCAGAACGCGTCGATC
>CAXMSB010000243.1:0-7224 GCA_964195615.1 uncultured Granulosicoccus sp. | reverse complement strand
CGCTAGACATACCTCTCGCACAAGATCGCGGACCCGCACACCAACCTCACCTGTCAACACCTTACGCCGGTACTTGGTTACCCACACAAAGTGATATTTGAGGTCATAACGACTGTGTGAACCTGTGCGATAGTTTTCCATGCCCCCCAGTATAAGGTCCTAAAGGATTCGCCTAAAGGCGAGGGTTTTAGACCCATCGTGGAGACAATAAGCACCATGTGAACTTTCAAAACAAAACTTGACAGGTCCAACCATAACAGGAAATGGAAGTAGGCTAAAGCAAGGAGGATGCCTCCGCCTGGGTAATTTCAGAAACCTGTCGAATTTGCACGGAACCGACACAGGCAGCAACGCCGGACGCTTCCACTCACGGTCTGAGCCATGGCTCCAGGCCGCCGAGCGCATTCCCGGGCGTCCGCTGAAGACGCGACCGACCCTATCTGATCAGGCCAAGACGATCTCCAGCAGTTCCACGGCCGGTTGGCCTTCTACCAGGATCCGTGCGGTGCGGCCGAATAGCTGAGCATCGGCGCTGCAGTGCATGTGGTGTTGCAACTCCTTGCCGGGTTGGATCCGCCACATCTGGCATGCCTCGACTTCGCGCAGTAGGTGGTGGCGGATCATGATTCGGCCCAGCGGCAGGGCCTGCGACTCGATTTCCAGCCGGACGATGTCGGGCAGCCCCGCGAGATTGACCTGCATGATGCCGAATAGCACGGGCACGTTGTCGCGTTGTCTGACCAGGACGATTCGTCGGGAATAGTGGTCGTGGTCGTGGTGTTCTTCGAGGACGTGAACTTCCACCAAGCTGTTGTGCCACGCTTCCAAGGTGACGGTCATGTGGTCGTGGTGCGCCAACAGCGATTGATACTGGGGCGATAGCTCGTCGGCGTCGATGGGGAAAAACTTCCCCACTTCGTCGCGCGACGAGTAGAACAGTTCAATCAGCGTGTCAATCGGATCGTTCACTTTGGCTGGGGGGAATAAGCGTGGGGTGACAGGAGAAATTCTGGTCCTAGGCAGGGAGTTTCGGCATCATCACCTCGGCGGGAGCTTCCGAGGGACGTTCCAGGACGGTGTCGACCAGGTAGTAGAGCAACCGTCGTAGGCTAGCCGGCTCGATTTCATCGGCAAGCGTCTCGGCCCGTTGCTGGTATTTGTCGACTAACAGGTGCGCGCTCTCGAAGACGTTCGCTTCGCGGTAGAGCCGTTCCACCTGCGGGATTCGCGTGGCGGGATCGTCCTGGGAATCGATCAACTGTAGGAGGGCGTCGCGCTCGGGCGTATCGAGCTTTTCCAGCGCCAAGGCCCACAACAGCGTGGGACGACCGCCCAAGGTGTCGAGACCCGCGGCGAGTTTGTTGTCTTGGTCTCCCTGCCAGTCTTTCAGATCGTTGAGAATCTGGAACGCCACGCCCAGATGCTTGGCGAACTTCTTCAGCGGGGGAACCAACTCGTCGATCGGCCCGGCACACCGCAAGCCGCAGAGTAGCGCGGCTTCGAACGCGGGGGCCGTCTTGAGGGCGTAGATCTTCAGTGCGTCGAGCGGCGTGAGCTGCTTGTCGCGGGCATCGCGCCACAGCAGCTCTGCCCCCTGACCCTCGCTCAATCGCAGGTGGGCGTCGGCCAGCAGATTGAGAATGTCACCCGCCACCTCGGCCCCCAGCGCGGCCATGTCCCGACTCACCAGGCGATAGCCCAAGCCGATCATGTAGTCGCCCACGTTGATCGCGGTTGGCAATCCATAGGTGCGATGCAGGGTGGGAATGCCGTAGCGGAAGCGGTCGTCGTCTTCGATGTCGTCGTGTACCAACGAGGCTTTGTGGAAGGTTTCGATCGACAGCGCCACGCGTCGCACCGCGTCGGGGAGTTCGGCCAGATGTTGTGCGCCGTCGGCCGACGCGCCGCGGCCGCCGGTCATCGCGTCGTGGGCGGCCAGTGTGATGAACGGGCGGGCATACTTGCCCCCCTGAGCCAAAAAGTGCTGGGCGATCGCCTCGGTGGCGCCGATCGGATTCAGTCCGGCCGCGCCCTCGCCGTTGAGTTCCGCCAGGCTTGGCCCGCCGCGTTTCCGGGGGGCCAGGCGTTCGAGCTGCTCCGGTTCAAAAAGCTGCTTGGCCGCGCGGAGCAGGTGGAGATAGGTGGTCGAACGAGTCGGGGGTTTTTCTTGCCGGGCGCGAATCATTTCGTAGACCCACTCTTCGTCGACCGACGTGTTACGACAATCGCTCGACAGCAGCGGCACGGCCATGCAGGGTACGCCGGCCAGTAGCACCTTGTCGATTGCTTTCTCAAGCACGTTGAGACACGCCACGCCGACGATCGTGTCGACGTAGCCGCTGATGATGATTTTCATCACGATCGGCGAACCTTCGGCCACGAGCACTTTGTAGCCCATTTCTTCGGCGACCCTGCGGAAGTCGGCAATGCTGCACGCGCCGCACTTCTCGCAGTCGAGGCCGAACTGATCGTAATCGGCCGGACAGCCCTCGGCATGTTTCAAGCAGTGGGGCAGCAGCAGCAGTCGACGCGAGGGGGGCACCGCGGCGACCTGCTCGCGCCAGAATTCCGACGACAGCACGACCATCGTCCAGCCGACGTATCCCTCCGGAAGTTGCAGTTCTTCCAGGATGCGGCGGGCGATTGCTTCCAGGTCGTCCTTGGAAAGGGGCTGACTGCGGTCCAGGGGTCGAACGACCGCCTGGCAATGGGTGCGAAGCTTCTCGCGCAGCTCCCGAGAAGCGGGAACTTCCTTGAGATGATTCGTGCGTCGACGCCTGCCGCGCTTGGGCGCGGCGGTTGGTTCCGCCGTGGATCCGTTGGCGGATGCCGAGCTGTCGCTCGATAGTTCTACTGGCACACTCGACACTACTGCCTCCTCGCCGCTTGTCACGTCTGCCCGTCGAAAGGTTCAGACAAGCCGGCTGATTCTCCCTGGTCACCTAACAAGTGGCACAGGGAAATCCTACTGCGAAATCGCTCGTCGGCTTCGTCCTCAGTGGGCAGCGCCCACGGTTGCCGAAGCATTATGCACTTCGCGGCTGGCGCATCCCAGGGCACGAGTCGCGAATATCTGCGGATACAGCCGCTCATAGTACCATAATTTGGCGAAGTAGAAACCGATGGGCGCCGGCTGCCAATGGCGGCCCTCTGGCACCGCTTCCGACAGCCACGCGGCACCTTGGTCCACGGCCGTTGCCACATGATCGCCCCCGCCGGCAAAGGGCAACAGGGCCTCGACGGCCAGCGCCGTTTCCTCGACGCTGGAGGTCATCTCTGGAACTTCGGGAGCCTGGGCACCTGGTTTCTTCGCCGCGCGACGATTGACAACCGCCCCCCAACCCCCGCCGGCATGTTGGACCTTGGTGAGCCAGAGGACGGCCCGCTCGGCCATCTCTGTTTGCCCCATTCCCAATTCGTGGCACATCACCAGCACCTTGGCCGTGCCGTAAACTGGGTTCGCTTCGCGGTGGTCGTGTTGATTGCCAAACCAAAGGGGCAGCCAGCTTCCGTCGGCTTGTTGTTGACGCTGAAGATAACGCACACCGTTTTGCTGCGCCAGATCGAACCGTTTGGCATAGGCCGCGTTGGAGGTTGGCAAGTGAAGTAGCTCTCGCCACGCGCTGAGAGCCCGCAAGGCGTGGGCCGTGATGTCGGCGCTGCTGCGGTCGAACGGCAGTCGGCCCCAACCACGACAGAACGTCGGCCAGCCGCCGTCGTTGTTTTGCATGTCGAGCAGCCAATGGACTCCGGCGCGTGCGGCTTGTTTCACGTCGGCCGTACGCTCGTCGGGCCAGCGACGTTGCCAGGCGGCCAGGGCCAGCAAGGCGGCGGCCGTGTCGTCGACGTCGGGGATGCCGCCTGAAAGGTTGGTCCACGCCCAGCCGCCGGGGGCGGCACCGGTGGCCCGGTGCGTCTGATGGTGTTGGCACGACAAGAGCCAGTCGAGATCGCTCTCGGCGTCGGCCGACGGATGTCTCGCCGTTTCGCCGCCCTCCGGCTCAAGGTTCCAGTTGAGCGCGACAAGCGCTTGCGAGGTATTCCACACGGCGAGGTTAGTGTCGATGGGCCAACTGCCGTCGGCGCGCACCGTGGTCAGTAAGAATTCCACGCCGCGGCGAACGACTGGGTGATCGACCAGCCCCATGCTGGCCAGGCTCATCACGACAAAACTGGTCAGCGGGGTTGCTTCGAGATAGCCGCCGCTCTCCGGCTGCATCTCTTGGAGCACGGCCAGACTCCGCCGTTTGGCCGCGGAGCGAATCCAACGGGTGAGCGGATTGCGCGGCGGGGCGTGGTGGAACCGCGCCTGGCCGATCGCCACCAGCGCGGGCATCGCGTAGCTCACCACCGGCAGTTTCAAGCGGCGATACCAACGCTGTGGCAAGCACGCCAGTTCGAAGGGCAGGGCAGGGACCTTGCGCCACGGCACCATGTCGGCCAACGCACAGGTCATGAAAATCGGCACGGCAAACGTTTTGTCGCCTTCGT
The DNA here is from genome assembly GCA_964195615.1 of uncultured Granulosicoccus sp. Lineage (GTDB taxonomy): Bacteria > Planctomycetota > Planctomycetia > Pirellulales > Lacipirellulaceae > Bythopirellula. The sequence continues at coordinate 2,733 of CAXMSB010000243.1, read as the reverse complement.
AGCGGTGCTTCAAAGCCGCGACGCCGCCGGCCGCTTCCACATAGTGGTCGGAGCGTTCCAGCAGATCGCCGTACTTTGCCGGCACGCCGGTCAGATGAAACGCAGCTTGCACCAACATGGTCGTCGCGATGTTTGAATGGCTGCGATCGGTGTCGCCCCAGCCGCCGTCGTCGTTCTGCTGCTCGGCCAGCCAATGGACCGATTGCAGAATCAGCTCGCTCAAGTCGCCCCGATAGAGTTCCTGGGCACTTGTCTGCAATTGTCCCGGCGTGTATTCGGGCAGCCCGCCGCTGGTGCTGCTTTGCTCGGCGAGCATCAGCGCACTGACCGCGGTCGCGGTCGACAGGGGAGAGCTGGAGAGCTTTCCCACCCAGTGTCCCGACGATGCGCGCTCGGAGAGCAGGTCCGATCGAACGGTGCGATAGGCGGCAGCAAGCCGCTCGCGATCCAAGTGGAGGGTCATTGAGCCGATTGGCTCCGGGGTGGCGGGACTGCCGAAATCCAAGGGCTCGGCAGCATTCAATTCTAAGCGGCGTGATCGGGGTTGTCGAGAGTGTCCGAGACCTGGGGAATTACCCGTCATTGTCGAGCGTTAGGCTGTTTCTGGATAAAATCCGCAGGGGGGGAGCCGGAGTTTACTGCCCCTTTGCCTGATTGCCATCTATTCAGCCAGAGCGATCATACTGCGCGCGGATACTTTTCAATTCGCCCAACACACTGGTCTGCAGCTCCCCGATGCCTTGGATCAGTCCTTGAGAGATGTCTTCGGCGACGAGTTTGTCTTGATGAGCGCCGATGAGAGCGCCGTGAGCGGACGCCGCCCCTCGCAAGGCACGTTTCAATTGCACGGCGCTCAACCCCAGAGCGGCAGCATCGTCATCATCTCCGTTTCCGGCACTCGGCACGGGCAGCGCCTGCGCGAGCCCGCCTCCTATTTCTCCCAGGCCGCCCAGTGCCACGTCTAGATAGCTACCGTCGGGAATCTGATCCACGGCTTTCACTGCTTCGTGAAGTGTGAGCAGCAATCTTGTTGCCTGTTCTTGCAGCGGATGACTTTTTCCAAAGCGATCGTGTCCCCCGCTTGTTGATTCGTCGAAATCGAAAGACTTGTCTTGCCAGGGCTCATCCGCTTCCGCCCGATCCTCTTCCGGGTCGCTCGGAAACTCCCCCGGCTGAGAATCGCCAGGCAGATCGGCTGCGACTTCCTCGCGGAGCGCCCCTTCGAGGGCCTCCTTGATGTCCTCTCCTCGCAACATTCGTTCTTCCAGGTTTCGCTCTACTCGTTCCTGCCTGCGACGGTTCTCCTTGAATAGTCCGTCCCACCTTGCTTCGTTCTCTTCCCCATCGATCGGCAGGCCTAGTTCATTCTCTGGAAACTCCACCGGTAAGTGCTCAACAGGCCGGGAGAGGCCGCGTTGCACTTGCCGGGCGATCCGTTCAACGCGGGTGGCGAGAATTTCCGGATCTTCAGCAGCTTCCGCGGAGAGCCCGTCGCGCGACAGGGCGTCAGCCATCGAATCAATCGCTCGATTGAGAAAGGAGATTTTTTCCTGCAAATTGGCGAGACTGCGCGTCTCCCAATACTCCGCTTCGTCGTTGACTTCCAAATCGGGGATGAACTGTTGTTTGATCGCGGTCAGTAGTTCCACCAGCGCCACGTGTCCCTCGATCGGCCCGTACTGAGTCTTGACGAAGCACCACGACTGTTCCGTCAACTCTCCCCGCTCGGCCGCTTCGATGTCCCAGAGACCGATAAGCCAGCCCTCCGGCGAGATCAATAGAGACGTCGACTCTTGTCCCGGCGCCAGATCGACGATCAGTCCTCGCACCACACGATCGGGATCGCCGCTGTCCGACGAACGCCATATCCGCGCACGACCGCCCAAGTCGAGCACCAGATCGAGCACGCGATCTTCGAAATCCGCGATGCGATCCAAGTCTTTGAAGGAGCCTCGATAGTGAATACAAACGCCCATGCTTGTCTCTTTGATTCACTGGTGAAAATGGAACTGTGCGTGCCCCCGCGTCAGGCTACCAGTTTCTCAGCCGTGTTCACAGATAGGCCCCCTGGAAAACGTCGACTGTTCAGCGACACTGGCCTTGCGATTGGATCGGGGGCATAATGCACGCACAGAAGCCGCTAACACCGACACCATGACACGGCAGTGGGACACTGCCGGCTAACAAGCCTCCCTTCATTCGCGATCATCCGTGTGATTCGCGGGCCTTCTTATCAACCCCCGAATCCCGCTTCCCCCCATGTACCTCCGCTACGCCAAACGACTGCTGACCGAGACCGACCTGCGGCTGCTGTGGAAGCTCGTCTGGAATTTTGCCTTCAAGGGCGCGCGGGCGATTGGTAAGCACAAGCGGCGATTGAGGCGGGGTGAGTTCTTTCCACCGTTTCTTTACATCTCGGTGATCAACAGCTGCAACCTGAGGTGTCAGGGCTGTTGGGTCGACGTGGCAGCCAAGCAGGAAAAGATCGAGCTGGACGCCCTCTCGCGGATGATCCGCGAAGCGAATGCCGCGGGCAACTATTTCTTCGGCATCGTCGGCGGCGAGCCGTTCATGCACGCCGACATCCTGGATCTCTTCCGCCGGCACGGGGATTGCTACTTTCAAGTCTTCACCAATGGGCATTTTATTACGGACGAAGTCGCCGCCGAGTTGCGACGTTGCGGTAACGTCACGCCGTTGGTGAGCGTCGAGGGCAGCGAGATCGTCAGCGAC
>CAXMSB010000242.1:0-7210 GCA_964195615.1 uncultured Granulosicoccus sp. | reverse complement strand
CCATCGACAACGTCGGCCGAGCGATCGCCAGCTTCGAGCGAGCCATCGTTACGCAGCCCGCCCCTTGGGACCACTACGAGCAGCTTGATCATTTCGAGCAGGCTTACGCCGACGACATCGCGGATCTCGACGAGCTTAAAGAGGAAGATCCGGAGCTGTTGGCCGACTACATGGCACTCAAAACGGCTAGCGACGAGCACCCGATCAGCGAGAGCGCCATCCGCGGCGGGAAGCTTTTCTTCGGCGACAAAGCGGGCTGCACGGCCTGTCACGTCGGCGCGAATTTTAGCGATGAAAAGTACCACAACCTGGGCGTCGGCATGGAAGTTGAGGAGCCGGCCCACGGCCGGTTCGCGGTGTCGGGCGACGAAGCGGATCACGGCGCGTTTAAGACGCCGACGGTGCGCAACGTGTCGCTCACCGCGCCGTACATGCACGATGGTTCGCAGAAAACTCTCCTGGAGGTGGTCGAGTGGTACGTCAAGGGCGGGCATCCCAACGAGCATCTGAGCGAGAATGTGAAGAAGCTCGATCTTTCGGAGCAGGAGAAACAGGACCTGGTGGCGTTCATGGCCGAGGGATTGTTGGGCGCACTGCCCGAGGTCGAGCAAGGCCGATTGCCTCAGTAGCCGCACCGTTGCTAGGCGAGCGGTTCGTCTTGCTCGGCGTCGACCACGTGGGCGTCGATTACCCGTGCGTCGACGACCTTCGATCTGCCGGGAGAATGTGTGCCCGATTGGTCGGTGTAAAACGCTCTTGTTTCCGTGCGCACATGCGTGGTGAACCAATACCGCAGGCCTTTCATCACCAGCTTGCGGAGCGGCGGGATCAACAGCGACAGCCCGAACGCGTCGGTCAACACGCCGGGCGTGATCAGCAGCAGCCCCGCCGCGAAGATCAACACACCGTCGCCTATCGCCTGGGCGGGGAGCATCCCCTCGCGCATCTCGGTGCGGACTCGCTCCAAGGCTTGCCAGCCCTGCCAGCGGGCCAGCGCCGCCCCTACCATGCCCGTGCCGAGCACCACGGCGATCGTCTCCCAGAAGCCAAACGCGTCGCTCAGCCGGAACAGGAGCCACAGCTCCACGAGCGGAATGACGGTGAACAACAGCAGCAGTTGCAACATGGCGGGACTCAGCTCGGGCGGCAGGGGTGATTTCTCTCGTCAATCCTAGGATCCCGGGCGATCAAAGCAAGAGCAGCCGGGAGTCGACAGAAGGAGGTCGCAAGGTTAGCCAGTTCTCATGCTGTCATTCCGAGGTCCGCCGAGGAATCTCCGTCGCGCCACGGTATTGCAGGACCAAAGAGATCCTTCGGCGGACCTCAGGATGACATGGTCTGGCGCCCGCACGCATTCTGACCTTGACAGGTGGAATGTGTACTAATGTATACTCTCGCTCCATGCCTGTGAGAAAAGACGAACCGCCTGTTCCCCGCCGCCGCGGCGCGGCTAGCCAGCCGGCCAATCGGTTTTTGGCGGTCTATCAGCAGGCCGACCTGGAGCACGTGGCCGACGACCGAGAGTACCTGGCCCAATTAGGCCGGCCGCCGACCGTGTACCTGCCGGACGATTCTCAGTCGATCGTCGCCGAGAACGACAGCCCCGACATCAGTTTCCGCTACAGCGTGAACCCCTATCGAGGCTGTGCCCACGGTTGCAGCTACTGCTACGCCCGACCGACGCACGAGTACCTGGGATTGAGCGCGGGGCTCGATTTTGAAACCAAGATCATGGTAAAGCATCGGGCCGCGGAGCTGTTTGCCGACTGGCTGGCTCGGCCGGCGTGGGATCCAGAGCTGGTCGCGTTCTCGGGCGTCACCGATTGCTACCAGCCGGCGGAGCGAGAGTTTCAGCTCACGCGGGGATGCCTGCGCGTGGCGGCCGAGTGTCGGCAGCCGGTGGCGATCACCACGAAGAACGCCCTGGTCACGCGAGATCTCGACATTCTCACCGAGCTGGCTCGGCATCGCTGTGTGCGGGTGGCGATCAGCATCACTACGCTCGACACCGGGCTAGCGCGCAAGCTGGAGCCGCGCACCAGCACACCGGCGGCCCGCCTGGCCGCAGTGGCGAAGCTTCGCGAGGCGGGCGTTTCGACGTTGGTGATGGTCGCCCCTGTGATCCCGGGCTTGAATGACAGCGAGATTCCGGCGATTCTGAAGGCCGTGAAGGAAGCAGGCGCCGAGGGGGCGGCATTTACTTTGCTCCGCATGCCCTGGGCCGTGAAAGAGATCTTTTTCCAATGGCTCGACCGGTGCGTGCCCGACCAGGCGGAAAAAGTGCGGTCGTTGGTTCGCTCGACGCGCGGTGGTCGAGACACCGACTCCCGCTTCGGCCACCGCATGCGGGGCAGCGGCCCGATGGCCGAGCAGATTGCCGCCACGTTCCGTGTCTTCGCCCGTCGCTACGCGCTGGATCGCAACCCCAAGCCGCTCGACTGCTCGGGCTTTCGTCCGCCACGCCCCACAAGCGGACAGTTGCCGCTGTTCTGATTTCTGGAAAGAATCGATCTACGAACCTTGCCAATCTGGGTGGCTATCGATTAGGTACCCACGAAAAACGGCCTTCGTGCGAGCACGAAGGCCGTGAGGGTATCAGCGTTGTCTGGGCGAACGATCAGTTCTTGAAGATTTGGGGATTCTCTCGATCGAAATCGGAAGCACCAAAGCCGTTGTTCACCTTTAGGTTGAGATAGGTGTAGGACTCCTCCAGCGGCGGCGGATCGCCCGGCTTTTCGGGCCACAAGTAAGCAGCGTAGCGAATCGGCACGTGCAGCTCGTTGTCGATGAAGACTTCCGCCTTGTGAAAGCGAAAATTCTGACGGGGCGTCGGATGCACGACTTCGATCAGCGTCACGGGCCGACCGTTGATCTTGCTGGCCATGGTACGGACTTCGCATTCGCCGAACCGCACGTCGTTCGTGGCGACGTCGACCAGCTCGGAAGTCAGCATCCGGAGGCCTAGTTTCATGATTGGGTATTTTTGCCCCTTCATGGCGAGGAAGCCTTCGGGGTCGAGTTCGATCTTGCCGAGTTTTCTTCTCAGACCGCAATCCATGGCCACGAGTTTGCCCTTGCTGCCGTCGAGTGGACTATTGTAGAGACACTCGCGGCCCTTGTGCGGCTTGAGGAAGAACATGTAGACACCAAACGGCTCGTGACGCACTTTGACGTAAGCCACTTCTTGGTCATGCAATACGCCGTTGATGCGCTCTTGCTTGTAGAGCATGGCGCTGTAGTCGTGAATGTTGGCGTCGATTTTTTCCAGGCCCTCTTTCGCGACACGCAACGCGGGCATCAGCGGATGCTCGCCAGGTCGCTGGGCGAGATCGAAAGCGGGCAGCGCCTGGGGCGGAGCGACGCGGGCGGCCAATTGAGCGGGCTGCTGCGCCGGTTCCTCGTGGGCCACGCGATAGATCGGCTGAACCAGTTGGCCATTCTGCTGAGCATCCACTCGCAGAGAAACAAACGAGACGCCCAGCGCGGCAAGCAGCAATAGGGCGGCATGGGTTCGGCTGGTAAATAAGCGATTCTGCATGGATACTCTCTCCTCCGTTCGGCCTCGGGGAATCAATCGGTGGGGGGAGGCCTCGGTCTGCTCTAGTTAAAGTCTATTCTACCGTCTCGACAAAAGCTTGCCTGCGGGGGTGCCCAGGGCGATTGTCGATCGATTTTCCTGGCTCTCCGCGACGGTCTGGGGCAATTATTCGCCCCGCCGTAGCCTGGTCGAGCACGGGCAGCTCGATGCTAGCTCAAAAGGTGGCGACGGTTCCAACGCTTTTTTTGTGCAAAATGCGTACCGATTGCCTCTCGTCCACTGGGGGCGGAGAGCATCGGACCTGTAGGCGGGTGTCCGGACAGAGCTAGCTGGGTCTGCCAGCAAGATAGGACCTTTGGTAACTATCGCCGCCCGTGAGCGAAACAATTACAATCTGTGGCACAAGATGCTCGCTCTACGCAACCCTTGCATCCCGTACCCACCCCAACGCGGCACGAGCCAACGGCGGGGTCGGAATGCTACCCAGCAACCTACTTCAGTGGAATAGGAACTTACTCAAATGGAACAGCCCAGCGTAACGGTCCTCTCGATAGTATCCGCGATTTTTGACGAGAATGCCTATGTTGCCTATCTTGAAGGGCGGTCGGATGCCCTGGTTGTCGATCCCGGGCTGGAACCGGAGAAGATCGTCGCCGCGCTGGACGAGCGGGGACTGACGCCCGCGGCGATTCTCTGCACGCACGGCCACGCCGACCACATTGCCGGCAATGCGGAACTGAAGAAGCGTTGGCCCGATTGCCCGTTGGTGATCGGTTCGGGCGACGCGTCGAAGCTGACCGACCCGGTGGGGAATCTCTCCGCCGGCTTCGACTTCAACCTGGTTAGTCCCGAGGCCGACCGCACGGTGAGCGAAGGCGAGGTCGTCGAGTACGCTGGTTTTCGGTTGGAAGTGCGGGACACTCCGGGCCACAGCTCGGGGCACGTGGTGTTCGTAGCCAGCGAGTTGCGCCCGATTCAGGTATTCGGCGGCGACGTGTTGTTCTCGGGCAGCATCGGCCGCACCGATTTCCCCGACGGCAGTTTCGACCAACTGAAACAAGCGATCCACGAGAAGCTTTTCCCGCTTCCAGACGACACAATCATCCTCTCCGGCCACGGCCCGCCGACCACTGTCGGAGAAGAAAAACGAAGCAACCCGTTCGTTGGATTGAACGCCAGGTACGAAGGCTGAGATTTCTGCGGTGGTGCAGAGTGCAGCTCAGTGCGAGGAGAGATCGGGCTGCACGTCGAGTGGGACGTCGGACGACGTCAGCGATTGAGAGGCCCCCTGGGAAGGTTCGTCTTCCACTTGCTGGGGAGTTGAGGGCAGTTCGAGGGTGAACGTGCTCCCCTCGCCCGGCTGGCTTTCCAGGAGGATCTGCCCGCCGTGCTCTTCCATGATCTTGCGGCTCACCGGCAACCCGAGGCCCGTGCCGCGGCCTCCCTTGCGTGAGATGAAGATATTGAAAATCGCTTCCAGGTCGTCGGGAGTGACTCCCAGCCCATTGTCGACGACTATCAGCCGGGCGAGCTTTTCTTCTTCGTCGTACTCGCTGTGGACGGTCACCTGAGGGTTCTCGACTTCGTCGCAGGCGTCGATGGCGTTGGTCACTACGTTTAACAGGGCCCGGTGCAGCGCCTCGGGGTCGAACGATATGATGGGCATGTTCTCGGCGGGTTGCCAGGTGAGATTCACCTTGACGTCCTTGGCCCGCGATTGCATGAGCTCGACTACTTCAGCGCCGATGTCGTTGAGATCGGAGGGCACGGGTTCCGGCTCGCGTTCTTTGCTGAAGGTGAGCATATCCATCACGAGCGTGGAAATGCGCTCCTGATTTCGCTCGACAATGCCCCAGCCTTTGCGGATCGTGTCGACAGCCTTGGCGGCGGTTTCCTTGTCGGGCTCCTCGGAATTGGTGCTCGTGTCGTGGTCGCCGAGGCCCAACTCGATGAGATAGCTGCCGCCGCGGACGCCCTGCAGAATGTTCTTGATATGGTGGCTCAGCGAGGCGATCGTCTGACCGACGGCTGCCAATCGTTCCGCCTGCACGAGGGCCTTGTAGTACGAAGTATCTTCGACCGCGAGGGCCGCCTGGTGGGCAATCGCGATCATCAGCCGCAGGTGCTCTTCGTTGAATTGATCGGCGCTGCTCTGGTTCATTAGCATCCGCTGCGGCGTGATCGAGGTGTCGATGTAAATCACCCCCACCACGTCGTATCGACCCTGCATCGGTACACAGATCGCTTCCCGGACGCCGAGCTTCACGATGCTTTTTGCCGGATCCCAGCGTTCGTCGTCGCGGGCGTTGGAAGTGAGCACGCCTTCGTTTCGGTCGACGACGTAGTCGAGGATCGTCTTGGAGATCGTGATTTTCTCTTCGGTGCGAACACCTCGACGATGACGGCGAACCTTGGGGACGAGTTTGTTCTTCTCGATATCTTTGAGCATGATGCAGCCACGATCGGCGTCGACCCACTCGAAGATCATGTCCATGATCCGGGCCAGCAATTGGTCGATGTCCATCGTGTGACTGATGGCCAGTGCCGTGCGATACATGATCTGCAGATTGCTGCGTGCCCGGGCCAACCAAGGGTTCGACGAACTGTGATCGTCGGAAAGCGACCAGTCGCTGCCTTCGTGGTGGCTCAAGGCGGCCACAATTCGCGAGCCGTCGTTCGAGTCGGCCCGGGGGACGATGTCGACCTTGTCGGCGACGTCTTCGACCGCGTCTTCGACGAATCCGGTGTAGAGCAGCAATGACTTGCCGAACTGCAGTTGATCGCCGCTGACGAGTTCATGTTCGGTGGCGGGTCGGCCGTTGATGTACGTGCCGTTGGAGCTTTTCAGATCGCGCAGAACGTAGCAATCGCCACGGCGCACCAACTCCGCATGTTCGCGCGAGACTTCCGTGTCGTGCAGACGAACCGAATTGTTCTGTGTCCGGCCCACGGTGTGGACGGACTCTTCCAACTGGAAACGCGAGCCTTGATCGCGTCCCTGGATGACAAACAGCGAAGCCACTTTCGAGCGATCTCCGTAGATGAGGAGGGAAACAGGTTTCCAGCCGTCTTGGCGTCCCCAGAAAGCCGACTTTCGCGGGGCGCAAAGCTGGGGGCGCTTAGACGCGGTTTCCCAGTACCTCTTCAATTCTACGGATCAGGGTCGCGTATTGGTAGGGTTTAGAAACGAAATGTCCGGTGGTTAAAGGACTTAGACACCGTTTCTGGGTTCCGAGTACAACGATTGGGGTGGAACTGCGGCAGGCGGCACGGCCCAGGTCGTCCATTGCCTCCGGCGAGGGGTCGTTGTCGTCTTCCGCGTCGAGCACGATCAGATCGGGTTGGGTCTCTTGTGCCAGGCTGCTGGCGTGACGAGTCCGTGAGGCTTCGATCGTCTCTGCCCCCAGTCGCTTGAGCAGCGTACAGAGTACGTCACGATTCTCTGTCGACGAGTCGACAATCAGAATGCGAGCGTGGGAGAACAACGGGCGAACTCCAGCTAGTGGGCAGGGGAGGGGGGAAGGACTCGTGGAAAGGACTTATACCGAGGCGGGACATTTCAAAGCGAGTGTGCGAACCATAGGGATTGGTTCAGGGTGTGTCAAACGCGACTTCACGCGTTGATGAAGAGAGTGTAGGCCGGCAACAAGTCCGCGCAGTTCCGGCAAGGCG
>CAXMSB010000241.1:0-12607 GCA_964195615.1 uncultured Granulosicoccus sp. | reverse complement strand
AGCTCGTCCCCTTGGGTATGGACCGTGAAAAGGCAATTGCAAAGGCCCTGGAGCTGGTGAAAAAAGCTGAAAAAGACGCGGGGGAGGAGAGAGAAGCTGATGAGGAAAATGGAGAGGGGGATTAGTGAGATTAGCAACGTTCGTCGGGCCTGGTTTTTTGTTTGCTCTGGTTTTTGGCGTGGGTCCTCTGGCCCAAAAGCCCCTGCCCAGGCACTTCAAAGCCTCTGACAGCAGCATCTCGTCTGGACTTAGAGGCCAATGACTTCGACAATCGCCAAGCGTCGCCTAGTTGCCAGCGCACTGGTCCCGCTGATCATTGCTTTTGGGCTCGGCTGTAAGTTCTATCGCGGTGTTGGCAGTGACTGGATCAACAACTGGGGGCCAGCCAGTGTGGCCTACGAAGTGTTGTTCATGTTATTGGTGTTCATCGTGGTCCCGCGGAGCGACGCGATTGTGCGAATCGCGATTGGCGTATGCGTCGGAACGTGCCTCATCGAGTTTCTACAACTCTGGAAACCGGGCTGGCTGGAGGCCGTTCGAGCAACGCTACCAGGACGTCTTGTTCTAGGCAATTCATTTAGCTGGTGGGACTTCCCAGCTTACTTCGTCGGCTGCATTCTGGGCATCTTCCCACTGCGCGGTATCTGCTGGTCGGCAGGTGAAGTTGAGAACAGTAAACAGGACCGGTCTAATAAACCAGGAAATTAAATCCTGTCCCGTTTATGATGAGGTGAAAGCGATCCGCCGTGTGGACAACAGGGGTCAACCTTTCGCCTGCGAAGCTTGGGGCCGCAAGACGGCGAAGAAACTACGGCTGGAATCGCCATTCATAGCCGCGAAGCGGTGGCAGCACGTAGCTGCGGGCGTAAGCCCGCAGACCCGGAAGCGCCAACCGACGTAGCCGCGAAGCGGCGACAGCAGATGCGGGTAGTCGTTGGTATTCCTTGGTCTCTATCGCCGCTTCGCGGCTGGGGGATTTGCTGATGACGGGAGGTAAAAGATTCCTGGAAACCTTTTTGGCTTCCTCACAAATCATGTCGAATCTTCCTTGGCGATCTTGGCATCCTTGGCGGTTCAACTCTGCGCTGTAGTATTAAACCGGTCCCGTTTATGGCCCTGAGTCTGTATAATCGCGGTTTTCCTGCCGACACTTGCTGCGAGATCGAATGTGAGATTCCCTCTACCCTTATCTGTGGCGTTTATTGGATTGCTTTTCTCTGTTTGGACGGATGCAACCCATGCCGATCCTCCACGTTCGATCCAAGTATTGCTGCTAAGTGGCCGCAATAACCACGATTGGCGGCGAACCACGCCCAGGATCAAGTCGTTGCTGGAGGCTGCCGGGCGATTTAAGGTGCGGGTCAATGAGCGGCCGGACCAGTTCACTGCCGAGAGCCTTGAACCCTTCGACGTGGTCGTCAGCAATTGGAATTCGTTCGGCGAGAGCACTGAAGATGCTCCCCGCTGGCCGGCGGCCGCCGAAAAGGCCTATGTCGATTTCGTGCGCCGGGGCGGCGGCCATGTCGTCGTTCATGCCGGCTCGTCCTCTTTTCCTGAGTGGACTGAGTATCGCCAGCTCACTTTGGCGGCCTGGAAGAATGGTCAAACCGGCCATGGCCCGCGGCACGAGTTCATCGTGCGAATCGACGCGAACGACCATCCCATTACCAAGGGTCTCAGTCCGTTCGGTTTCTATGGAGAGTTGTGGCATCGTCCCGCGATGGAGGAGGATGTGACCGTGTTGGCATCGGCATTCTCGGCCGAGGAAAGAGGTGGATCGGGTCGAGATGAGCCGGTCGCGATGGTGAACCAATTCGGCCGGGGGCGTAGCTTTACATTTTTGTTGGGGCACGCCATCGACGAAATGGAAAACCCTGGCTTCGTGGAGTTATTGGTCCGCGGGACGGAGTGGGCGGCGACCGGCTGCGTGACCGATGCCGACACCACCAAGAAAGCATGTTCCGAAGTGAAAAGTAATGACTGAACAGTGTCTGTCGAAAGCTGTATAATAAACTCATTATGAAAACGCTAGCAAGAAAGGGCCCGCGAATAAGCGCGAATGAGTGCCGATTCCTTTAACAAGACTTTGTTAGGAGTCGCAGTATAGTGCATGCCGACTGTTCGCAAACAATTGGGGCCTTTCGTGCTACTAACGGTCACTTTCTTTACAGCAAACGAAGATATTTTACAGGAGGAAGCGGAGGCAGCAGAGTTTGTTGTCACACTGTCGCCTCTGCTACCTCTGCTCCCTCCTGTTCATATCTTTTTTGAAACACTGATTTGTACTGTTTTGGTTGCGGCTACGAGCCGCGCTGGGTACATTCGTGTGATTCGCGGGCAAATCCCTTTTCACTCTGAGTAATGAATCCGTTTGCAGTTCGTTGAGTCGCCACTCCGGTCCACTGACATTCAACATCTTCCCCTCAACAATCACTATCTCACTTGGACAATGCTGTGATAAAAAATAAAAACATTCCGCGTCGCGATGTACTCAAAGCGGGTTGTGCGGTAGCGGCAGGAGTTGTTGCACCTACCATCATTCCGTCCACTGTCTTTGGGGACACGGATACGCTTCCGCCGAGCGAACGGGTAACGCTGGGGCATATCGGCGTTGGGAGTCGCGGCTCGTACTTGATGGGAGTGGCACAACTTGCAGAAGAGAAGGCGTACCAAAGCCTTGCCGTGGCGGACTGCTACAAAGATCGTCGCGAGAAAGCTACGGCAGCGATCAACGGCAAAGCCTATGCGGATTTTCGACATCTCCTCGATCGAAAAGACATCGACGGAGTTGTTATTGCGACGCCCGATCATTGGCATGTTCCGATTGCCTTGTTGGCGGCCCAGGCCGGCAAGGACGTATACCTTGAGAAACCACTGGGACTGACGATCGAACAAGATTTGCTCTGTCGCAAGGCTTTCAGTGGACAGGACCGCATATTCCAATACGGGACCCAGCAGCGGGAGGCAACGCATCAGCTGTTCGGTCGCGATTTGGTCCGAAGTGGGAAGCTTGGTGAGATAAAGGCGATTGAGGTGAAGGCTCCGAACGGCGGCGCCGGCGGGTCGATTGCCAAAGCGCCGGTGCCCTCCGGGTTTGACTACAACATGTGGCTAGGCCCAGCGCCGGAAGCCCCTTTCACCGTTGACCGTTGTAAACCAACAGGAACCTACTGGATTTACGACCATTCGATCGGTTACCTGGCAGGCTGGGGTGCGCACCCGTTGGACATTCTTATTTGGTGCTACGATGGCGACCAATCGGGCCCCTACACCGTCGAAGGCACAGGCGTCGTTCCCACGGAAGGTCTCTACGACACGGTCTACGATTGGGACATGACGCTGCAAATGGCCGATGGGGTGAACGTCACCCTTCAGCATGGCACGGACAGCACAAAATTCATCGGCACCGAGGGCCGACTTGAGCTGACGCGCAGTTCGATCCGTGCTTATCCCGAGGATCTTCTCCCCAACGAGATGCCGCCCAATAGCCACGAGAACAACGTGAAGAATCACATCAAGGTTTTTGCCGACTCGATTCGTTCGCGACAGCCGGCAAGCAGCCCCATCGACGACTCGGTGCGATCGGATGTCATGAGCCACTTATGCGATATTGCTGTCCGTACCGGTGAGAAGATCACTTGGGATCCCGCTAAGCAATCCATTACAAGCGGGAGCGAGAAGGTCCACGCCATGTGCAGCCGTCCCATGCGTGACCCCTGGACTCTGTGAGTCCATTGCCTTGGAGACACATGCAAGTTGTCGGTGAGGGCCGCGATCGTCCGATCGATCTTCACCCTCGCGCCGTCCAATTATGCAGAGGCCAACAGTCGCTCGATCTCTTCCCGGGTCGGAGCCGATGGTTGGGCGCCCAATTTGGTGACGGCCAGGGCGGCCGCGGCGCTGGCGAACTTGACGGCCAGTTCCAGGGTTTTGCCTTCGGAGAGCGCCACGGCGAGAGCCCCGTTAAAGACGTCGCCAGCGGCGGTCGTGTCCACCGGTTCGACTTCGAAGGCTGACACAAGCCCGGAGAAGTCGTCGCTGGCGACCATCGCTCCCTGGGATCCCAGCGTCACGATCGTGGTGGCCACGCCTTTGCTCCGCAGTTGGTCGGCGGCCAGAACGGCTCTGTCTTCATCCGCAACCTCAGTTCCCGTCAACAGTTCGGCCTCGCTTTCGTTGGGCGTTAAGACCGAGACGAGGCCGAGCAGGTCGTCGCTGAGTGGTTGCGCGGGAGCCGGGTTCAGGATCACTCGCACGCCGTGGGCCGCGGCTATTTCGGCCGCCGCCTGCACGGTCGGGAGGGGTGTCTCTAGCTGCATGACCAATACGTCGGCCTGAGCGATTGTCTCGCTGGCCCGCTGGATATCGGCCGGCGAGAGCTGAGCGTTGGCGCCCGATGCGACACCAATGCTGTTTTCCCCGTCGGCGGCGACGAAGATCAACGCCACGCCGGACGGAGCGTCAGGATCGGAAATCACGTGCTGGACGTTGATGCCGTCGTTGCGGAAACCCTCGATGGCTTGCTGGCCAAACATGTCGTTGCCCACCCGGGCCAGAAAGGTCACACTTCCTCCCGCTCGGGCCGCGGCGACGGCCTGGTTTGCCCCCTTGCCGCCCGCGGACATGGAAAACTCGCCCCCCAACAGCGTCTCGCCGGGCCGGGGGATGTGATCCATCTGTAATATCATGTCGGTGTTCGAACTGCCGACCACCACGATTTTGCCTGCCATCGTCCTTCTCCCCGACGTCGTTTTCAGGCGACGTTCGCATACACGATCAAGCTTAAGCCAATAATGAACAGAACGAACATCAAGGCCAACAGACGGTTGGTTCCCTGCGGCGCCTCTCTGAATTCCCTCCAGATAAAGACGCCCCAAAACGCCGCAACCATGGTGGCCCCCTGTCCCAATCCGTAGGAGATCGCATAGCCGGCCGTGTCGCCGGCAATGACTGCGAACGACATGCCGACTCCCCAGATCATACCGCCCAGGATGCCGACCGTGTGCAGGCGGACGTTGCCTTTCGTAAAATAATCACCCAACGGCACAGGATCTCCCACGAACGGTTTTAGCATGACGATCGTGTTGAATAGGAAACTGGACAGGAACAATCCCAAGGAGAAAATTACCAGAGCGGTGTAGGGAGTGAGCATGCCGGCGCTGGCCGCGTCGTTGAGCTGGTCGAGCTGGTCGGGCATCGACCGAGCCACAAACTGGAAGAACTGGCCCATGAGGATGCCGCATAAGACCGACAGAACGATGCCTATGACCGTGGTCTTCTGACCGGACGAGGGCAGTCGCCGGTATGCCATGGCGTCGACCACAACTGCCGCAGCCACACAGGCGACGCCGATGAACAAGATCACTGGATCGCCTGACGGCTTGGCGAGGTAAGTCGTCACGACGCCGATCACCAACGCCAACCCGATTCCGATGGGGAAAGCAACAGCCATCCCCGCGATGTCGATGGCCGCTACCAATAGAATGTTGGCAATGTTAAAGACAACGCCGCCAAGCAGTGCATAGCCCACATAACCGGGCGACGCTTGACTCACATCTTGAAAGAAGCCGCGGCCGTCTGGCCCCGTGTTGCCCAGCGTGACGGCAAACAGGACGGTCAGAATCAAGACCCCCAGGCAATAATCCCAATAGAAAAGCTGAAATCGCCATTCCTTGCTGGCCAGCTTTTGCGTGTTGGCCCACGATCCCCAGCAGAGCATCGTGATGATACACATCACGACGGCAACCGAATACGACTCGACGACAAACATGGTTTATCTCCATCTGATGATGACTGCGCGACAAATGCCCTCAGGAGCGCGTGTTAGCCGGCAAGATTCGTCTTTTCCGCGGGTCGACCTTGGCTCGTTGGATACGCAGAGGTCGACAAACCACCGGCCACAGGTCAGAAATCAGCGTTGATGATGTATGTCACATCTCGGGGAGGCCGCCCATTATTCGCGCCGTCAAGTTTCTGGCCGTCGCGCACACGGATTTCCATTCGACCGCCGTTGTCCAGGATCGCTGTCTTGGCAATGGCTGCTATCCGGTCCACAATTTCCGTGATGGGTGTGATGATGGGCAGTTCGTCGCGCGTGTAATTGACATACTGATTGTTGAACGGCTCCTTCCAATAGCGGTTCTTCATGAGCCTGTCTGGAATACAGCCTGCTCCATGAAGAACGCCGATCAAGCCGCCCAGGGTGGCCGCCTGATTGTCGCAGTCGTAGCCAGCCGAGACGCCGATCCCCACCGTCTTCATGAAGTCGCCTTCGCCATAAAGCACGGCCATAATTCCGCACAGGCCATTCTGCAGCGAGGAGACGACGCTCACCGGGGCTTCGTAATCGCCCTTCTTGTATCTGTAATACTTGTCGTGAATCTTCTGGCGGGTAACGCGCCAGTCGGCGTTCTGCTTGTGCCATTTGACGACATCCCGAATGCCCTCGGCGAAGGGCCCTTCGTTGGGAACGGCCTCAATGGCTCTCTGCACGAGCTTTTCCGTGTCCTTCTCGAAGAAGGCCGCGCTGATCATCGCGCCATACGCGATGGTCGGATGGGTGCCCCAGTCGTCGTTGGTGATGCGGGCTCCCCATAACGCCCGTTCGGCTGCTTTCTTCGTCATGCCCGGGTAGAAGGCGCTCCAGATTTCGTTGACCAGTTGGGGATCAATCTGATACCAGTTCCTATTGTTCTCTTTGCGTCCCGTGTCGGGGGCGACGAGCCCTTGGGCCATGAGCCCTCGTGCTGTACGATTGGCGACCCAAATCTTACGGTTGATGTGCTTCTTCCACATCTCCGTGATCTCGGCATGCGTGATGTCCAGGCCGTACTTCTCGACGGCGTGCAGGGTGACAAACTCGATGTCCGTGTCGTCATCGCTGAAAGCGCCTTCCACGGCAGCAGTGAAGATGGGAATGTAACCGCGCAGGTCATCTCGGTTGATCTTGAGCGTCTTGTCGTCGGCATAGGTGTAGATTCTGTCTACCAGCATCGGAATTGGTTCGTCCACGTAGAGGTTCTCAAAGGGAAAACCCATGTAGTTTCCAACTAGTTGTCCGAGCCAAAGCCCCGAGATCTTGTCGAGGAGTTCTTCCTCGCTGATGGCCCTCTCTTCGGCATGGACACCAAGAGCGAATACAGTGAAGACAGCAAGAATGACAGCAAGGCGTGACACACAACGCATGGACGATTCCTCCAACCCGTTTGGACTGGTATTCCCAGTCTGTTCGACACTTTCCAGATGAGGTTGCCCGCAACTACCCAGGGCAGGCTGCCCCCCACTGTAAGGTTGCGCATCGACGAATTCAAGATGGCCTCTCCCGATTCATGGTGTTGTCTACGCTCGTCGAGCGAGGCAGAAAAGTAAGCCGCGAGGCGATAGCCGAGCGCTCGGCTGGCGCCTCGCGGCTTACGCCTGTAGTTTAACCGCCGACGTGGTTCACAGGTAATGAGCCGTACGCGCTAGCGCCGGGTGGCTGATGACGGTCTTTCGCGGGGCTACCTGAGGGCTAGCGCCTGCGGCTCAGGCTGCCCGCTACCCATCCATCCGCGAGACGACCTTGTCGATGATCCGATATTCAAGGGCCTCTTCGGCCGACATGAATTTGTCGCGGTCGGTGTCCTGCTCGATCTGCTCCAGGTCTTGGCCGGTGTGCTCCAGCAGGATGCGGTTGAGCTTGTCTTTGGTTTTTTTGTACTCGCTGGCGTGAATCATGATGTCCTCGGCGGTGCCTTCCATGCCGGCGGAGGGTTGGTGGATCATGATCCGCGAGTTGGGCAGGGCGTGGCGTTTTTCCTTCGCTCCGGCGCACAGCAGGAGGGCCCCCATCGAGGCGGCCTGGCCAAGACAGTAGGTGGCGACGTCGCAGGTGACGAACTGCATCGTGTCGTAGATGGCCATGCCGGCGGTAACGCTGCCGCCGGGCGAGTTGATGTAAAAATGGATATCGGACTTGGGATCGTCCGACTGCAGGAAGAGCATCTGGGCCACGAGGCTGTTGGCCACGTCGTCGTTGACCGGCGAACCCATCAGAATGATGCGGTCCTTCAGCAGCCGACTGTAAATGTCCATGGCCCGCTCTTCGCGGCCCGACTTCTCGATGACGTAAGGGATCAGCGTCATGACTGGCAATCCGTTGGTTTAGATTTCAAATGGGTAATCGGTAGTGCAATTTCGTTGTAAACCGAACGCATTTGCGTCGGGTGAATTGCGAACAACCCGAGGCTAGCGCCTACGGCTCAGTCCTCGTCTTCTTCGTTCTCCGAGCCTGGCGGCTTGAGGAGGATATCGTCCACGATGCCGTATTCCATGGCTTCGGTGGCCGTCATGTAATAGTCGCGATCGCTGGCCTTGCCGATCTCGTCGGCCGACTTGCCGGTGTGAGAGGCCAGAATTTCGTTGAGCGTCTGACGCGTGCGGACGATTTCGTTGGCTTGGATTTCGATGTCGGAAACCTGTCCGCCGACGCCGCCGTGCGGCTGGTGGATCATCACCTTCGAGTGCTTGAGAGCATACCGCTTTTTCGGCTCGCCGCCGGCCAGCAGCACCGCGCCGCCGCTGGCGGCCAGCCCCACGCAGTAGGTTGCCACCGGCGGGGTGATCATCTGCATCGTGTCGTAGATCGCCAAGGTGGAGGTCACGCTTCCGCCCGGCGAGTTGATGTAGAAGTGAATGTCTTTGCGGCGATTTTCGCTCTGCAGATACAACAGCTTCATCACCAACTCGTTGGCGTTGCCGTCGTAGATTTCGCCCTGCAGGAAAATAACGCGATTCTCCAGCAGCAGATCGCCCAGGGTCATCTGACGCTGGCGCTGATAGTCGCGCATCGCGGACACCAACTGCGGGTCGACGACTGGTGAAGATGAAGGCGACGCGTACTTATTCATGGCCAAATCCCTTCTAGAGTGCTATCCGTAATATCACAGGAGGACCGCAAAGTCGATTCCTGTACTTGTTGTCATTCCGAGGTCCGCCGAGGAATCTCCGCCGCGATTCGGATCAGCAGGGCCAAGGAGATCCTTCGGTGGACCTCAGGATGACAGGTTTCGACTGCTGACAGTTTTTCGACTCTTGGTTCCCCTGCGTAATATCAATGTCGGCGGAATCGCCGAGGCTCAAGCCTCCGCGTCTTCTTCCGATTTCGATTCTTCCTCGGCGGCGGGAATTGCTTCGGTCCCTTCGCCGCCGGCGGCCAGATGGATCGCTTCCACGTCCAACTGCTCCGGCTCGTAGGGCTCGTCCTTGAACTTGGCTTCCGCCTCGACCCGTTCGAGCACCTTCCGCTCGACGATCTGGTTTTGCAGGACGTCCATCAAGCCGCGTTTTTCGATCTGCGCCCGCACCCGACGGGGCGACTCGCCGCTTTGCATCGCCATGAGAAAGACTTCTTTCTCGAAATCGCCCTCTTCCGCCTCGATGCTTTCTTCCTCGGCAATCCGCTCCAGGATGAAGTGCTCCTTGAGTCCGTTGGCGGTCGAGGCAGTGCCGTTCTGACGCAATTGGTTCTCGCGAGCGCGGATCTCCGCTTCGCTGAAACCGGCTCGACGAAGTTCCATCACGGCACGCTCCAGCTCGCGGGCGCTTTGCCGCTTGAGCAAGCCGGGGGGGAGCTCCCAGTCGGCGCTCTTAGTAAGCGTCTCGGTAATCTGGCCGCGAATTTTTTGTTGCTGCTCGTACTCCAACTGCCGCTGGAGATTGTCTTTGATCGCGTCGCGTAGGTCCGCCTTGGAGTCGAAGTTGCCCATTTCCTGCAGGAATTCCTCGGTTAGCTCGGGCAGCTTGAGCCGCTTGACGTCGAGGATCTCGAACTCCAGGTCGACCTTCTTGCCGCGAAGCTCTTCGTTGGGGGCGTCCTGAGTGAGATCGACCTGACCGCTGCGTTTGTCACCTGCCTTGGCGCCTTCCACCAGCTTGCCAAACCCTTCGAGCTTGCCATCGCGGAAGCTCAAGGTGGGACGAATCCGCAGGACCCGTTCCTCGTCGGCTTCGACCTGCTGACCGTCGTGCTGCGAGGTGATGTTGACCGTGAGATAGTCGCCGTCGCCGGCAGGCCCGTCGTGCGGCGTGAGCTGACCGAACCGAGTGAGCATCTTTTCCAGCTGCTCGTCGATGTCCTGGTCGGAGAATTCCCGCACGGGCCGACTCAACTTCAAGCCCTTCCACTTCGGCATGTCGAATTCGGGGCGGACTTCGATATCGAACTCGAAGGTCATCGGGCCATCGTCGGGCACCTCGACTGCGTCGAGATTCAGATCCGGTTCGCTGATCGCGGTGAACGACTGGTCCTCGCTGATTTGCGAGAGGCTGTCCATCAACAGCGAACCCTTGACCTGCTCGCCGATTTCCTTCTTGTAGCGATTCTCGACCAGCTTCCGCGGCGCTCGACCAATGCGGAAGCCCGGCACGGAGGCGGTTTCCATGACCTCGCTGTAGGCGTCGTTCAGATAGCGGTCGACGTCGGTTCGGGAGACGGTCGCGGTCACGTGCCGTTCGCACGCGCTGGGGCTGGCGACTTCGACCTGGAGATCGAGCCGTTCCGATTCGCCGGCTGCTTCGGCCTCTGGTTCGGCGGTTTCGGTGAGGGTATCCGCCTCGTTTTCATCCAATTTTTCGGGAGCCATGGACTCACAACCTGCTGTAGTATTTGCCTGGAAACAAAAAACCGCCGACGAACCGATCCGCCGGGGGTAACGGTCAACTTATTGATGCTTGCGCTGTCACTGAACCGAGGGCGCCCAACGGAAGCCCGGATTTCGCCAGCAAATACTGGGCAGCGGAGTTCAATCGCCGCGCAATCATCAATAAATCGACCACGGGTCAAGAGCGGGTGATGGGATTCGAACCCACGACAACAACGTTGGCAACGTTGTGCTCTACCAACTGAGCTACACCCGCAAGTTCTGTGCCATGCTGAGCCCCGGAAAACAGGGGTCTCCAAATTATAAGACCGCTACGGGGGCACGCAAGGGGACTTGTAGGGACGGGTGACATGGGGGTGTCAGCGGCGGGCCTTGCCGAGACGGTCCCCGGGGGTCCGACTATTTGCTATTCTGGCGTCAGATGCTGCTGGTCCAGAACACCGGATGGCCCCGCCCATGTTGCTATTCAAGAAGAAATTCCTCCCCGCGATTCGCTGTGGCGAGAAGACGCAGACCATTCGGCTCTGGAAGTGGCGGATGATGCGTGCCGGTCAGCGGAGCTATATCCCCGGCGCGGGCTACATCCGCATCGATGAGGTGGAGCAGGTCCGGCTGGAGGAATTGACCGACGAGGACGCGATTCCCGACGGTTTTGCCACCGCCGACGCCTTGCGCAGTGAGATCAACGATCTCTACGCCGAGAAGATCGCCGCCGGCCATCAGGCCTTCCGCGTGATTTTTCATCTTTTGGAAGAGACGGCCAAGCGGTGAGGCTCCAATCCCGGATTTCCCAAACAACTCGATTCGCTTTGGCAGGCGATCTGCGACAACCCATCGACCTCAAGGGCTTCAATGCGATTCATGCCAAAGCGCCAGGAGAAGTCTATGGGTGACGTCGAAAACAACAATTCTCGACTCGGTTTCCAGCCGCTATGTTTCCAGCCGCTATGTTTACAGCCGCTATGTTTACAGCCGCTATGACACGGTGGTGAGGGCGACCAAGTCGTTTTGGGAGACTCGCTTCGACGCTTCGGTCGATGAATCCGACGCCGATTCGGAATTTCCGAAAAGTGCATCGGTCTTGTGCATCTCCGCAGTTTGGCGATCTACCTTTCGTGCATGCGGCGGGGGCAACCTCAGCGAGTTAGTCTGCGTCTTTTTCCTGCTGCGGTCGATGAAACCGCCGCTACTTAGAGAATTTACGTTTCTACCAGCGAGCGAGTACACCGCCGCGCGCTAGAGATTGGTAAGCAGCGTCTTAGAAAAGTGATCTATTGATGACGTGTCTCATGCATTGATGAATTTTGGCACTCTTCGATGCTGACTGCCTGGACGTACTGTAGTTCGTAACGATTCTACTACCTTTGCGTGCTATGACTTCCATTTGACCATACTTCTTTTAGACTTGGCGACGTTGCCTTTTCTCAACGTAGTATACTTTTCACAAGTCCGTATGCTGCTGGCTGGTCATCCGGCACAATCTGCGGTCCCAACCTCCACCTCTAAAGCCCCCCCCTCAAAGCCTCGGGCATCCAATATGCATTCTCTCCTCGCGTTCCGCCCATGGTGGTGCCAATTCACGTTACGTTGCTACTTGGCCTCCCTGTTGCTCGCCACATTCTCTTGCTCGTTTGCTCATGCCCAGTACTGCACGCCGGACCAATGCGACGAATGCAGTTTATGCGGCACATGCTTGAACCGTTGCCATGAGCCACCAGAGTTTTGGGTCATCAACACTCGCTGTGCGCCACGCTGCTGCAACCTGGACGAAGGTTTCAGAAAGATTCGATTTCAACGCTATGATATTCACCGCGGTCGATTTGTAGCTGAAAGTCTTGAATCTTTTTTGGCCACTGAAGCCACCATGCCTACGCTCTTTTATGCACATGGCAACTACCTGAAGCATCCCGGAGCGATGAAAGCGTTCTGGAAGGTATATCATAAAATGCGCTGTTGCCCTGGTCCCA
>CAXMSB010000240.1:0-5339 GCA_964195615.1 uncultured Granulosicoccus sp. | reverse complement strand
TCACCCCGGCGGTCGCCAAAAGAATCTGCCAGACGGCCGGGGTCACCACCCGCAGCAACACCCGCAAGGTGGGCCGACGCGAGGCCGATTTGCTCCATCAGGCGATTCAAAAGACGAAGATATCCAACCCCGCCACCGACTGCATTTGCCCCATCGGCGAGGATCTGATCCTCAAGGGCCTACACGAAGTCGTCCCCGGCGAATTCTACACCGCCGCCACGCGGCCGCCGGCCGTCTATCGGGGCAATCCATTTCAGATCGAAGTCGGCCTGGCCTACGGCGGAACGGCCCCGACGCAGAACGTCACCAAGGACTTGCTTCTGGAGCTGCTGGAAGAAACCGACGCCCGCACTGTCCGGCAGTTTCTCATCTACACGTTCAACGGCTTGGGCGCTGAATCGGCCGACAAGATCATCAAAGCCGCCGGCATCAGCACTCGGCAAACGCCCTCGAAGCTCAAGCCAAAGGAAATCGAAAAATTCTTCTCCGCGATGAAGAACGTGAGCATCTCCGACGGGCAGATGATGGAAGTGATGCGCTACGCCAACCGCGTGCCGTTGCAGTTCCAACAGGCGGCTTGCGCTGTCACACAGACAGTCACCGGCACCAACTGGCGGAGCTATGGCCTCAGCCAATCGCGAGGCTCGTTGCCGCGGGGGCCCGTGTCGCTGATGGTGCATATCGCCAGCGTGTGGGTTCCCTTCACCAGCGAGTCGAAAGAAGCGATCGCCAACTACCCGGAAATCCAAAAGGAAATCCGGCTAGGCCTGCAGGCCGTCGGGCGCAAGCTGGGCATGTACCTGCGTCGGCGGCTCAAAGTAAAACAGCAATCCGACCGCCGCGAAGTCTTTTTGCGATATCTCAAGGAAGTTTCGACCGCGGTGAGCGAGATCAACGGCGCCAAACAAGCCGAACTGTACGAACAGCTACTAAAAGTCGCCAAACGCCGCACGGCCGAGGCCGACATGAAACTCGACGACCGCGGCCGACCGATCAAGGAAAGACCCACCGATTTGAACCTCGGCGACAACGTCCTAATCGTCGACCCCTCCACCCACAAGGCGGCGATCAATCGGGTGGATATCGAAGAGGAATCAGAGGAAGAATAGTCTCAACGCCTCCGCGTGATACTTATTATTGCTACCAGAGAAAATCAATGGCCAAGAAACGAACGGTAAAAACTGCTTCCAAGGGATCCGTCAAACTGACGCCGCGCGATAAGAAAACGATGGCCCGGCTGAAGGGCCTAGCCGATCGCGTGGTGACCGCCGCCAATGCGCGGCGCGATCCGCACGTCGATATCCCCTCGCGCACCTTGTCGAACGTCCGCTACAGCCCACGCAAACGCATCATCGAAATGGGCAGCAGCAAGAACCGGCGGCAACTGTTCGACCTCTCGCAAGCCAAGGCGTACATGCGCACCGTGCTGGTCGCCAGTGGCTGCAAAAAGCTCCTCGACCAGGGTAAGACCACCAGCTTGAGAGGTCTGTTCTACATGCTCAAGCATACGATCGAAGGCGTCAAGGAAAATACTTTCGAAGAGCAAAACGAGTGTGACACAATCATCGAAGACGTCGAGGTGCTGTTAGACTCGATCCGCGAGGAGTTGCATCTCTACGCCGAGAACCGGGGGGCGATGGTCGGCGATATCACGCTCATCGACCGCGGCGATGAAATCAATTGCGCCCGAATGGGGTCGGGCGGCTACGCGATTCCTTCAATCGTCGAGCCCGAAGTGATCGAACTCAACCGCAAAAAGTGCGACGCCAAGTTCATCCTGCATGTCGAAAAAGGCACCGTCTGGCAACGATTCAACGAAGACAAATTCTGGGACACCCACAACTGCATCCTCACTCACGGCGCCGGCCAGCCGCCCCGCGGCGTGCGCCGAATGCTCAACCGGATGCACAACGAGCTAAAACTGCCCGTCTACTGCTTGCTCGACAACGATCCTTGGGGGTACTACATCTACAGTGTCCTGAAACAGGGCTCGATCAACCTCGCCTTCGAAAGCCAGCGAATGGCGGTCCCCGACGCCAAGTATCTCGGGCTACGCAGCATCGATTTCGATCGTTGCGATCTCTCCGACAGCGTGAAAATCGCACTGAACGACAACGACCGCAAACGGGCCAAACAGATCGCCAAGTATCCCTGGTTCGAGAAAAAACGCCCCTGGCAAAGCGAGATCCAACGGATGCTCAAGAACGACTTCAAGCTGGAAGTCGAATCGCTGATCTCCAAAGACATCAGCTACGTCACCGAGGTCTACGTCCCCGAACGGCTCGAAGCCAAAGACTGGCTCGATTGATCGGCGCTGAGCGTAGCGACGGGACAGGAAGTCGTAGGTCAGTTGCGTCACCTAACGGTAGTTGCAGAGACGCACGAATTTACCGGCGATCCAACCATTTCACGATGTTCGGCTTGGACCACCTGTCACATCGACCTGATTTCAGCGTTTGCTGAACCTACGGCGGCCCGCTCCCAGCGTCGGGCGTAAGCGTGTACATCAGCACATTGAGCCCGATGCGCGTGGCGTCTTCTCGAGTATAACCGCGACATTCCATCGCTTCGTGTTGCTCCAGGGCGCAACTGATGTCGTACGGCGAAAAGATCACGGCCCAGCGCCCGTCGAGTCGGATTCCCTCCAACTCCGGCTCCACTTTTCGAACACGCGCCCTCAGGGGTTGATCGGCCTGCCCGTCAACGGGATCGCGCCGGCTTACCTTGCGAATGTCGAACGCCCCGGCGACGTCGGCGAAAAGCGGATCGGTGATTGGCACGCGACGCAGTTTGCTGCCAGGCAGCGCCGCTTGAATTTCCCGCCGAAAGGCAACGGCGAATTCCTTGCTCGCACAGATCGAATCGGCCAGCAACGTCCCGCCATTTTGCAGATAGGTGCCGAGCGCTTCCCGCTCGCGAGGCGTGAAACGAAAATCGTGGCGACCGTGCATGAAGGCAAGAACGAATCGACTGAGAAGCGGGTCGTCCGCCCGAATCGGAAATTCAGTGGTACTCGCCTGCAGCTTGAGCTCCCCTTGGGCCGCGGTGCGAAGCAGGTTGACCAGTGCCCCAGGCGCGTCGTTGCAACCGCCCCCATGTTGCAGTTTGGCGATTTGAATCGTGCCCCGGCTGCCCGACGCGTCGAGCGACGCCAAGTCGGTCAGGTCGACAAAGGAAGCCTCCTTGCCTTTCGGTTCGCGATTGGTCGCATAGGCCAACACGTTGACGCCCACCGCGTTGGCGTCAGCCAGGCGTCCCTTGATCATCTCAGGCAGTCCCACATCTCGACCGGTTCCGTACAGTTCCCAATAGCAAGACAAGTCGATTTCGGAGAAAACGATACACGTGCGGCAGCCATATTCGACGGTCCAGACCCGACCGGCGTAAGGCGACTCGGGACGCACCAGCTCCTCCACTCGCCAGAGCGGATGCTCTGGCCCGGCGCGACGCAACTGATACTCCGGTTCGGGGAACACCCGGTCGACAAACTCGCGAAAGCCCTTTTCGAATGGAGAGCCGTCGACGCAACACGCCTCGGCGAACAAGAAACCGCCCCGATCCAGGTAGTCGCGAATTTTCTTCTTTTGCCCGCGCAGGTCGGGGAGGCGGCTGCCGCTGAGAAACAGCACCGGGGCCTGCAGCAGGTCGTCGACCGAGGCCGCCTCCAGCTCGGCAATCTGCCAAGTCATGTCGAGCCCCCACAGCTTCTCCGCTCGAGCCGTGAGATGGGCGACGTCGCTTTCGTGATTATTCCAGTCGTCGCCGGGGCCATGTTCCAGCTTCGCCACGAGCACCGGGCGGCGTCCCTTGGAGAGAAACAGCAGGGCCAGCGAAGTGGCGATGTGAGGATTTTCCTCGGCTGGTCCCGTGGCGGCCCAATGGTGGTTGAACGGATCTTGTTGGCCCACCAGGAATTCCGCTCCCTCGCGGTACCAGTCGTGATCGCCGATCAAGCGGCGGGCGGTGAGCCGGCCGACGCGTTCTAAACCATAGAGGTAATAGTAATGCCAAACATTCCCTCTCCCCCGACGTCCCGGGTTTCGACGCACGGAAAAATTTCTCCCCAACCAGCCGAGAGCCCGTTCGAGCGAATCGTCTTCATCCTGCGGCTGACAACACTGGACGAAACCGTTGTCGACTTCCGCGTTGGGACGATTAACTCGGCCGGAGCAAATCACCGATGCGCCGATGCCGGCACAAGTCATGCTGCCCAGCCCGTCGACCCAATCGACCTTATAACCCCAAGACCCATCGGGATTCTGGCAGTCCTTCCAATACTTGGCGGCGCGGCGCCAAGTGGCCGGATCGACTTGTGCGCCGGCTCGCTCCGCTTCGTGTAGTGCGAGTACGGCGAACTGAGAGTTGCTATTGTCACCCGATGAGCCCGGATACCCCCACATGCCTCCGGGCAGTTGAGTCGATTCCAGCCAACGCACGTTGCGCTGGATGAGAATTTGATCACGGCGCGGTTCCGCCGCACAGAGTGCCATCGTTTGCAGCGCCACGCCGTAGGTCTTCGACGGCTCGATCTTGCGCAGGAAGACGAGCGCATTCTGAATGTGCGGGTCGTTCGGCGGAACACCCGAGTTCAACAATGCCAGAGTACACAACGCCGTGACGCCGCCCGGATATTGGGCCAGATCATTCCAAGTGCCACGGCTGTCGTTCTGCTCGCTTTGAAGAAATTTCACGCCGCCGGCGATGGCATTTCGTACCTGTTCGGCGGTGATCGGTCCCTGGGTCTGTGCCCACAGCAGTGGATTTTGGAGGACCCAGACGGCCAACATGAAACTGGCCATCGGAATGTGTTTGCCAAATCTGTCCATGCGAAGCCTATTTCTCGATCGGGCGGTGTTCCTGCCTTTTATCATAAGTTGCGATAGCTGGGGAAACACTCGCCGAACCAAGGCTTTCAGCCCGTTGGTGCTGTAATAGTAGACTCTAACGAATCGAAGGCTCTATTGCAATCCAATTCATTCCGTTGCAACGAAAACCCTTTAATCGCAGTACTTGAAGAAATCGGCCGGCGCGCAAAACGGTAATTACCGTTTTTCCTCGCGCGTGCGCCCGCCGTGGGAGGGTGTGCTTAGGCGGGGTGCCGTGGAAACCAAGAACCCACCCCCACCTCACTCCGCAATGAGCCCACGAAGATAATCAACGAACCCCTTGGTATCGCCCTCGAATCCCTTTGCTTCCCTGAGATCGTCGATGGCGTCGCGTTCCAGGTCCATGCCTTCGCACCGGTCCCTTCGCCGCGTTCACCGCAGGGACCCCACTCCTTGCTGTCGCTGTGGTTGTCACCCGGCCCCGGTTTAGCGCAAGGAGACTTTCTATGTCGG
>CAXMSB010000239.1:0-12166 GCA_964195615.1 uncultured Granulosicoccus sp. | reverse complement strand
TTCTTGGCCCTGGGTATCTTGCTGATTGTCGGAGGGTCGGTCGCCTTTGGCTCGGCCTTTGTGACGACCTTGTTCTCGATGAAGCTGTTGGGATGGCTGCTGACTTGCGGCGGTGTTCTGCAAGCCGTCCACGCCTTCCGTTGCAAAGAGTGGGGCGGATTCTTTGTTGATCTATTGACGGGGCTGCTCTACGTGGTGGTGGGATTCATGATCGTCGCCAACCCCGGGGCAACTGCCGTTACCCTGACGCTGCTCATCTCGATGTTCCTGATGTTCGGCGGCATCTTTCGAGTCGCAATCGCTTTGCTGTTGAAATTCCAGAATTGGGGTTGGCTGCTGCTTCATGGCGTTGTGAATCTCTGCCTGGGAATCTTCATCTGGAATCGATTGCCAGAAGCGGGACTGTGGATGATCGGCCTGTTCATCGGCATCGACATGATGCTCAACGGCTGGTCGCTCGTGATGCTCAGCCTGGCGGCGAAGAACCTGCCGGCTGCAGCGGCTGCCGAGGGTAGCTCGTCAGCCTGAGAATCCTCCCAAGCTGTCAAGGTGTTTTGATAGGTTCTGAATCGGACGCCTATACGCTTCCTGATGGAACCTATACGCTTCCTGATGGAAAGCGACACGTTGATGGCACTGTTGGCGACCAACAGATTGATGAACCGCGGAGCGGTGGCAGCGAACGAGCATTTGCTGTCGCCGCTTCGCGGCTATGCGGGGATGCGCTTTCGGACCGCGGGCTAACGCCCGCAGCTAGGTGCTATCGCCGCTTCGCGGCTGGCGGATTTACACGCACCATCATTGAAAATGACACGCCGACAGCACGCGACGACCACCCGTTTTCAGCAGACCCACTTCTATTCAGATGCGCATTACTGGGAACGCCCAAACAGTCGCGGCAAGTATCGGGGCACGTTGCGCTGATACTCTTCGTACTGGCTGCCGATGAAGTGAACCAGATCGCGCTCTTCGATGAGTGCGGCCAAGGCCATGTACCCGGACAATACACCCGCGAAGAGAAGGTGCCCGAGGCTCATGCTCGGGGTGGCCCAAAACGCGATCGTCCACCCGACGTAGAGCGGATGCCGAATGTGTCGGTAGAGCATCGGCGTGCTGAAGGGCATGTGCGTGTACTCCCGCCCGCGCAGGTAGAGCCACACTTGCCGCGTGCCGAACAAATCAAAGTGATTGATCATCAAACTCGCGGCGGGAACCAGCAGCCAACCTGCCGCGAACAGGCCCCACAGCAGGTATCTCCCCAGATCGCCCTCGACGTTCCACACCACGACGTTGATCCCCTGCCATTGCCACAAGAGAAAGACCGTGACGATATTCGAGACGAGCACGTACGTGCTACGTTCGATCGGCCTCGGCACGATCCGCGTCCAGAAGACCTTGAAGCCGGGCCGGGCCATGATCGAGTGTTGCAGAGCGAACATGCCGAGCAGCAGAAAGTTGATGAAAAGTGCATAGGGCACCGAGCTCGTCGCCGGCGAGTCAACCGACTTGGGCACCAGGAAGTTACCCAAGAATCCAATCAGATAGGCGTAAACCGCGAAGAACGACAGATGGCACAGGACGCCGTAGATAAAGAAAAACCAGCGTTTCATGATTAGGTTCCTTCCGATTTGTGAGTGATAGCGAACGTTCTGACAGTTTCGAGGGCGTCAGGGGTGAAGTCAAGGGAGTTTTCTTGTTGCAGATCCCTTGGAAACAACGTTTTCTTCTGTCGCGGTCTCGGTCAAGAACCGATCGGCCCACCTCACTTGCGTTGCCACGCCTCTTGCAAGCAATGCACCTTAACAATAAGCGCCTCGTCATCCATTTCCCGTCGCACGATCTCGATGAGCTTATCGGCGTACGATTCCGACAGGGGATCGGGGGAGGCCAACACGAGCACGACGTCGGCTTGGTCTTGCGCGGAACTCGGTCGACCAGACGCGATGAGCTCCAGGTCCGGCGTTCTTTCGATGTACTCGACCAGCGCTTCCGTAACCGCCATGGTCAAAGGAAAATTGTTCGGCTGGGCTTTGCCGGTATCGATGTTTCGTTGCAAGGCGCGCTGCAGCGGGAAGGCGAGCACAATCAGCAGAATGCCAAAGACTCCGACCATGCGGAACACCCACAGACGTTGCCGGACGTTGGCTCGTCCTCCGGTGACGCCCATCCATCGAAACGTCAAGGCGGCCCCCAGCACAATGGCGGCAACATTCGTCACAAACAACAATGCCGCTCCCTCCGCGACGTCGAATTGGCAGTAGACCAGTGATATGCCTGAGCAGCAAAGCGGCGGCACCAAGGCCGTGGCAATCGCGACGCCCGCCACCGTGCCGGTGAGACTTGGCCGAGCCATGGCATAGGCCGCCGCGGCACCAGAGAAAAACGCGACCAGCAGGTCCAAGATATTTGGGTGGCCGCGCGCGAGGACTTGCGAAGTCATCTCCTCGCCGGGAGTCACAAAAGCGACGAGGGAACTTACCAGGAGCGTCAAGAGAAACCCGACGAATACCGAGAGCATCGCCCTTCTACCCAACTTGGGATTCGCTTGAGCCAAGGCCAGGCCGTTGCCAATCATCGGCGTCATCAACGGCGCCAGCAGCATCGAGCCGATCACGATCGCCGCGGAATCTTGCAGCAGCCCCAGCGAGGCAATTGAGGCCGCCAGCCCGAGCATCACCAGGAAATCGCGGCTCAAAATCGAGCCATGCCGCAGGCTTTGGATCAGATCGGCATGGTCCGCCGGGCTGATGCGAGGCAGCCAGTCGGTGCGCAATTTCCCTTGATCCCACAGTCGCAACGGCGGCGCACGTTTGACGATGGCGACCGTCGCGTCGGGCGATTTCTCCAGAAACTCCCGAGGCGAAAGTCGACTGTTCATGCCGATCAGCACAAGGTCGTGTCCCTCAGCGACAGCCACCAACCCGGTGGAATCACCGGCCAGAAACACGCGTCGACGAATCCGCGCGCTCGGTTTCACGCCCATGTCGCGCATCAACTGCAAAATTTCGCGCCGCCCAACTTCGATGTTCTCCTCGCCGCTCTCCTCCTCGAGCCGCGCGATGTTTACTCGCGATTTGGTTCGCTTGGTGATCAGCGTCGCGAGAAAAACCGCAAAACCGTCGTTCGAGCAATCGGCCGTGCCCACGAACACCCGACGCTTAGACAGCCCCGTCTGACCCCGACCGTAGAGGATGACCGTGTTGCTGGGTGACCGCAGCAGCAGCGGATCGTTGGCGCTCGACCGCCCCGTCGGATCCTTGGCCGCGGCAATGGCGAGCAACGGTTCCTCCTGCTCGATCCTCTCCAGCATCGCCGCGGTGGCGTCTGGATGCGAGAGGCGCTGGATGATCGCATCCTGGACCTCGGGAAATCGGTTGGCCAATCGGTTGGGATCGTCCGCGGGAAGAGCACTGTCCGGCTGCGAAATAAAATCTCGAACGGCCACGACGAGACTATCAGCGACAGCCGAATCCTCGGAACTCATCGTTTCAGGTTCTTGCGGCGTCGGAGAATAACTCCAGCACAAGATCGTCAGCGACGATTCTCGCACCGAGGCAAACTTCGCCGCCCACGGCACGACCAAGCCGATCTCTTCTGGGCACGTGACCAACGCGAGAACCGACATCGCGACTATCCTTTCGTTTCCTCAACGTCTCTGTAATCAGGGCCTGCATTAGAGCGTGTTCTTGTAGATCTTACCGTCCTTCATGATGAGCTGAATCGTCCTGATCGGTTTTGGCCTGGGGGCGTCAAAGACACTGGTTTCCGCACCGAGTACCGACATGTCGTCCAGTGGATTGCCACGCACAACAAGGATATCCGCAAGTGCTCCTTTTTCGATCACCCCCAGTTTTCCTGGGTAGGGGTTCCGTTTTCCACTCAGGGCGACCAGCTCACCCGCGGTGGAAGTGGCCTGCCGGAGGACTTCAAAATTGCTGCCGAAAACCTTGGTTCGCCAATACAGCTCGTACCGGCGCCACCGAATACCGTCCTCAAGTTCGCCGACTAGATCGGAAGCGAATACAACCTTCACGTCGTGTTTCAACAGCCAGGGGCCGAATTCCTTGGCGTCGTCGATCAATTTCTGAATCGAGGCGTGCTTGGCAACGGGGACATTCGGGTTCTTGAACAGCTCCGGAGATATTCCCCAAGTCTGTGGAACGACAAATATCTCCTCCTCGCCACAGAGCTCGATCGTATCTTCGCTCATGAAGAAGCCATGCTCGATACTCTTTCCGCCTGCTTCGATGAAACGCCGGCACGATCTGTCTGTGAACAGATGTCCCGCGACATAGGTCCCCCAATCCGCTGCGGCTTCCACAGCCGCTGACATCTCGTCAGCCGTGTATTGTGTAACGTCGATCGGGTCGTACTTAGAAGAACCGCCTCCTCCAGCCATGATTTTGATCTGCGTTGCGCCCATCATCAGATTCTGTCGAACAGCGGCGAGCACGGCTGGCCGTCCGTCGGCGACAATACCAATGTTGAAGCGAGAGAAATTGGAGCTGTCGGCTGCTCCTATCCTTCCACCCAAAGAAGGATTCGGATCGTTCTGATGCCGGAAGTCTCCGTGCCCCGCGGTTTGGCTGACGAAAGCGCCGCAGGGATAGATTCTTGGCCCGGGGAAGAGCCCGGAGTCAATGGCTCGCTTCAGACCGAAAACGGGCCCGCCCATATCTCTTACTGTCGTAAACCCGTCATCCAAGCTTCGCTGCGCTGCGACCACTGCGCGAATGTGCAGATCTCCTGCAGTGAAATTGGCTTCGATATTGGGATAATTGGCGTTGATGGCGATGTGCGCATGCCCGTCAATCAGCCCCGGCATCAGCGTACGACCACCGCAGTCGATCACGGTCGCACCTTGCGGAGCCTGGACGTTGGCCCCCACGCTCTTGATCAGGTTGTTCTCGATCAGTACGCTTCCCGGCGTGAGCCGATTGTTAACGCCATCGAAGATTTTCGCGTTGCTCAGCAGCGTGTAGCTCGGCTTGTCCTCCTCTGCTTGTGCTTGCCACGGCAAGCACAGCGAGGCCAATCCGACCGTCGCCAGAATCAAGATTGTGTGGTTCAACCGGTTTCGCATCTCACTTCTCCTTCGCCACTTGGGCATGAGGAAAAAATCACGAATCCATCGCGTAGTCATGAGGGCTCGGGTTCCTTGCCTGCAAGTAGTGCCGCCGAGTCGCGTCCGAGTTTTTCGAACGTCGCGACGGCCTTTCCGAATTCGATGTCCAACGGTTCGACTCGGTCGGCGTTGAGAAATACAACGTTGCCTGCCCAGGGGTCCGGCGAGCCGGGCAGGTAGACGGTCACCAGCCCGCCTTCGCTGCGCTCCATCTCGAAACCGATGCGCATCGAATCGTTGAATCGGGCGAGCACCGGCTTCATCCGCGGCTTGTTCTCGTCGCCACCGATACTGTCCGCCATTTGATTCTTGATTACCAGGTAGCGCGGGAACAGCAGCATGAGGGTTTTCTCGAAGTGTTTCGTCATCCATTTGCCGATCGACCGTCGAGCCAGCAGCCCCGCCGCAAAGCAGAGCAGCAGCACAATGCCGATTGCCAATAGCAGCAGCACCACGAATCCGGCTGGCGTTTTCCACGGGAACTGCTCTTCGAGTACATCTCGAACTGAAAGAACGATGGGCACTGCCTTGCCGAGCAACGCGCCGATGACAATCAGCGGGAGCAGGGCCAGTAGCCCTCCAATGGCGGTCGTTTTCAGAAAATCGAGAATCTTGCTCATGGGAGGTTGCTCTCGGATTTCGGATCGTTCAGGGCTATTCGGCTATTCAAGACCCACTAAAACCTGCGTTGGCGGCAGTTTGGGGTAACTGGCTGCACTTTCACGCGCCCGCCGACGCGCCTCCCAACTGCGTTTCCAAGACGGTTGATTGTAGCCCATCTAGCCGATAGAATACCCCCTTTGCGGCGGAGAGGCCCGAACGCGTTATTTCGGGCAACGTCGCGAGACACTCTTTTTTTAGGGATTTGGACAAATGGCTGAAGGCACCATCAAGCGACTCACGGACAAAGGCTTCGGGTTCATCGACACCGGAAGCGAGAAGGACATGTTCTTTCACTCGTCGAACCTCGAAGGCGTGAGCTACGACGAGCTCCAAGAAGGACAGCGTGTGTCGTACACCGAAGGAAGTGGACCTAAAGGTCCGAGAGCAGAAAACGTCAAGCCTATCTGATCAGGCTGAGCGGAACCTTCGTTTTCAATCAGGGAGAAGCAGCTATGGGCGACAAGGGAAGTAAGGACAAAGGCAAGAGGGAGCAACAGAAAAAGGCCCAGCTCACTCCCAAAGAAAAACGAAGGCTGAAAAAAGAAAAGAAAAATAAGTAAGTTTGCGCCACAATGCACCGCCAAGTTCCAATTGCAGCCGTCGAGGTTCAATTGCAGAGTAGTTGCTTGATGAAGCCCTCCAAGGCGGTGCATGAGGCGCCTTTTCTATTCCGATTGCGTTAGCCGCGAGGCGCCAGCCGAGCGCTCCGCTGCCGCTTCGCGGCTGACACAGTATCGACCGCTGCTGCTGCTGCGCGTTGAGCCGGTGTTACGTTATCGTGATCAGCGATATTTCCGGGCGGCAGCAGAATCTTAGAGGCGGAGTTACCGTCCCCAGACCGCGAGTTACAAAGACTTGCGTGTACGGCGTCTTGACCAGGCCGTGAAGATACTTCTGGCCGTAGCGCGAAGGAACTCTCGGTGCGCCGACGATCGGCAGAACGATTTGACCGCCGTGGGTGTGGCCGCTGAGCACGAGTCCAACGCGGCGATCAGTAATGCTCTCGACAAAATCGGGATTGTGGCTCAGCAGAATCGCTGTTTCCGACTGCTGGGTATCGGCCAAAGCGTGGTCCAAGTCCTGAACGTCCTCCCAAAGATCACCCACGCCCGACAGGCGTAATCGCGCACCACTCTGTTCAATCCACACGCCCGAATTGGTCATTTCAACGATGCCGCTGGTTCTCATCGCCTGGCGAGTTGCTTCGGCACCTTCCCAATGGTCGTGATTGCCCAGGATGCCATAAATGCCCCGGGGGGATTTGAGACTCGAAAGGGCCTCGAAACAAGGGCGGATATACTGGCGATCGCGATGCACGTAGTCGCCCCCCAGCAGTACGACGTCGGGCGACAGTGAGTTGGACAACCCGATGCACGTACTCCAGGCTCGTAAACGGGCCGTGGTGAATGTCTGCCAGAAAGGCAATCGTGGTTCCCTGGAAAGGAACCGGCAGTCGCGGCACACTCAGAGTGGTCCGATGGATACGGATCCAACCAGCCTCGAATAGAGAGTATCCCAGGCCCCCAGCTCCCAATCCCACGGCACTACCCAAGCATCGCTTGAGAAAGACACGCCGCCGTGTCTGCCGCTGTTTCGCCGCGGCGGCCGACTCCAGTTTCTCCTTCGACTGCTTGGGAGTATTTGAAGAACGTGACACGGTTGTCTATCTCTCCACAGCCATTCAGATTGCTGAGCGGGGGAGCAGTGTCAGAAATGAACAAGCCCAGAGGGACTCGTCCCCCTGGGCTCTTTTATCTTCTTCAACTGGACCCGAGCGGGGCTCAGACCATGTCCTTCAGCGCCTTGAGCGGCTGAATCTTCACCACGTTGCGGGCGGGCTTCGCTTTGAAGATCGTTTCTTCTCCCGTGAAGGGATTGATGCCCGGTCGCGCCTTGGTGGCCGGCTTGCGGACGACCTTGATTTTCGACAGTCCGGGGATCGTGAAGACGCCCGGCCCGCTCTTCTTCAAGTTCTTGGCAATCAGCGCGGCCAGGTCTTCGAACACGCCGGCGACCTCTTTCTTACTGAGCTCGCTCGATTCGGCCAGCGAGGTGAGAATCTCCGACTTGGTCATCGGTTTCTTCGCGGCTGCTGCTTTCTTTTTCGCCATTGTAAATCCTTTTCTAAAACTAGAGTGAATGAACAGGTAGTAGATTCAAAGCGGATCGTCTGGTGTCCGTTTGTTGGGTGGTGGAAAATCCGTTCGCCCGGTGCCCAACCCGCAGGCGACTATCCCAGCCGCGAGTACTTTCCGGCACATCCGACCGAGTATTCGTGGCTGAGAAGACGCATCATAGGACAAGAGTGCGGTAACGCCTAGCCGCAGATTGCCGGAAGGTCCTGCAAAAAATACGCGTCCGCCACACCCCCTCTGTCGGGTTGTCTGCTAATTCTTGTTTCGACGGCGACGAAAACAGGGGCCGGGAAGTCCCTGATTGAGAACACGGACCCGGAGAAACAGGGTCAAACCCCCAGCGACACGCGGGGCACCACGCGTTCGGCATCGCTGGAAAGCTCAAAATACGTGCTCTGCTCGAAACCGAACATGGCGGCTACCAGGTTCGACGGAAAGCACTCGCAGAGCTGGTTCATGTCGCGGACGTTGGCATTGTAGAAACGCCGGGCCGCGGCAATGCGGTCCTCGCAGTTGGCCAGCTCCTGTTGCAGAGCCAGGAATTGGGTGTCCGCCTTGAGCGTCGGATAGTCCTCGGCGACGGCAAATAGCCGCTTCACACCGATCTGCAGAGCGCTCTCGTCGACCGCCTGCTCGGTCGCCGTGCCGTGATTTCCGAGCGCTCGATTGCGAAGTTCGACCACCATCTCGAGCACCTCGCGTTCATGCTTGGCGTAGCCGCGCACCGTTTCCACCAGGTTGGGGATCAGCTCGTAACGGCGTTTCATTTCCACATCGATGTCCGACCAGCTCTCGCGGATGTGTTGCCGGACGCCGACGAATCGGTTGTAGTTGCCGACTAGCCACACCAGCGGCACCAGCACTACGCCCAGCACGATCGCGATCGGGATGAATGCTTCCATGGCCACTTCCGATTCATTGCTCCAGTTGGCTAACCAGGTGATTGGGCCACAGCTCGAAAAACCGACTGGCCCACGCGAGTGTCGCCTGATACCGCTCCGGCGTCCAGGTCCGCCGGCCGTCGCTCAAGCAGCAGCGGCCCCGCTCAACATCGACCGTCGGCGCGTCGCTCGCTAGCAGAAACTCCATCATGCCGGGGTGGATCACGTCGTAGGCGAATCGTTTGTCCGAACTCTTCACAAAGAACCGCCGGCTAAACTCCGCCGACTCAAAATCGATGTCGTCGAATCCAAACAGATTCTTCACCGCGTCGAACATTCCTTCGCGACGGATCAACAGATCGGACAAGCGGACGTACGGCAGTTGGAGAATCAGATAGCTGAAGCGGTGCGTGTGGGTGGTTGTCGATTTGCCGTTGCTGGAGGTCGTCTGATAATGGAAGTCGCCCATCTTCGCCGGCCACGGCGTGCCGTCCACCCGGAGCGAACCGACCAGCGTGTTGTAAGCGTAACGCGAATGGCCGTGGCGGAAGATTTCGTAGTGGGCGTACTCGTCGTCGTGCGCATGATCTTTCTCCGGCACGAATCGCCACCCGAGTTCGCCGGCAAGCAGACCCAGCGCTTCACGCCGCTTCTTCTGCCGCTGGTACGAATAGTAAGCACCAACCGCTATCAAAACGAGAATGATCGGCAACAAAATGGCGACAAGGCCCATCGATTTATAATCCCTCCGCAAGAAGTGGCGAATGTCTCGATATCGTAGCAGCTTATTCGTACGCGGGCCAGCAATCTTGGGCTTCAGCCAGGGGAACCGCAAAGTCGACTCTTGCG
The DNA here is from genome assembly GCA_964195615.1 of uncultured Granulosicoccus sp. GTDB lineage: Bacteria > Planctomycetota > Planctomycetia > Pirellulales > Lacipirellulaceae > Bythopirellula. The sequence goes on along the minus strand of CAXMSB010000239.1, from coordinate 2,513 downwards.
ATTACTGTCATTCCGAGGTTGCAGCGCATTGCCGGGCCGTGTCAAACATGCTGATCACGTTCTTCGGTGGAACCCCGGCCTGAATGTTGTGTACAGACGCAAACACGTAACCGCCGCCAGGGGCGAAGACGCGAACGTGATCTTCGACCTCGCCGGCGACCTCTTCTGGCGTACCGAACGGAAGCGTCTTCTGGCAATCGAGTGATCCGCCCCAGAACACGAGTCGGTCGCCAAACTCCTCCTTCAACCGTCGGGGGTCCATGCCCGCGGCGCTAGTCTGAACCGGGTTCACGATGTCGACTCCCATCTCGATCAGCGACTCCATCAGCGGAAAGATCGCTCCGTCTGAATGGAGGAATACTTTCATCCGGGTGTTCTCGTGAATCCAATCCAGCCCTCGTTTGTAATGTGGCATGATCAGTTCGCGAAACATCTTGGGGGAGATGAAGGGCGCGTTTTGGGTGCCGAAGTCATCGTTGAACTGGAGGATCTGAACACGTTCGCCGACCGCCTCAACAAACCGCTGCAGATTCTCCAGCCAGATGTCGACCAACTTTTCGAGTAGGCCGTTTACATAGTCCGGCTCCGTCGCCAGCGCGATCATCCACTCCGTAAACCCACCAGTTCCGAGTCCGTAGAACAGTTCATACGGCGGCCCCATAGGAGCAATGATAGCCAGGTCGGTGTTCTGGAAGAGCGATTCGCTCTGCAGCCGGTAGTGCTCGTACAATTCGTCGCTCATCACCGGCGGGTTCACCTCATCGATCGGAGTGTGTGCCCCGCCCGGATAGACTTCCAACCGATCGAAATAAAACCCGTCCTTCGGCATACGGGCGATTGGCTGACCGTCGCGAATGAGGACGAGGTCGCCGTTCGACTCGGTCACCGGCTGGAAGCCGTCGGGCACTTCCACCGGCGTGCCATCGAACATCTGCCAGGGCTTCCAACTTTCGTTGCGAATGCCGAACGCTACGTCAGGGCGATTGAGTCCGATGACGTCGGCCCCAAATCGTTCCATCACCGGGCGTTCAACCTCGGCCAGCATCTGGTACAGATCATAAACACGCGTCGACGTAGCAATGCCCAGTTCCCTTTTGAGCTGATGATAAGTCGAGGCGGCAATTCCCGATTGCCGTGTACCGCCCAGGTCGATCGGCAGCCGATCGGGCTGTCGGTGATGGATCGCAGCCAGCACGCGTTCACGCGAGTTCATGTTTTCACCTTCGATGGAAACGACTTTCCGATTCCGCCGGAGAACACGCCGGAGTGATACGGCTCTCTGCGCAGCAAGGTCATAGATACAATCTAGCGAACGTCATCTGGCCAACGAGTAGCATAGTGTTTTCAGGTGGCGAAACCAACTATCCCCTATTGCTACAGCGCTAAGTTACTGCCCTCACAGGACGAGAAAGTCCACGAATAACACGAATTGCACGAATGAAATGGTCGCTGCGAACTATCCCTCAAGTCGCAATCAGCGGTTAACCATCCAGGGCATGCGACGACTAACAGAAACATCCCCTATTCGTGCCATTCGTGTTATTTGTGGACCCAAACCGGCCGAGTCACATAGCGCTGTAGTACTATGCAGTTGCGAATTCCAAAAAAAGTTTCTCATCGGGTTACACCTCGCTCCCACGCTCTGCGTGGGAACAAGACTCCCTCTGCGGCTCTGCGTGAGACTTCCCCCTGGCGCCGCGTATGCTCAATCGCGCCGGTTGATGTGACCGACGGACTGAATCGCATGCCTTTTTCTCCTTAGATTGCCTCCAATCTCGACCAGTTCTAGGAGAAATCCATATTGCAGCCTTGTCTAGTGTCATCTTACCACTACTATCAAGGTAACACTAGAACGTACTGTCTGAGCGGAAGGGCCAGTTATGGCAGCGAAGAATACTAAAAACAGCCTGCAAAAGCAACTAAACGCAGGTGCAACTTCGCTAGTACTTCTCACGCTTCTGCATCAGAAAAAGTGCGCTATGTACGGGTACGAAGTGGCTAAGGAATTGGAGTCACGCTGCCTCGGAGCACTCCCCATGAAGCCTGGGGCACTCTACCCAGTGCTCCGTTCAATGGAAAAGCAAGAACTGCTTTCTAGTCACGTTGAACCGTCAGATGCCGGGCCATCGCGAAAATACTATCAGATCACCGCTCTTGGCAAGAAAACACTAAAGCACTGGAAAATTGCCTGGCAAGACACAAAACAATTTGTAGACAACATACTGGAAAATCAATATGAACCAGTCAGCTAAAAACGCGAAGGATCGTTACCTCAAGAATCTCAAGGACACGCTCCACGCGCTGGCGCTGTGGCTACGGATTCGCCCGTGCTTGGGGCGCCGCCTTAATCGCCCGTCGATTTGCTTCCGTCATGGGGACCTCTTCCCGGACCCACGTCTCCGACGAAGTTAGTGATTGAACGACCAACGTGACCGAGTCCTTTGGCGGGTGACCCATGCGGGTCAGCAGCTCGACCAGATCCTCTTCAAACCGTTTGCGCCACAGGTCCCCAT
>CAXMSB010000238.1:0-23759 GCA_964195615.1 uncultured Granulosicoccus sp. | reverse complement strand
TCTCTACGATGAAATGACCTACCGCGCCTCTCTGGTCAAAGGGAAATCCCCCCTCCTCAAATATCTCGCTTCCAAGCAAACCTAACTCAGGAGCCCAGATGAAAAAAACAGACTTGACAGAACACCTCAGATGTCTGGGCTAACATAGCATTGCCCCTTCAGGGCATTCCTGAAGCTACGGTTCATGAATGATTCATGTGACCGGCTCGAATTTGGAGCTACTGAATTTCCTCCAGCCCACAAACATATCAACTAGAGTCCCTGAAGAACCTCCATTGCAGTGGCCGGTTGGCCGGCGTCTTCAAGCATACTGAAATGACAATCCTGCGACGCTGGCATCCTGAACCCGATCCGACCTCCGGCCGCTCCCCAAATCGCGCATAGCACCCAGACCTACATTTTTGGGTTTGGGATTGTCTTTTTGAGCCACTTGGATCTCGGTTTTTCAGGAATCCGAAGCTTGCAAACGGCCCAGACGGCCACTACGGTGTAGGCTCACGCGGCGCTGAGCGGAATCGGCTCAGGGGGTGGTTGCGATACAGATATTTATCGAAACAAGAGAACCGCTGACCATCAGTGGAGATCTGCTCCCAGCGGAGTGAGAAGGAGTTCGCGTCGTGTTGGTAGTATCTCGAAAGGTAGGCCAGCGGATTTTCATTGGCGACAAGATCACGGTAACCGTGGTCAAAGTTGGCAATAGCGGGGTCCGCATCGGCATCGAAGCGCCCAGGGAAATGGCCGTGGTGCGCGAGGAATTGGCGGAGCAACTCCGTCAGGCCGACCTGCTCGCGATCGAAACGGCTCAACAAAGCCAACTCGAAAGCGATGCTTCTTAGTGGATGTGAGATGTTCGATGTTTGATTGCAGATGTCAGATACTCAGGGGCTGACGTCGCACAATTCTGACATCTGCAATCTAACATTTCACATCTCACATTCATTCTACTTGACGACCGGCGCGTCTTCGTCGGCACCGGGTGAAGTCTTTGCCGTCCGAGGGTCTTTGCCTGCGGTGGGTGGTTTCTTGACCGTGCGGGGCGTAATTGCCAGAGCACCTCGGACGTCCACGATGGCCGGACCGCGCACCGAATCCAAAGGGCCGTGCTGCTCAACGCAATTCTGCAATCGCGCGAGCTTGGCATCGAAGGGATCTTCCTTCGGCGGTGCGGCGCCCGGCGCGGCGCCCCACACCACGCGCGTGCCGCCGCGGGTGATCAGATCGTACACAAAGAACCGAGAGCCGTCGCGGATTTCCGGTCGGGCCGAGGGTAAGATGTCGACCAGGCAGAGCGGTTCCCATTGCTCACGCAGCTTTTCGGCCAGTTCCGCCGCGCCGATCACGCGTGGGTCGGGCCACGTCTGTCCCACGGGCGGACGGCCCACGATCCCGCCGACGCGTGGCAAGTAGCGTTTGCGCAGCTCGGGTACGTCGCCCGACGGCAGGTGCACCCCCTGGCAATCGATCGGCACGAACAGCACGCTCCCGTGCCCCGACATCTCGACCACCGCCACCGGCCGACGATAGGTCAGCTCCACGTGGACTCCTTGGGGATACTGCTTCGAGATCCGCTCGACCGATTCGACCCAAGGGTGCAGCGCGAATGCGTCTTCGACTACTTGGGCAAACGAGTCATCCAACAGCGAGAGCCGACCGTCGAGCCCGGCGTTGCGGACGACCTCGGCAGAGACGTCCGCGGCGATCCAGGCGGGCAACGCGCTGCTCGTAATCCGCTCGGCCTGCAGAAGATGCTGATTCCGCTGGATCACCGACGGGGCGACCTGATCCCAGAGCGAGTGCATGCCCCACCCCAAGACGCCGATCACGACCAGCGCCACCAACACGCGGGCCCGGGGCAGCAGCAGATGACGGACGCGACCGCCGGCCGCCGACACCGACTTCCTGCTGGATGATTTACGTTTCGCTTTGACGCGAGCCATGGCAACACCTCCGTGCGCTGCTTTGGACGACAACTAGCCGAGTGATTACCAGATTTCCAATTCGGTTTCCAACTCCACGCCGAGCCGTTCCGCGACGCGGCTGCGAATCATGTCGATCAGTCGGAGTACATCCTGGCTTGTGGCGCCGTCGCCGGCGACGATGAAGTTGGCGTGGCGTTGGCTCACTTCCACTTCGCCCACCCGGGTGCCCTTCAGGCCGGCCTGATCGATCAGCATTCCGGCGCTCATGCCGCGGGGATTCTTGAACACGCTGGCCACGTTCTGATGCGACATCGGCTGGGCGGCCTTTTTGACGATCCACTGCTTTTGCATCCGCTTGGTTAGTTGTATGGGATCGTCTTCTTCGAGTTGGAATTCCGCGTTGAGGATCACCAACTCGTCGAGACTGCTCTGACGGTAGGCGAACACGAGATCTTCGCGGTCGCGCTGAAGAATATCGCCGGCGCGGGTCATCACCGTCGCGCGACAAGCCCATTGGCCGATGTCGCCGCCGCGGCTGCCGGCGTTGCCGTGCAGGGCTCCGCCGATGGTTCCCGGGATGCCGACCAGTGGTTCCAAGCCGGCTAGGCCGACGCGGACCGTTTCGCTGATCGCGTGCGCGAGCGTGGCGCCGCCGCCAGCAGTGAGTCGACCGCCGCGGACCTGGATCTCGGCGAAATCGCCGCTGGAGAGGCTCACCACCATGCCGGGCACGCCGTCGTCGCGGACCAGCACGTTCGAGCCGCTGCCCAGCACGCGGATCGGCACCTCTTCGTCGCAGCAGCGACGCACGAGGGCGGCCAGTTCGTCGACTGATTTGGGTTCGGCGTAGAATGCGGCCGGCCCGCCCAGTTTCAACCAAGTTCTCTCGGCGATTGGCTCTTGAAGCCGGACGATTTTCTCGAAGCCACTGACCAGAGTCATGGAGGTTTCACCTGTTGACTGTTACGCCCTTGGCGAGCCAAGTGCCCACCGGAAGGTGCGTTTATTTGCGAGCAAAGTATTAGCGGCTAGGTTCGGCTAGGTTCGTCGACTCTGCAGACATCCATGATAAGAGCAGCCCACTATGTTGACCTGTCGGCTGCTCGCCGTCAATTCGCCCGTTGAGCCAAAAAAATGGCCTCACGGCGCATTCCCCCCCAGGGATGATCGGCATCTGCGGTCGCCGCGATAAAATCCGGGGACCGAAGCGGCAAACTTGCCGCAGGACGACACACGAAATGTCCGGAAAACAGCCTCTTAGCGGAGATTCGACTCAAGACGGGCTCAAATTGGCGTCGTCCGTGTCGCCCCACTGCCGCAGGGCCTCGTAGGTCGCCACGGCCACCGTGTTCGAGAGATTCAGGCTCCGGACCTCCGGCCGAGTGGGAACCCGCAGGTTGCGGTCGGTGGAGGGGGAGATCAGCTCGTCGGGAAGGCCCTGGGATTCGCTACCGAAGACCAGGACGTCGCCCATCTGCAGGGCCGCGGTGGCGTACGACCGGGTCGCCTTCTTGGTGAAATACCAGTGCCTCTCAGCGGGAAGCTGGGCCAGCAGGGTCGGCCAGTCGTCGACCACCTCCCACCCCAGGTGTTGCCAGTAATCGAGCCCGGCCCGGCGCAGATAGTAGTCGTCGACGCGAAACCCCAACGGCCGCACCAGCCAGAGCTTAGCGCCCACCGCCACGCAGGTGCGGCCGACGCTGCCGGTGTTGTATGGAATCTCGGGTCGGTAGAGCACGACGTGCAATCGGGGCGTGTAATTGGCTGCCATCGGTCGGGTCCAGACAGGCTACTCTTGTTAATGTAGAATCGGTCGCTTGCAAGCGTACGACAATCGAACAGATACCTCAGGGAGTTGCAACCATGTCGCTAGGATTCGCCATTATCGGCACGGGGATGATTAGCCAGTTTCACGCTCGAGCGCTGGCGGATGTGCGCGGGGCCAAGCTGGTGGCCTGCTACGATCGCGCGGTGAAACGGGCCAAGCAGTTTGGCAAGGAGCAGGACTGCACGGCGTACGACTCTCTGGAGAAGCTGCTGAAAGACGAGCGGGTTGACGCGGTCAGCGTCGCCACGCCGAGTGGCGCCCACCTAGAGCCGGCCCTTGCCGCGGCGAAAGCGGGCAAGCACGTGATCGTCGAAAAGCCCTTGGAAGTCACCCTCAAGCGGTGCGACCGCATCATCGCCGCCTGTGAGAAGAAAGGCGTCAAGCTGGCGACTTTCTTTCCCTCGCGGTTCCACGATTCGTCGATCAAGATGAAACGGGCCGTCGATGCCAAACGCTTTGGCCGGATGACCTTGGGCGACGCCTACATCAAGTGGTACCGCACCCAGGAGTACTACGACAGCGGCGCGTGGCGGGGCACCTGGGCTCTCGATGGCGGCGGGGCGCTGATGAATCAGGCCATCCACACGGTCGACCTCTTGAGTTGGTTGATGGGGCCGGTTGCCGAGATCCAGGCCCATACCGCGACGCTTGCCCACAGGCGGATCGAAGTCGAGGACGTTGCCGCCGCCACGTTACGGTTCGCCAACGGGGCGCTGGGCGTGATCGAGGCCTCCACGGCCGTTTATCCCGGTTATCTGAAGCGGATCGAACTGCACGGCACCGAAGGCACCGCGGTGTTGGAGGAAGAGGACATCAAGGTCTGGGACTTTGCCAAGAAGTCGCGCAGCGATGCGGCGATTCTCAAAGCGATGCAATCGAGCCGCAGCACGGGCGGAGGCGCGGCCGACCCCGCCGCGATCGGCCATCATGGCCACACGATCCAGTTCCGCGATTTCCTGAAGGCCATCCGGACGGATGGAACTCCGGCAGTCGACGGCCACGAAGGTCGTCGCGCGGTGGAAATCATCTTGGCCATCTACAAATCGGCCGCCACCGGCCGCACCGTGAAGCTGCCGCTCAAGAGCGATCCCAAGTTGGGGAAAAAATAATGCGAAACCGCAAGCGGTCGCTTGCGGTTTCGCGAGGTGCTAGCAGCGGCAAGAAAAACGCTCTTCCTGTGACGATCGGATATCGGGCACAATGGCCTCGTCCAATCCAGGGAAGGAGCTTCCAGTTGCCCGCGCAAAGAATTCTTGATTACACCGTCTACGCCTTGGTGCGCGTGCTCATCTGCGCCATTCAGGCTTTGCCGCCTAGTGCGTGCGAAGCGATTTCATGCCGGCTTGGCTGGCTCTGCTGGCACGTGCTTCGGCTGCGTCGCCAGGTGGTCGAAGAGAATCTCGCGATCGCCTTTCCGGAAAAGTCGCTAGCCGAACGCGAGCAGATTGCCCTGGGGATGTGGCGGCATTTGTTTTTGATGATCATGGAAATCGCCCATGCGCCGCGCAAACTGCATCGCACCAACTGTCGCAAGTATTCCTCCAGCCCGCGGATGAAAGAGGTTCTGGCGCGGCTGATCGACGAACGGCCCACCGTGATGATCTCCGGCCACCTGGGCAATTTCGAGATCGGCGGCTTTCAACTGGCGCTGCACGGCTTTCCGACGCACACGATTGCGAGGCCGCTCGACAACGCCTATCTCGATAAATTCGTGAATCGGTTTCGCGGTTCCACGGGCCAACACATGTTGCCCAAGGAGGGCAGCAGCCGGGCGATTGCTTTGCTGCTGGAGCGGGGTGGCACGCTGGTGCTGCTGGGCGATCAATATGCCGGCAACGGCGCGTGCTGGGTCGATTTTTTCGGCAAGCCGGCCTCGACGCACAAGGCGGTGGCCCTGTTCACGCTGAGCGGCGCGGCCCCCACGGTGGTGACTGCCGCGTTGCGCAAATCGCCCTTCCACATTGAAATGGACGTGGCCGACGTCGCCGACCCGCTGGACGAAAACTTCGAGATGGGCACAGTACCGCTGCTCACGGCCTGGTACACCAAGTGCTTGGAAGACTTGATCCGTCAGTCGCCGGAACAATACTGGTGGGTCCATCGTCGCTGGAAAGGCATGCCCCAAGACCGTCGCGATATCCGCCGCTGGCAACGCGCGCAGCAGGCCGCCTGAGGCCTGTTTCTTACGGCAAACAGCGGCGCGCACTCCACCCACGGGGGTACATTTTCGCCAGATTCACGAAATAACGCGTCATAATCGGGGGCCATTGGATCGGTCGAGACTTGCGGGGCGGCTCAGGCCTGCCATAATCAACCCTGGATGATCCTGCCTCTTAGTATCCTGCCCCAAGCCTCCACCCCCTGTCAGCCCGCCACCGTGTTTCGCCTTCGGCCGTTCCGTAATACCGACCCTCCGCACCTCGCGGAAATCTGGCGCAGTCAGCCTCCGCAACGGGGCATGCTCCAGCCGGTCTCCGCGCCGCTGTTGGAGTACTCGGTATTCTCGAAGATGCACTTCGATCGACAGGGCCTGATCGTTGCCACCAAGAACGACATTCCGGTCGGGTTCGTCCACGCGGGTTTTGGTCCGAACGAGGATCACTCCTCGATCGACACGAGCATGGGGACCACGCTGCTGTTGTTGATGCGCCAAGGCATGGAAAGCGACGTGCTGGCCGACCAGTTGCTCGCCGCCAGCGAAGACTATCTCCGCTCCCGCGGCGCCACCGTCTTCTACGCGGGTGGGATCAAGCCGCTCAACTCGTTTTACCTTGGCCTGTACGGCGGCAGCGAAATTCCGGGCGTGTTGCACTCGAACAGTTCGCTGCGCAGCGCCTGCTCGCGACGCGGCTACAGCGAGTCGGCCAGGGTGAACATCAAACACTGCGACCTGACGCAATTCCGCCCGTTGGTGACCCGCAAGGTACGGCAGTTGAGGTTCAACACTCGCGTGGTGGAAACCACCGATCCCATGGCCGACAACTGGTGGGAAGCCTGTGTGTGGGGCTCGCACGAACGCGACCGGTTCGAGCTGGTCGACAAGCGGGAGAACCGCGTGATGGCCCGCGCGTCGTTCTGGGACGTCCAGCCGCTGTCGATGAGTTGGGGCGTCTGTACCGCGGGGCTCTTTGATCTGTACGTCGAGCCCGATTGCCGGCGTCAGGGTTGCGCGAGCCTGCTGTTGAACGAGGCCTTCCGCCTGCTGCGTCGCCGCGGGGTGTCGACCGTCGAGGCCCAAACGATGGCCAGCAACGAGCCGGCCATGGCCTTCTACTCGGCTCTCGATTTTTCGCAGATCGATCACGGTCTGATCTATCGCAAAGGCCCCTCGCACCTCAATGGCGTGGCAGCCACGGCCGCGGTGGCTGAGACCGTTGTTGAGTAACTGCTACTTGTCGACGTCCGCCGGTCGTCGCTAGAATGGGTGGCGACCTGTCCAATTCTGTCGTCTCTTTTTGACTCAGCCCTCGGAGGGAACCATCATGGCCTCGACTACCGAAGAATCTGCACCCCAGAAAGTCGCCCCTCCCCAGGTGCGACAGACCCAGTGTTTCATCGGCGGCAAATGGTTGCCGGCGGCCAGTGGCAAGACGTTCGACACGATCCATCCGGCCACGGAAGAAGTGATCGCCCAGGTGGCCGAGGGCGACAAGGCCGACGTCGATCTGGCGGTCGACGCCGCTCGGGCACAGTTCGACGGCGGCGAGTGGTCGCGAATGGACGCCCGCGATCGGGGAGCACTCATCAACCGACTGGCGGTGCTGATCGCTGCCGAAATCGATGAGTTGGCCGCGCTCGAGACGCTCGACAACGGCAAGCCGATCCGCGACTCACGCCATGGCGACATCAAGCTGGTGATCGACTGCTTGCAGTACTACGCCGGCTGGGCCGACAAAATTCATGGAGACACGATCCCCATCCGGGGCGACTTCCTTTGCTACACCCGGCGCGAGCCGGTGGGTGTGGTCGGGCAAATCATTCCCTGGAACTTCCCGGCGTTGATGGCCGCCTGGAAATGGGGTCCCGCTTTGGCGGCTGGCTGCACGATCGTGATGAAGCCTGCCGAGCAGACGCCGCTGACCTGTTTGCGGATGGCTCGGCTGGCCCAGAAGGCGGGCATTCCCGACGGCGTGATCAACGTCGTGCCGGGTTACGGTCCCACGGCCGGGTCGGCGATTGTCAAGCATCCGGGCGTCGACAAGATCGCGTTCACGGGCGAGGGATCAACGGCCCAGATCATCCAACGCGAAGCGACCGACACGATGAAACGGCTCACTTTCGAGCTGGGCGGCAAGAGCCCCAACGTGGTATTCGCCGACGCCGATCTGGACGCCGCCGCCGCGGGAGCGCATTTTGCCTTGTACTTCAACCAGGGCCAGTGCTGCTGTGCCGGCAGCCGGCTGTTCGTGGAAGATAGCGTTCACGACGAACTGATCGATCGGCTGATGGAACAAAACGACAACCGGCGGTTGGGCGATCCGTTTGATTTCGAGACAGAGCAAGGCCCGCAAATCGATCAGGCCCAGTTCGACAAGATTCTCAAGTACGTCGACTACGGCAAAGAAGACGGGGCCCAATGCGTGAGCGGCGGCAAGCGATTTGGCGACCAGGGCTATTTTGTCGAGCCGACGCTGTTCACCGGGGTGACCGACGACATGCGCATCGCCCGCGAAGAGATTTTCGGGCCCGTACTGAGCGTGCTGAAGTTCAGCGACGTCGACGAAATCGTCCGCCGCGCGAACGACACGAATTTCGGCTTGGCCGCGGCCGTCTGGACCCGCGACGTGGGCAAGGCCCACCGCTTCGCCAGCCAGGTGCGTGCCGGCACGGTATGGATCAACTGCTACGACGTCTTCGACGCGGCGGCCCCCTTCGGCGGCTTCAAGCAGAGCGGCCTCGGTCGCGAGCTTGGTAAAGCGGGTCTGGAGGCCTACACCGAGAACAAGACGGTCACTGTGTCGCTGCAGTGAGCCCCGCGTTAAGTTGGCATGCCGTTCACGTGCCTGCCTGACGCATGTATGGAGTGCCACGATGATTCGAGTTCTGACATTTACGGTTGTTCTTCTCTGCGCAGTTTTGCCCGGCGAGACTGCGTTTGCCCAGGAGCAGACCGAGCCGGAACGACTTGCCGAGCAACTCAGCGAATCGACCGACCAGAAAGAGCGGGCCCTCGGCAAACGGTGGGAGGGCTTGATCCGACGTCGACAGTGGACCTCGGCCTCCGGCAAACACAAGACCTTCGCCAAGTATGTCGATCACGCTGAGGATCTGAGCTGGGTCAAGTTGCTGGTTCTCACTAAATCGGGAGACGAGCAAACGGAGAAAGAAGTTCAGATCCCGCTGGAGAAACTCGACAAGAAGGGCAGGGCGTTTCTGGATCGCATCGTCCTGAGACGCAAGGAAGTGGAGGAGACGCTGGCTGACTCCGAATCCGTGAGCGACGAGAGAAGGCCAGGCCCCGAAGACGATCGGACCAGACTGCCTCCCGATGCGGAGCGTGAGCCCAGAGAGTATCCGCCCGAGAGAGAGCCGCGGCGTGGGGAAGAATCTCAGCACGAGGAAGAATCGAAACCCGATCTAAACAAGCCTGTCCCGCCCGACAGTGCGCCGTGGCGAAAAAGCTACCAGAAATTCATCGGCAATCTTTCGGCGACGAAAAGCGATCCCGACGGCGACGAAAACGACCTGGCGACCTGGCAGCTCGACTGGGGCGAGTTGCAGGCGATTCGTCGCGAGTGGGAAGCCATGACCATGAGAATCCAGGCGGCTCATGGGAGGTTGCCCCGAGATGAAGCCCTGAAAGCAGCCGAGCTTGCCCAACAAGCAAGTCCAAGGGTTGGCGAAGTTGTCTGGGAAGGCGTGCTCAAGAAGAAAATCTCCCGTGAAGGAAGTGTTGAATTCGATTTCCCGGACCCGTCGAAACCGTTTGCTGTTTCATTCTTCCTCGATGAAGAGAATCCGGGCGATTGGCAGCGTTTCAAGCCGGGGGACAAGATTCGGTTTATCGGACGGATCAAGTCCTACGGAATCGGAACACCTCTGATCATCCTCCACATTCGTTTTCCCGACGAACTGCCGAGCGCCCAGGAACCCGATCGGGACGAGCGCTCGCGGGATTGGGCGTCGGATATAGAAGAGGCCTCACGAGAACGCTTTCGCAAACGGGGGCCGTAACAGGCTTTTATCCAGAAAAGGCGGGGAGCGCCCAACTACGGTAAGCCGCGAGGCGGTAGCCGAGCGCTCGGCTGTCGCCTCGCGGCTTACCCTGTGCGAGTGGTCGGGTGCTACTTGCGGGCGTTGCTAGTGCGGCTTGCCACTTCCAGATACTCGAAGAACTGTTTTTCGCTGCGGACGATGTAGAACTTCACTTTGCCGGAGCGGGAGAGGCTGTCGGCGCGGTTGACGATGTAGCGGATGTCCTGCGGCGAGTTGGTTTTCCAACGGTGGAATCGCACCAGGATGTCGCCCTTGCGTACGCCTCGCTCTGCCGCGGAACTTCCCGGCCGCACCGCGACGATCCGCATGCCGCTCTCGTAGGGAACATCAGCCGCTCGCAAAGCGCTGCGTGGGGCCTGTTCGAGAATCATGCCCAGTGATTCCCAAGATGCCTTTTCCAGCGAGTCGGTCGGCTGCTCGGCTCGGGCAACGGTTGCGCCGGGCCGGTTCGCGAGGGTGAGATTCAAGCGGACCGTCTCGTCGTTTCGTCGCACGACGACCGGTACGCGGTCGTTGGTGTCGCGGCCCAAGAGAGCCCGCTCGACGTCGATCGGCCGACGGATGGAGACCGTTCCGATTCGCTCCAGCAGGTCGCCGCGCCGCATGCCGCTGTTCTTGGCGGGGCTGTTGCTGTGGACGCGGCCGACCGTCACCGGACCAGTCGGTCCGTCGATCAACAGCGCGGTGATGCCATGCCAGTGGTTGTCCAGCTTCTCGATGCTCAAGAGCTGCGCGGCGACGTCCAAGGCCTTGTCGATGGGTATCGCAAAGCCGATCCCCTGGGCACCGGCCCGCACGGCTACATTCACGCCGATCATCTCCCCGTCGATGTTCAGCAATGGCCCGCCGGAGTTGCCGGGGTTGATGCTCGCGTCGGTTTGCACCAGGTCGAGGTACTGTTGTGTTTCGTTCACCTGCACGTTGCGGTGCAGTGCGCTGATGATCCCCGTGGTGACGGTGTTTTCGTAGCCGAAGGCGTTGCCGACGGCGATCACCGTTTCGCCCGCCATCAGATCTTGCGAAGTGCCCAGATTGATAACCGGCAGCGCGCCGGGCGTCCGAATGGAGATGACCGCCAGATCGGTTTCTGCATCGCGGGCGAGCACCTTGGCGATGTAGGTCTGCCCGGTGTTCAGCGTGACATTGATCCGTCGCACGCCGTCCACCACGTGATGGTTGGTAAGGATGTAACCGCGGGGATCGATTACCACGCCGGTGCCCATGCCGTTCACCTGACGGGTGGTCGCGGAACTGCCTTTGCCGTCGGCGATCGACTTTTGTCCTTGAATGTTGACGACAGCGGGACTCGCGTCGCGAACCGCTCGGACGATCGGAGTCATCCGGTCGGAACTAACTGCTTCGGCCGTAGCAGAACAGAGCGAGAGCCAGCCCAATGCCAGCAACGTCAGTACGGTTAGAGAAACAGCGTCGCGGGAGCGCGGGTCTTGCATCGCGGGTCGTCCAAGGTAGGGCCTGCGCACCAAACGTGGATGGGCAATGGGCGGGGTGAGCCGGGGAAGGTCTCCGAAGCGAAGATCGGCTTACCCTCAGGATGGGCTTCACCCACATAACCCGCCGCCCTCACAGTCCGCCCAACTTGCCGGCGGTGATAGCACTCGCTCGGAGTCGATCGGCTCGGCCTGGCGATCAGTCTCGGCCGGGAACTGTTAGCTGCGGGCTGAAGCCGAGTTCCACGGCGCCGCGCATCGGCTCGGGGGCGGCCAGATTGACGGCCGCGAAGATCGGTTGGGTGGGCACCGGCAGGAGGTCGGGCGGCATGGGCGGGCGGTGCCTTACGGGCGGCGGGCCTGGTTGCACGTTGCAGCCAGGTCGCCACTTGCACCTCAGACGTAGATTCGCCAGGGGCGGACAGTCCGCTACGCAGGCTGGCTCACACGCTTCGTTGTCGGTGCAGTCCGAGGGGCACTCGCTACAAATGGGCTCGCCGCAACCCGACAGCGGCTTGCACGCGCAGAGCCGGTCGAGGGCGCAGCCCAGGTCGTATTCACTCACGCTGCACCCACACAGATCGGGCGATTGGTGCAGCGGCGCGCAACATCCTCCGCCCGCCAGCAGCACAAGTGCCAGCATCCGACCCAGGGTGATATTCAAGCGATGTCGCGCCACAAGTGTCTCGATCCGCAGGAGAAAATGGCTAGACGCCGCCCGCTGCTCGCGGTTTCGCAAGAGCCCACCCGTTGCGGAAATCGGCACCCTGGGCCACGCAACTTTTGCCTAACCAGCAAAGTTTTCCAGGGCAGAGAGAATTCTGATCCCGGTCACCGCGTCTCGTCGGTGCCGGGGTCGTTCGGAGCACTCAACAGGAGCTTGGGCAGCAACTGAACCAGCAGAAACACCGCCAGCAATGCCAGCAATACGTGCGGCCAGAAGCGGGCCACCGGCAGCCCGATCAACTCGCCCAACCAACCCATCAGCAGCAACAAGGGCGGCAAGATCAGCAGCACGCCGCAACCGGCCGCCGACATCGTCCCGCGAAACGACAGCTCCTCGGTGAGTTGCTGAGGATGAACGTCGATCATTCGCCCTCGGCGGAGACTGATTTCAATCGTGTCGGCCAGCTCCATCGCCCGCAGGGCATCCGACCACGTCGAGCGGTTGCCGTTGCGATGCTCCAGCGCTTCGACCAGACCGGTAACCGCCAGCGCGGCCGGATCCACGGGCTCAAGCTCGGTCGACTCGGTTTGGCTGGCGTGGTTGAGTTCCGTTTGCACGGCCTGTCCCGACTCGTCGAACTGCACCGTGAACCTTCCCTGCTCGGCAATCAGCGTCAGGCGAGGATGTTCCGACTGCTGCACCGGCCCAACCGACCAACGCACCGGCAGCTTTTGCTGGCCGAGCATTTGCACGCTCAAGCCGGCATAGGTCGCCGCCTCGTCGGGTGAGCCGAGCGCACCCAACCGATTCAGCCGCCCCGCCACCTGGCCGAGCAACTGCACGTCGCGGGCGAAGTGCCACAGCACCTGCTCGCGGCTTCGGTCGGCCAGGGGCCGTTCCCACACCAGTTGCTCGATCGGCCCCAACCGGGGGTGCCCGGCGAGAATCCATTGGCCACACTGTTCGACAATCGGTTGACGTTCGACAGCCGGATTGAAATGGCGGACGAGGGCCCCGCTTTCCTGCTGGGCCATGTCGATTTCGTAGTAGCTCAACACCGAGCCGACCAGCGGAAAAGTGGCCAGCAGGGCAATGCCGTTTTTCGCCAGCAGATTCGCCTGCTCGGCGCGCTGCTCTGGGGGGGCGTCGCCCCGGCCGACGATCACGGCGTCGCAGAAATGGTCGTCGAGCAGCGATTCCCACCGCTCGGCTTGGTCTTCGGCCGGCAGCCAGGAAAGCTCGAACTGCTCACGGACCGAGGCGGTGTCGCCGCACCAGACGACCTGATGGCCTTGGGCCACGGCGGCGGTGGCCAGCGAGATGCTTTCGTAGTCGGAGCCCAGCAGTGCGAAGTTCATCCGTCCGAGCCTAATCGAAGGGCCAGCCGTCCACAACTCGCCCGGCAAAAGCCCGATTTCTTGACCCCCAGCGAGGTGCGAGAAAAATGGTACAATGAGGAGTCATCCGAATTTCCCCGTTCCGACGGAGACCCGATACGTGTTCTGCAGCCCGACACCAAAAATGAAGCCGATCTCCAGCCTCTGGCTGCTGGGAGTCACTGTATGGTGTACGACACTCTGGTGTCTGGCAGGGTCGGCCCGTGCCGAAAAGGTCGAGGCGGCCACTGGTGAGCAGGTCGCTCGCTGGATCGTCGAGCTCGACGACAACCGCTATGCCACTCGCGAACGGGCGCAGTTCCGTTTGGAAAAGGCGGGCGGCGACGCCGTGGCGGAGGTCGCCCAATCGGCTCGAACCGGTTCGCTGGAAAGCTCGACCCGGGCGCTCAACATTTTGCTCGCCTGGTCGGAAGGCGACGACCCGGCGTTGCGAATGGCTGCGCTGGAGCAGATCGCGAAGCTGCAGCATCGGCCGACCGAAGCGGGGCTGGCGGGCCGAATCCTGGCCGATGCGCGGGAACAGGCCGCGCTGGCCAGAATTGTTGAACTGGGCGGCCGGCACAACATCGCACAGCAGATGCGGGGGGCCCGTGTGGTCAGGCTGGGCGGGCGTATCGAACAGCCGTTGCAAGTGACCATCGGCTCACATTGGAAAGGCGACCTCGAGGGACTCAAGCTTCTTAACCAGATTCCCCGGGTCACAGTTCTCAGTCTCCATTCCGCTCCTTTGGGCGACGAAGTGACGCCGGTTTTGCTTGATCTTCCTCACCTAACGCGGATCGAACTCTATGGCACCAAACTCTCGGACACAGCGCTCAAAGAGCTGCGAGAGAAACTCTCTTCCCACGTGATGCTAGACGTGCGCAGTGCCGCACTGTTGGGTATTCGCGGCAATCCGCTGGATCAGGTTGTACCCGGCAGCGCCGCGGCGAAAGCAGGCCTTCGGCCCCGTGATCTGATCACCGAGTTCGACGGCGCGAAGATCGACGATTACGAAGTTCTGATCGCTCGCATTGCGGCCCATGAGCCGGGAGACACGGTGACGCTGAAGGTCACTCGCAAGATTTGGAGGCAGAAGCAGAAACTCGAGCGGAAAGAGCAGCAGTTGGAGGTACGTGTGACCTTCGACACGTGGGGCGAGCAGCCATCCACGCCCCCCGCGCAGTCCGCCGTCCAGCAGTTTCAACTGGAGGTTCCCGGCGGCATCAATATCGATCGACGCTGACGTTTGCCGCCGCGCAACGAAAAAAGCCCCGGGATTGCAATCCCAGGGCTTTGTGTTTTGCGTCATGCGCCAACGGCTGAGAGACAATTGCCTCAGACAGCCAGCGAGGCGTCGATCTGTTCTTCAATCTGCGACAGGTGCCCGCTCTGATGGAGCTGGTCCTGCAGAAGTTCGCGGCCCTTGTCGGTCCAAACGCCGATCGTGCGGACCGGATTCTTGGTTTCGGGGCAGAAGAAAGTCACTTGATGGGGAGTCATCGATTGAATCTCGAAGGCGTCTTCCCGCCGCGTGTAGGCCACGGAAAAAGCCACCTGGCGATTGTTCTCTTCGTCCTCCCAATTCGCGCTCACTGTGTTCATCGTTCGATTACTCCCAAAAAGGCATTTGTGTGGATACCGGTCGGCCCCACTATCTCTCTACTGGGGCTAAAGACGACCGCAAAAGCTACTCATTCTAATCACCGATTCGGCAGGACGCAGCGCCAAAAGCACGGCAATCTGCCCCGATTAGCTAAATTCTAGCGATTCGGGGGGCGGTCGCACCACCTACAGCAGTCCCAGCGAGCCCGCTCGTCCCCGAGCCCAGAGCCAGTGAGCCGGCTCGTCCCCGAGCCCGGCGACCGTGGGCGAGACGCCACGGCTCGCTTCGAGAGATTCCGTCGCTACGTCTCGCTCAGATGGTCCCTCAGTCGACGTGATTATGATGTTCAGTGGCCCCCACCTGATCGACCATCATCCAACCGTTGTCGGCCACGGAGAACATGGGTCGGAACGGGCTCCGATAGCATTTTTGGGCCGTTCGACCGAGGTGCCAGACCAGATTGATGCCGACGTTCCACGACTCCTCGCTGACGCCTTCCAAGCCGGCGTTCTTGTCGGTGATCAGCCAGTTGAAACCCGACTGCACCGACCAGCGATCGTTGATCGGCGTGTTGAGTTCCGCGCCGAAGATCCCTTCGCTGTCGCCGGTTCCGCCAACCCAGAAGCGGCCGTTGGAACTGCGACCGAAGTTGCAGCGATAGAAGAAATTGTATTGGTCGACGGTCTTGTAAGCGACGCCCAGCACGTCGATGCTGTTGGTGGAACTGGCCGACCAGAAGCCGATCTCGCGCCCTTGTGGACTCTTGATGCTGATCTCGGTACGAATCTGGTGCAGATCGTCTTCGACGTACAGGTTGTCTCGCATCAGATCCCAGACGACGCCGACTTGCAGCCCCGTCTCGACGCGGCGAAAGAAACCCGCAGTGACAAACTGTTGGGTCCGCTCGTCGGTATCACTCACCGTGCCCGCAAACCGACTATGCACCCCCTGGTAACCGAGTTGATAACTCAGTTGGGGAAACATCAGCCCGACAAACGGCGCCCGGCCACTGATGCCGATGCCTTCGTGGAAGCCAAAATTGGAGTCGCTACGCGAGCCAGCCTTCATCGAGCCCGGACCGTAGAAGTCTCGCGGTCCGCGGAAACCGTGGACGCCGCCCCAGAAGCTGAGGTCCTTAAAACGTGGCAAGCAGACCGGAAAACACCAATAATCGGAGCCCGGCATGCCCACGCAACTGCCGCAATCCGGCTCGGCGATGCTGCAGCTCGGTTCCCCAATGCCACACTGAGGCTCGGCGCACCCGCAACCCGGCTCGCAATCGCCGCAGCAGGTGTCGGCGATGCCACAACCCACTTCGCAGCCGCAACTGGGGTCGTCGGCATACCAGCCGACGTTGTCGTACGGCATCTCGACCTCTCCGGCCGGACGCGCGATCGTCACCGGAGACGACTTCTTCTCCTTTACCACGGAAGGCTCAGCGTCTTCCGTTTCGGCCAAATCGGGCACATGTTGCACGCGACGAACCGTCGCCGGCTTCCGTTGGCTATCACGTCGCAATTCTCGCAAGCTTTGGGAAACCTCTGCCGGAATAGCAATCGGCTTCGCCGGGCGCTCGGCAACTCGAGCCCGCGGCAGCTTGGTCGCGACTTTGGTTACGGGCTCTTCCGAAGCGTCGCTAGCAGACGCGGTCGGTGAGCGAAACTTTCGATTGACTTGCTGCTCACGCTGGGCTTGTCGCGAATCGCTAGGCTTCTGGAAGCGCAGCTGTTGGCCGCGCGCTGCCTGCGATTGGCCCACGACGAGAACCGTGGTGGGAAGAACCAAAGTGAGAATCGTCAGTAAGATAGTCCGGGAGCATTTCATAGGTCGACCCTCGACAACCTTGCCGCGTAAGCAGCTCAGTCGCCAGTTTGGTCATCGACACACGTCCTTAGGGCATCTGGCCCGTAGTCTGCGCGTCTCGGTAGCCCCCCCGGGCACTAACACGTAAAGGGCGTATCGTCGCGAGGAAAGTTTCGACTTTCGGTAAAATCGAAATAATCCGCAAAGTTTTCCTTTTCGCATCAGATTAACACTCTGCACAGCTTGCATGATGGCAGTGCTGTCGCGCCGTGTAGGAGGCGTCTCCGACGGCGATCTTTCCTACTACTCTGGCCGAGAACGAGTCTTGGGTGGCCGGAGCAAAGCGCTAGCGCGGGCCGGAAAGCCGCGTTTACCGGGGCACGCCCTGCGGGACTTTGCCCCGGCCACCCGGTGTCGGAGACGCCTCCTACATTCTGCTAGCGCAGCGAATTGTCCAGCGGATTGGGGGGGAGAGTTTCAGTCAGCATCGCGACGCGGAATGACCCTCCATGGGGAGGCTCGGAAGTGAAATAAGCCTAGAGCTAGCAACAGGTTACGCCCAGCCGGCAAGGGACCCCGCTGAGGGACTAAAGCCCTTCCCACGAGCCGAATAAAAACTCGATGTTGCCTCTCTTGGAATTTGTGCCGATACTAGAAGATGTAACGTGCATGCTGGATTTGTCGCCCAGCAGCACTCGTGGCCAACGGTCGCAAGTTTCTCGAAACTCGTGGCCTGGCGCATTTGAAGACCTCAGCGCTCTTTGCCAACCTTCGCTCAGGTGTGTGCACTCAGACATGCGGGATGGGGCAGATTGTATAGCTCCCTCTAGCGCGTGCGACGCCTCCTCTCTCGGACGGCTCCCGGTAGGGACTTGGCCGTTGCCCTCTTGAGGAACCTGGTGTGCCTCACGGCTCACCCCCTTTTCACACAGCGTCTTGCACAGAGTTGGCTTACCGATGGCCTGCTCGAAACTTGTCAGAGCACCGCATCTGAACGACTGCGCACGGAAGCGCTGCCAACCGTTGGATCCGAGAGATGAAGTTAGCGCTAGATGGGTTCGCTCTTGCGCAGCCGCCAATGTTACGCCTATTTGGTTCAGATTTATGGGTTCGTCCGTAGACACCGCGGAACTAAGGAGCAGGAACATGACCGATGGCAGGGAAATCGTATCGCTCGTTTCCGATCGACAAGATCGCGATCAGTTCCGACGCAAAAACTGGGTCGGCACCTTCGAGGAGTACCTGGACATTGTCCGCGACAGTCCGCAGGTGACGCGCACCGCGTATCAGCGGATCTACGACATGATTCTCTCTGACGGAGTCGACGTCGTCACCAAGGGCCGCGAGAAGGAGCACCATTACCGCTTCTTCGACGATCCCCACAACGACGGGCGCGACTCGGTGTTCGGACTCCGAGGCCCCCTGCACAAGCTGGTCAACGCGCTGAAGAGCGCCGCCCACGAGTATGGCATCGAAAAACGCGTGTTGCTGCTGCACGGACCGGTCGGCAGCAGCAAGAGCACGATCGTTCGGCTCCTGAAACAGGGCCTGCAGCGCTACTCGGCCACCGACGAAGGCGCTCTCTACACGCTCGGCTGGGTCGAC
Organism: uncultured Granulosicoccus sp.; assembly: GCA_964195615.1. Taxonomy (GTDB): domain Bacteria; phylum Planctomycetota; class Planctomycetia; order Pirellulales; family Lacipirellulaceae; genus Bythopirellula. The sequence goes on along the minus strand of CAXMSB010000238.1, from coordinate 5,291 downwards.
GAGGAGAATCCCGAAGAAGTGCATTGGTGCCCGATGAACGAGGAGCCGTTGCACCTAATCCCCGAACGGTTCCGCGAGGACGTCGAAGCCCGACTCAACAAAGGTCGGGAGGATGGCGACTTGCGGGTGCGGATCCGCGGCGAGTTGGATCCCTTCTGCCGATTCATGTATCAACAACGGCTCAAGAAATACGACGGCGACTGGACCCGGGTAATTCAAGACATCCGCGTGCGACGCGTGATCCTCAGCGAGAAGGATCGCGTTGGCATCGGCACGTTCCAACCGAAGGACGAGAAAAACCAGGACGCCACCGAGCTCACCGGCGACATCAACTATCGCAAGATCGCCATCTACGGCAGCGACAGCGATCCCCGGGCGTTTAACTTCGATGGCGAGTTCAACGTCGCCAACCGTGGGATTATTGAGTTTGTTGAAGTGCTGAAACTAGATGTTGCGTTTCTGTACGATCTGTTGGGCGCGAGCCAGGAGCATCGCATCAAGCCGAAAAAGTTCGCCCAGACCGACATCGACGAAGTGATCATCGGCCACACCAACGAGCCCGAGTATCGTCGGCTACAGAATAACGAGTTCATGGAGGCCCTGCGCGATCGGACCGTCAAGATCGACATTCCGTACGTCACGACCCTCGAACACGAAATTCACATTTACGAGAAGGACTACAACGCCAAGACGGTCACCGGCAAACACATCGCCCCGCACACGATCGAAATGGCCGCGATGTGGGCCGTGCTCACGCGGCTGGAGGAACCGAAACATGCCGGGCTGAGCCGGCTGCAGAAGCTCAAGCTCTACAACGGCAAGACGTTGCCCGGCTTTACTGAGGAGAACATCAGCGAACTGCGCGACCAGGCGGTCAACGAGGGCCTGATCGGCATCTCACCCCGCTACGTGCAGGACAAGATTTCCAACGCCCTGGTGGCTCATCCCGACGCCCGGTCGATCAATCCCTTCATGGTGCTCAACGAACTGGAAGGCGGATTGAAGCATCACAGCCTCATCAACAATGAAGAGACCAAGCAGAGCCACCGCGAGATGTTGGGCGTGGTGAAGGAAGAGTACGAAAACATCGTGAAGCTCGAAGTTCAGCGGGCCATCGCCGCCGACGAAGCGGCCCTGACGCGCCTGTGCGGCAATTACATCGACAACGTCAAGGCTTACACCCAAAAGGAAAAAGTGAAGAATCCCTTCACGGGCCAATACGAAGAGCCAGACGAACGGCAGATGCGCTCGATCGAGGACAAGATCGACATCCCCGACAGCCGCAAAGACGACTTCCGCCGTGAGATCATGAACTACATCGGTGCGTTGTCGATCGACGGCAAGAAATTTGATTACAAGACCAACGAACGGCTTAACAAAGCGCTCGAATTGAAACTATTTGAGGACCAGAAAGACTCGATCAAGCTGACCAGTTTGGTCTCCAACGTGATCGACGAGGAGACGCAGCAGAAGATCGACGTCGTCAAGGGCCGCCTGATTCGCGACTACGGTTACGACGACGAAAGCGCGACCGACGTGTTGAACTACGTGGCGAGCATTTTTGCCCGAGGCGACACCAAGGAGAGTAAGTGACATTTTAGGCGTAGGCCGGATTGTTTTTGAGGTAACCGCCAGATGGTGATGGAAATCGAACGCGACCAACGTCGCTTTGAACAGATTGTGCGCGGTCGCATCCGTGATAATCTGCGCAAATACATCACGCACGGCGAAATGATCGGCCGGCGCGGCAAGGATCTCGTGAGCATTCCCGTGCCGCAGCTCGACGTGCCGCGATTCAAGTTCGGCAAGAACGGCTCAGGCGGCGTCGGCCAAGGCGACGGCGAGGTCGGCGATCCGCTCGGCAAACCGGGCGAAGGGCCCGCCGGGGCGGGCGGCGCTGGCAGCGAGCCCGGCGGCGAGCATTTCATGGAAGTCGAGGTCGCCCTCGAAGAGTTGGCCACCATGCTCGGCGACGAGCTGGAGCTGCCCCGCATCGAGCCAAAAGGCGCCGCCAACATCACCGCCGACAAGAGCAAGTACAACAGCATCCGCCAGACGGGCCCCGAGTCGCTAAGGCACTTCAAGCGGACCTATCTGAACGCACTGAAACGGCAGATTTCCACCGGCAACTACCAGCCCGCGGACCCGCGGGTGGTTCCCATTAAGAAAGACAAGCAGTATCGAAGCTGGACCGACGTCCCCCAGCCGCAAGTGAACGCGGCAGTGATTTACCTGATGGACGTTTCCGGTTCGATGACCGACGAACAGAAATCGATCGTCCGCACTGAGGCGTTTTGGATCGACACCTGGCTGGCGAGCCAGTACCAGGGGATCGAGACTCGGTACATCATCCACGATGCGGTCGCCAAGGAGGTGGACGAACACACGTTCTACCACACCCGCGAGAGCGGCGGAACGCGGATCAGTTCTGCCTACAAGGTGTGTGCCGAGCTGATCGAGCGAGCGTTTCCCGTCGACGATTGGAACATTTACTGTTTCCAGTTCTCCGACGGCGACAACTGGGGCGACGACAACCGTCAGGCGTTCGAGCTCCTGTCGGACCACTTGCTGCCCGCGTCGAATATTTTCTGCTATGGACAAGTAGAGAGCCCGTACGGCAGCGGCGACTTCATTGACGCACTGCGGAAACAGTACAGCGAGAACGACTCGCTGATACTTTCGGAAATACCGGACAAGGACGGCATTTATCAATCTATCAAAACGTTCTTAGGCAAAGGCAAATAGTAAGCCGCGAGGCGCGAGCCGAGCGCTCGGCTATCGCCTCGCGGCTTATCACCTTATGAGGAAACGCACCCATGAATAACCAACAACCGTCAGTCAACGCTTACCGAGTCCGAGTAGGTCACGCCGAGGTGATCGTAAACGCCACTTCGTCGGAAGAGGCGATCGCGCTGGCCCGTCGCCAGCTTGCGCTAGAAATGCCGCTACTGTACGACATTATTCGCGCACTCGACGCCAAGCAGTTCAACGTTCTCGAGGCCGCCTGAGCGCAGGAGCAGAAGAAATGGCCCAAGCGGAGCTAGGAAATCTGACGCCGGAACTCGCCGCCGTGCAGCGCGAAGTCGAGGAGTACGCCCGGGGCCATGGCCTGGACTTCTTCCCGACGAGTTTTGAGTTGATCGACGCCGACCAGCTCAACGCGATCGCCGCTCGGGGTGGATTCCCGACGCGTTATCCCCACTGGCGGTTCGGCATGGAGTACGAGCAGCTTTCCAAGGGCTACCACTACGGGCTGCAGAAGATCTACGAGATGGTGATCAACAACGATCCCTGCTACGCCTATCTGATGCGTTGCAACGGGTTGATCGATCAGAAGCTGGTAATGGCCCACGTCTACGGGCATTGCGATTTCTTCAAGAACAACCAGTGGTTCGCGCAGACGAATCGCAAGATGATGGACGACATGGCCAACCACGGCACGCGCATCCGTCGCCACATGGACGGCGTCGGCGTCGAGGAAGTAGAAAACTTTATCGACGCCTGCCTGAGCATTGAGGATCTGATCGACGTTCATGCTCCGTTCATTCGCCGTCGCGAGAAGCGAGATCGCTACGACTTCTCTGGACAGGATAAGGAAGAGGAGAAGAAGTCTCAGCGGTTCGAAGCCAAGGACTACATGGACGCGTTCATCAACCCTCGCGACAAGCTAGGCGGAGAGGACGACGCGGCCGACGATGCCTCGGCCCAGGCCTTCCCTGAGCATCCCGAACGCGACGTGATGTTGTTTCTCCTGGAACACGCTCCGCTGAAAGCTTGGCAGGCCGACGTCCTGGCGATGATCCGCGACGAGGCTTACTACTTCGCCCCACAGGCGCAGACAAAAATCATGAACGAGGGTTGGGCCAGCTACTGGCACTCGACGATCATGATTCGCCAGGGGCTCACCTCGGCCGACGTGATCAACTATTGCGACCACCACAGCGGCACGATGGCCAGTTCGCCCACGCAGTTGAATCCCTACAAGGTCGGCATCGAGCTATTCCGCAACATCGAGGATCGCTGGAACCGCGGAGCCTTCGGTCGTGAATACGAAGAGTGCGACGACTATCAGGAGCGCAAGCACTGGAACACCGACGCCGGCCTCGGTCGGGAGAAGATTTTCGAGGTCCGCCGCATCCACAACGATCTGACGTTCATCGACGAATTCCTCACGCTCGATTTCGTCCGCGAACACAAGTTCTTCCGCTTCGGCTACAACGAAGACTCCGAGGTTTATGAAATCGAATCACGCGAGTTCCCCAAGGTTAAGCAGCAACTGCTGCAGAGCCTCACCAATCGGGGCCGACCGATCATTGCCGTCGTCGACGGCAACTACAAGAACCGCGGCGAGATGTACCTGCAGCACGACTACGCGGGCGTGGAGCTCCAGCTCGACTTTGCCCGCGACACGCTGGAAAACCTCGAACGGCTTTGGAGCCGTCCGGTCCATTTGGAAACGCTGCTGGAGGATTCCAAAGTAGTATTGTCTTACGACGGCAAAGAGCACTCTGTTGAGAGTGGTGACCCGTCGGAGACAGAAGATGAGGAGGCCGCAGCATGAGTCTCCGTGATGAATTCCTGAAAGAGCTGCGGGCAATCGTCGGGCAGTCGAACGAGCGTTTGGCCGTTTCGGACGGTCCGCGCACCATCCACGGCGTGATCGACCAGTGCGAACCCCTGGCGGTTGCCACTTCCGAGTTCCGATTGGAAACCACCGAGTTGGCCGGCGTCGACATCGCCAAGCTCGAAGCGGCCAGCAAGTCGTTGTGCGCGCGAATCAACTATCTGCTCGAGCCGATCTCGCCGATTGAAACCGATGCCGACGGCTGCTCGGTGCAAATGCGCAGCAGCCCGCCGTTGGTGGGCGACACGGGCCGGTTCTATTACGAGCTGCTGTTGCGTCGTGGCGGCTCGATCGAGTTCTGCCGCTACGAGAAGCAGCCCAACGCCCCCCGCACACGCGTCGCCGCCACGCTCACTCACGAAGTCCTGGGCCGACTGGTCGAGGATTTCAATACGACCGTTGAGGAGATTCTTTCCCCTTGAAATTAGTCGACAAGTGACCATTTTCTGTCAACAATAGAGAGTGTATGATTTGCTATCAGCAACTTCTCAAATGCGATCACAGCGTAACCCTCCCCGAGGGTCACTTCTTATCCAGCTGGCTTGTTCACCAGCTCAAAGCGTTTTGCTTTCCCCGACGCTTCCGCTTGCGGTTTCGCCCCCGCACTCCTGCGGCCCACTGTGCCACAAAATGCGGGCGGCCAATGATGACATGTAATTGAGGGTGT
>CAXMSB010000237.1:0-12637 GCA_964195615.1 uncultured Granulosicoccus sp. | reverse complement strand
TCGCGGCGGACAGAATCCCTTTGGACAAAGCCAGGCGGGCAACCGAGCCGGTCAGCCAAGTCGCGGGCAAGCGGGTAATCGGGGTGGCCAGAATCCCTTCGGACAAAGCCAGGCGGGCAACCGAGCGGGTAACCGAGCAGGCAGCGGCCCGGGGGGCCGTGCTTCGACGAACGACATTAATAGCTTCCTGAATATCTCGGGAGGCGGTGGCGCCGCTGCCGCGGGTGGAGCAGCCGCTGGCGCTGCAGCCGGCAATCGCGCTGCCAACAGACCGGGCGCCGGCGAACGTGGGCCGAGTAGCGATCGAGGCACCCAGCGAACCGAGAATCGCCAGGATCGCTCTGGTACACGGCAAGATCGACAGGACGCACGGCCGAACTCACCGCAAGAACGGGCCGACCATCGTCAAGACCGGGGGGAGAATGTTCGCAATGAATTCAAGGACAATCACCCTCGGGCTGACTTCTGGTCGGACCATCCCAATGCCGCGATCAGGCGGGCGAATCGGCCCTATCGTTGGGCGACTTGGGCCGCGCTGGGTGGCTGGTATGGAGGTTCTTCCGGGGGCGGTGAGTACTACGACTATGGTGAAGGTGGAAACTGCTACTACGAAGATGACCAGGTTTACTACGACGGCGAGCCAGTCGCGACCGCGGATGAATACGCCGAACAGGCGATGGGCTATGCCGAAGCGGGCGCCAACACGATCGACGAATCCGTGGCGGCCAACACCGACATCGAATGGATGCCGCTGGGAGTTTTCGCAATGGTGCATGAGGACGCAGGCGAGCCAACGTTTTACATGCAGTTGCAGATCGCCAAGGACGGCACGATCTCGGGGACCTACGCCAATACGGCGAATGACTCGTCGCAGACGATTCAGGGATCGGTCGACGTGGAGTCGCAACGGGCGGCATGGACCGTGGGAGACAACTACAATACGGTGATCGAGACCGGTCTGTACAATCTCACGAAGGACGAAGCACCGGCGCTGATCCATTTTGGCACGGAGAAGACTCAGGAATGGCTGCTGGTGCGCATGGATGACCCAGACGCTCAAGGAGGCGGATAGACACCCTCGTAAGCCGAATGAGTTTGTCTTTCGTCGAAAAACTCGACGTGTGCTTGTCAGCTAGGAGTTCGCCGTGAAATCGCGCGCAATAATTGGTTTTGTCGGTCTGTTGATCGTGGCACTGGTGGTTGGCGATGCGATGGCGCGCGGACGTGGCGGGGGTGGCCGCGGAGGCGGTGGACGAAGCATGGGTGGCGGCGGGCGAAGTATGGGCGGAGGCGGTCGCAGCATGGGTGGGCGCTCGGCGCCGTCGATGAGCCGCAGTCCGTCGTACAATCGGGGCGGAAGCCGGCCCAGCGCTAGACCGCAACCTAGCCGAGGCGGGGCAGGCAGCCGACCGAGCCAAATGCCAAGTCGTGGGCAAGCCGGCAGTCGACCGGGCCAAATGCCGAGTCGCGGCGGGGCGGGCAATCGTGCAGGCGGACAGGGATTTTTCGGGCAAGGCCAAGCGGGTAATCGACCGGGACAACTGCCGAGTCGCGGGCAGGCCGGCAATCGAATGGGCAGTGGACCTGGCGGGCGACCCTCGCAGGGCGATATCAATAGCTTCCTGAACATCTCTCCCGGCGTCGCAGCTGGAGCCGGTGCCGCTGCGGGAGCAATTGGCAACCGCGCCGCCACACGTCCCGCCAATCGCCCCTCCACGCTCCCTGCCCCGGGTAATCGACCCGGCGCCGGCAATCGACCTGGCGCTGGCAATCGACCTGGAGTGGGAAATCGCCCCGGCGTTGGCAACCGTCCCTCGCAACTTCCCACCAATCGGGCCGGCCGCATCAGCCACCGCCACAACCGGGGCAGCGCCGTTCGGCGACACATCCCCGCGCATTTGCCGGCCCACGGCCACGGCTTTTGGAGAAACCATCCGCATTACGCACGGTGGCGCATGAACCGACCTTACCGCTGGGCGACTTGGGCAGCCCTCGGTGGCTGGTTCGCCTGGGGCGGAGGCACCGGCATGTATTACGACTACGGCTCGGGCGGAAACTGCTACGCCCAGGACGGCATGGTTTACTACGACGATGAGCCGATCGCCACGGAAGAAGAATACTCGGAGCAGGCCATCGGCATTGCCGACGTGGGCGCACAGACCATCAACGATGCCATCGCAGCGGATACCGACATCGAATGGATGCCGTTGGGCATATTTGCTTTGGTTCACGAGAGCCAGGGCGACCCCTCGATGTACATGCAGTTGCAGATTGCCCAAGACGGCACGATCGGCGGCACCTATTACAACACCGTTTCGGAGTCGTCGCAAACCCTGCAAGGCGCGGTCGACAAGGATTCGCAGCGAGCCGCCTGGACGGTGGGCGACAAGTCGCAGACGGTCGTCGAAACGGGCCTCTACAATCTCACGAAGGACGAAGCGCCCGCGCTGCTGCATTTCGGCACGGAAAAAACTCAGGAGTGGCTGCTCGTGCGATTGGAAGACCCCGGCGAGGAGCAGGATGAGAGCTCGACGGCTTCGCCTTTTGAGTAGCGGCAGTTGGTAAACCAAGAGAGTTCGTCCTGCCGGGCTAGCGCGTCGTCTGCGTCTGTCTTAATCCTCCGGCATGATGATTCAGTCTCCGAGCTCCTGAGGGGACCTACACTTGCGTGTTCCGCAGCGAGCCCGCTCGTCCCGAGCCGGCAGACCGTGGGCGGGGACGCCACGGTTCTCGCGGATGGAACACGGGATAAGGGCCCGCGCAGCAAAAAAGCCAGCCGTCTGGCGTGCATCCTTGCACCTACGACGGCTGGCTGCGAGCGTGCTTCCCTTCACGCGGTGTGTGGGTCGAGAGTCTAATGTCTAGAGTCTAGAGCCAGAGTTTTTTTGTTTTGGCTCTCGACACTAGACCCTCGTCTCTCGACTAGTATGGTCCGATCGTGGGCGGATTGTTTTGCAGGAAGTCGCGCGGGCCCCGGGTTGTGTAGTAGGGGTACGCGGTCTGTCCGACCGGTGGTCCGGGAGCGTAGTTGTAGCTTGCCGGGTAGCCGTTCGAGTGAGGACAGCACCCACCACTGGCGATCTTGCCGACTATCTTCTGGCAGGGGTCGCAGCCGCCGTTTCCACAGCAACCGCCACTGTCGCACCCGCAACAGCCGTCCGAACAGCCGCAACCGGGGTCGCAGCAGCAATCTTCCGGGCAGCCACAGGTGCATTCACAACAGGTGTCGCAACCGCAGCCCGGGTCACACGAATTGTTCTTGTTCCCCAGCAGGCCGCCATTGAAGCCGACTGTCCTCACGACGTCGGGTCTTGGGGCCGATTGGGAGCGGGCCACGTGACACGCGGGACCGCAGTTTTTACGAGCGAATTGGCTGGTATTTACACAGCCAGTGGATGCCAACGAGACGATAGCAACCGCTACTAAGAGCTGTTTCATCAGATTTCCCCCTGAGTCGAATAGAAAGGAGCACTCTCGAGAAATGCGGGTCGACGCGCCGCGGGGCGTGTCGTGGAGAGCCTTCCTGTTAAAAAAGGTATCGGCGGCAGAATCGTTAAAATTGAACAAATCGGCAGGGGCTGCTAGCAGCGAGCAGGGTCGAGAGTCGAGAGTCTAGGGTCCAGAGCCAGAGTTAATTCCTCCGTCCTCTGGCTCTAGACTCTCGACGCTGGACTCTCGACTCCTCTTCCGCTCTTGGTTGTCGTGGGGCGATTTGCTACAAACTGGCCCCCCGCTGCGCTTGCGATCCGTGCTGCCAACGCTGGCGCGGTCGCCCCTGACCCGTGATCAAGGAAGATCCATGAGCAATTTTGCTCGCGTCGTACGCCTCGCTCTGCGTCATCGAACCACGGTGGCCGCCGCCCTGCTCTGCTCGTTGGTGGTTGCCGTGCTGTGGGCCGGCAGTATCACGGCCGTGCTGCCGATCGTCGACGGCGTGATGCTCGGCAAGTCGATCCCCGACATGCTCGATGAAAAGATCGTGAGCACCGAGGACCAACTCGCGGAGTTGGACGTCCGTCTCCAGACGTTGACCGCCCAGGGTGAGATCACTTTGGTCGAGGGTCAGCGCGACCTGCTGTCGACGGGGCTTGTCTGGCTCCAAGACATTCATTCGGCAGTGGAACCCCATCTGCCGAGCACGCCGTTTGGAACGCTGCTGGTCATCTGCTTGGCACTGTTTGCAGCCACGTTTGTGAAGAGCATCTTTCGCGTTGCCGGCTCCTATTTCATGGCCCGGCTGGGATATATCACCGATTTCGAGCTCCGCAAAGAATTCTATCGCCGCACACTTCGCTTAGACCTGGGCACCTTTCGGCAGACCAATCCGGGCGACTTGATGAATCGATTTACCGGCGAGATTGGCGCGATCGCCGCGGGCACGCAGACGCTGTTTGGCACGGCGGTCCGCGAGCCGCTGAAAATGATCGCCTGCCTGGCATTCGCCGCCTGGATCAGTTGGCAACTTTTGCTACTGACGTTGATCTCGGCCCCGCTGGGCGCGTACGCGATCCACTGGTTGGCAAAGGCGCTCAAACGGGCGAATCGGCGTGCGTCGGAAGAGTTCTCCGGAGTTTTCGACCATTTGGAAGAGACCTTTGGCGGCATTAAAGTAATGCAGGCCTACACGATGGAATCGCACGAGCGGAGCCGATTTCACAAGGTCTCGAAGAACTTCTATCGACGGACGATGCGAATCGCGGTTTACAATTCGCTTACCAGTCCGATCGTCGAGACAATGGGTGTGGCGATGATCCTGGTAGTGTCGATCGCCGGCGGCTACCTGGTGCTCAACGAGCGGACGCATCTGTTCGGTATTCGCATCAGCGATGTAGCTTTGACCCACGGTTGGATCACGATGTTCTTCGCCGCGCTGGCTGGGGCGGCTGATCCGGTACGGCGGATCTCGGCCATCTTCAACAGCTTGCAGCGTGCCGCGGCTTCCAGCGATCGTGTGTTCGAGCTGTTCGACCGCACCACCCAACTCGCCGAGCCCGAGACCCCCGCAGCCCTGCCAGCCCGGTTGGGCCGTGTCCAGTTCCGCGACGTCTCGTTTTCCTACAAGGCCGACGAACCGGTGCTCGATGGCGTGAACCTACAGGTGAACGGCAACGAGACGATCGCCATCATCGGGCCGAACGGTTGCGGCAAATCGACGCTGATGAATCTCGTGCCACGGTTCTACGACCCGACCTGCGGCTCGGTGACCGTCGACGGCACCGACCTGCGCGAGTTTCGCCTCCGCGACCTGCGGGCCCGGCTGGGAATCGTCTCGCAACAGACGCAACTCTTCAACGACACCGTGGCCAACAACATCCGCTACGGTTCGCCCGGGGCGAACGACGAGCAGGTGATCGAGGCCGCCAAGCAGGCGCACGCGCATCGGTTCATCACCGACAAACTCAACGACGGCTACGAGTCGCTCTGCGGCCCGAGCGGCAATCGGCTCTCCGGTGGTCAGCAGCAGCGCATCGCGTTGGCCCGGGCCATTCTGCGCGACCCCGAGATTCTGATCCTCGACGAGGCCACGAGCCAGATCGATGTCGAGAGCGAACGGCTGATCCACGAGGTGTTGGAGAAATTCGTCCAGGGCCGCACCGTGTTCATGATCACCCACCGCCCCAGCACGTTGGCCCTGGCCGACCGGATCGTGGTAATGGATCAGGGCCGCATCAAGGACGTGGGCCGCTTTGAGGAGCTCTCCGCCCGGTGCGAACTCTTCCGCCGGTTGGCGCATCTCGATTACCGCGAGAGTGCCTAACCGCTGGCGTCCTCGGGAGAAACCGCCAGCAAAGTTTCTGGAACCAAGATGGCCAACTTGCCCAACTTGGCCACAATTATTGGGTGTCCGGGGTTGGCCGAGATTGAGACCACAACCTGTGGCCAAAACTTGTCAGTTGACACGGTAGTAACTCGTGATGCTGAGCAGAATCTCGTCATGGTGTTCTGATTCATGCGTCGATTATAGCCGAGAACCAGTTCGACGCTCAGAGGTGATTTTTGGCCAGGCGCGGCGGCGCTGTTTTTCCTCATGAGCCGTAGGCGCTAGCATAGGGTCGCGGCGGAGCAAACCGTTCTCTCGGTTCACCCGACGCCAGCGCGTTCGGCTCATTGCGTTTGCACCATGTGCCCCGCCACTACCGCACCATCATCGATTGAAAAATAGCAAAAAAAGCCCCGAACGCTGCGCCGATCAGAAACCCCACGGCGGCTGACTGGTCGAGGCGTGGGCCGGGTTGGTTTCGTTTCAGCAGATGCACCACCGTGGCGATCAAAGAACCGCCCACGCCGTAGGCAAACGTCTTCAGCAGTATCGTGCTGAGTACGGGATCGATCATTAGGATAGAGTCCCTTCGGAACTTGCCAGCCGATCGGCAAGACTCACGAACTCGCCGACGGAGGAAGGCGGGTTGGCGAGATGCGGCTGGAGCTGGGCTTCGGCATCCGTCTCCAAACGCGGGGCTCGGACTAGCCGAGATGCCAGATCGTAGACGCCGTATACGACGGGACATTCGTAAGCGGCAACTTCCGACATCGCTTGTTGCAGCGACATGGCCGTCATGGCAGCGTTTAGCACGATCGACATTTCGACCAATCTTTGCTTGTAGATGCCCTCTTCGGAAAGCTTGGTGATGCCCGCCCGTTCGAGCGATTGGGCCCCGGTGCGCACCGAAGTGAGAACGCGCTCGACAATGGCCCTCAATCCGACGTCGGAGGCGGTACCGCCAAATGTCGCGTTGGTGAGATGGGCGTCGACCGCCGCCGTGACGGCGCCACAGCAACTGTGGCCCAGCACGACGATCAGTTTTACATTTTCGTTGAGATTCTGGACGGCAAAACCAAGACTTCCCACGCCCTCGTCGGTCATCACATTGCCCGCCAGACGCACCACGAACAGGTCGTTGCACGCCTGACGAAAGATCATCTCCACGGGGACCCGCGCGTCGGAGCACGACAGCACGGCCGCAAACGGCTGTTGCCGCGGCACGTCGGCATGTTCATCGATCCCCAGTCCGCCCAGGTCGATCGGCACGATTTCCTGAGACGGAGAACTCGGAGTCGAGTTGGCAAATCGTTCGTTCCCCTGCAGCAGGCGAGCCCGTGCTTCGGCGGCGTCCGTCGGCCGCGGCTGCGCGGGACCCTCGGCGGGATTGCATCGATAGACAATTTCAAACATAGAAAAGCCCTCACCTGCTGAACGCGTTGTTCTCTGTGATGTATCATAACGATCGGTTAGCATTTCAACCATCACCAAAGGGGAAGAGGGAAGACAGGATAACGAGATTGGCCGGATCGACTGGAGATCAAGATACTGAAGTACGGTAACACTTCTCCCGACTGCGGGAATTGAACGCGGATGAACGCAGATTAGGCTGATTTCCACGGATTTGAACGACCGCACCCAGGTGAGCCATGGCGACAAGAGTTGGATCAAAGAACTACATGTGTTGCTATTGAATCTGCGTTGATCCGCTGAATCGGCGTTCATCCGCGTTCTATTCCCCTCTGGCTGAACAGTCATGTTTCTTTGAATTGCTCCAGACGACTGATGTGTTCCGGATTTTGAAATATCGCGACAGAGCAAATCCTGTTATCCTGTCCTTTCGTCCCCCCCGCGGCCTCCGCGCCTCTGCGTGAGGCTTTCCCCCTCTGCCGATGGCCGTGACAGCGGCTCCGAATTCAATTCACGATCGTCCTCCACACAGTCACTCATGGCGTTAGTCTCACTACAAGATGTCTCGATCGGATTTCGCGGCCCGCATTTGCTCGATGACGTGAGTTGCCAGATCGAGGTGGGCGGGCGAATTGGACTGCTGGGTCGCAATGGCGCCGGGAAATCTACCTTGCTGAAGATGCTGCGTGGCGAGATTCAGCCCGATCACGGCACGATTACTTTGACCCCCGGCGCTCAGGTTGCCTATCTTCAGCAAGATGTTCCCAGCGGCACCGATCAGACCATCGCGCAGGTAACCGCCACCGGCCTGGAAGAAAAACACCGCGAAGCCGGGCACGAGTGGGAGGGCGACCTGATGATCAAACAGACGCTTTCCCAAATGGAACTCGACGGCACGGAGATGTTCGAAACTCTGTCGTCGGGCATGAAACGTCGGGTGCTGTTGGCCCGGGCGATCGTCTGCCGGCCCGAGCTGTTGCTGCTGGATGAGCCGACAAACCACTTGGACCTCGACACGATTCGCTGGCTGGAAGGTTTTCTGGCGAACTGGCCCGGCACGTTGATCTTCGTGACGCACGATCGCATGTTTCTGCGCAAACTTGCCACGCGCATCCTGGAGATCGATCGCGGTCGGCTGTTCGACTGGTCGTGCGACTATGACACTTTTCTGAAGCGAAAGGAAGAGGCTCTCGCGGCACAAGAGAAGCAGGATGCGCTGTTCGACAAGAAGCTCGCTCAAGAGGAAGCGTGGATTCGTCAGGGGATCAAGGCGCGGCGCACTCGCAACGAAGGTCGCGTTCGGTCCTTGAAGAAGATGCGTGATGAGCGCCGCCAGCGCCGCGACGATCCGGGCGTCGTGCGGATGCAGATCCAAACCGCCCAGCGCAGCGGCCAGCTGGTCACGGAAGTAAAAGACGTCTCGTTCGCCTATCCTGATTGTCCCGTTCTGGAGAACTTTTCGACGGCGATCATGCGCGGCGACAAGATCGGCATCATCGGCCCCAACGGCGCGGGGAAGACCACGCTGCTGCGGATCTTGCTCAAGAAACTTCCGCCCGACGTCGGCACGGTCCGCACCGGCACCAACCTGCAGGTATCCTACTTCGATCAACTGCGAGATCAGCTCGACGAAGAAGAAACGATCGAGCAGAACGTGGGTCATGGCTATTCGCATATCGACATCAACGGAAAGCAGAAGCATGTCATTGGCTACTTGCAAGAATTCCTGTTCACTCCAGACCGCGTCCGAACACAAGTAAAATTCCTCTCCGGCGGCGAGCGGAATCGGGTGCTGCTCGCGCGCCTGTTCGCCAAGCCGGCCAACGTGATTGTGCTCGACGAACCGACCAACGATCTGGACGCCGAAACACTGGAGATGCTCGAATCGAAGCTAGTGGAGTACGACGGCACGATTCTACTGGTGAGCCATGATCGCGAGTTTCTGAACAACGTGGTCACCAGCACGATCGTGTTCGAAACGCAGGGCGTGAGGGAATACGTGGGCGGCTACGACGACTGGCTCACGCAGCGGTCGGAACCTGTCGATCCGGTCCCCTCCAGGCAGGACGATCAGGCGAAGCAAAAGCCCAAGACAGCGCCGCCCGCAAAGAGAAAACTGAGCTACAACCTGCAGCGCGAGTTGGAGCGTCTGCCGAAGACAATTGAGAAGCTGGAGGCCGACGTGGCCGCGATGCACGAATCAATGGCCAACCCCAGTTTTTTCCAACGCCCCGGCGACCAAATCGCCGCCGATCAGGCCCAGCTCAGCGATTCCGAAGCGCAGCTAGCCGCGGCCTACGCCCGCTGGGAAGAGCTGGAAGCTTAGCTTTCAATAACGTATCCTCGGGCAACCGTCATCAGTTTCCCAGACAGCTATTCAACAGGCTCAATCTCACCGGGCTGCCAGGTTTTGTCGTACCAGGGCTCAAGTGGCCCATAGAGGCGGAAGATTGTGCTCCAGCCCTTGCCGGGGACAGTCTGAACCCAGCTGTTCTCCTGCCTTTTGGCGCCTTGGGGCCGAAGTAGATATCGCAGGACCCATCGGTATTCTTAATCATGCCGGGCTTGTTGTTGTCGATTCCCGGGAACCGCTCGTCGGTCTGCAGCATCGAGCGAGTCTGGTTATCGTAGAGCGTGAAGGACCAGAAATCTTTAGCCGGCACGTTGGGCGGCAGGTGGACCTGGTAGGTCTTGCCACCGTCCAACGGATTGCCGTCGACATCAAGGTATGTGTAGGCATACTTCGAGCCCTTTCCGATAATTCTCTTGGCCATGGCAGGAGTAATCCCAGTGGCATAAAAGTGAAAGCCTGCTCGCGCATCCAGTAGCGAGGCTCCCTCGTTTAACCACTCATAACTTCCTCCCGGGAACGGATTCATCCAAACGCTTTCACCCGGGTAGAAATAGAACATCTCGTCGCGTGGCTTCGACATGATCGTCGTGACGGAGACCGACCCCGCGCTGGCTGCGGCGGAAAGAATCTTCTTCATTCGTGCGTCGGGATTGAAAGGTTGTCCCTTCTTGATGCCGATCGACGCCAGCACTCCCAGGATCTCTGGGCTTTGTCCATCGCTGGGTTCGGCCTGAACCACTTCGTTGATCTCATCAAAGATATGGTGGTCCATGCGGTGAATCGTGTTGACGGATTTGCCGGAAGCATTGACGAACGTCATCTTGGGTGGATTGTCCTTCTTCGACAGCGGATAGATGCGGAAGTTCTTCTTGGTTGCATCTACCGCTGGTTTAGGAGAGCCGTCCACCTGGAAGCCGCGCCAAATCACCCAGTTGCCATAGGTGTTGGTGCGGGCCACGTGATACCCCTTCGGCACAGGGCCTTCATATCCCGGCGGAAGGATCAAGAACTTGCCACCCTGGCCTTTGTCCGGTCCGAGACGTCCGAAGTCGGTGACGTACTTGAACCAGTGATCGTCAATGATTCCTAGTACATCAGGCGGAGTTTCGATGACCATTGGCTCATCGCCTAACTGGAGCCACGAAAACATATAAACGCTAGTCGTGTTTGCGGTCAGAAAAAACGCCTTGGAGTCCATCAGTTCCTCAAAAAGAAACGCCGTAGTATTGGCAGGTCCGAATTCCAGGATACCTTTCCGGATCGCATCCATGGAAGCAATTTGGACGCCGCTCATGTAGGCCTGGAACCCATGCTGGAAGTCCAGGAAGTTGTAGACCTTCTGGACGGCCTCCTCGTCGGGCACTCCGTCGAAGAAATTCAAGGTGCCGAGGCGGGTCTCAAGTTCGTCCGGGGTCGTGATCCCTGGTGGGATCTCGGTAGTCATCTTCATCTTGGGCGGCTCCTTCGCCCAACTCACATTGGCCACCATCACCACGGCCACCATCGCTGCTGTCATTACCCTATTCTTCTCAAATCTCCCGTTAGGTATGCAGGAATTGGGCGAGAGTGCAAATTCTGGAATCTGAACACTGACGCCTGAACCCTTCTTTTCTATCTCACCAACTCGATCTCACCCGGCCGCCAGGTTTTGTCGAACCACGCCTCGGTTGGGCTATAGAGACGCAAAAGGCAGAACCAGCCCTTGTTGGGAACCGTCTGAATCCAGTTCGCTTCTTTCCCCTTGGGTGCCTTGGGACCGAAGTAGAGGTCAATTGACCCGTCGTCGTTCGTGATCATCTTGTCGCGTTTGTTGTTCTTGTTCGGGTATGGCTGGCCGGTCTGCAACATAGAACGGGTCTGCGAATCGTAGACCACGACCGACATGAACTTTTCGGCGGGCGCATCCCCTGGCAGGTTCAGCTTGTAATTCTCGCCGCCGTCCAAATAGTTGCCATCGCTCTCCCGATAGCCCCAGGCGTATTGCGATCCCTTGCCGATAAGCTTCCATACCATGGCCGGAGAGTTGAAGGTCGCCATGTAGAAATACTGTGCCCTTGCATCAATATCGCGCCCGCCCAGAGCTTGATCTTTGAGGTACTCATGCGAGTTGCCGATCATGCCACGCTTCCAGTAGCTGCCCTCGTAGAGGAATTCGTCCTGATTCCTTTCGTGCCAAAAAAGGGCGCGTACTGTCGCATTTCCCAATTTCGCGGCTTGAATCAGAATCTTCTTCATCCGCTCGTCCGGGGCAAAGGGTTTGCCCTTTTGGATGCCAATGGACGCAAAGAGACCACGAAGTTCGGGGTCAAGAAATTGGATCGGCTCGCGATCAATCACGGCGTGGAGTTCTTCGTAGAACTTGTAGTTGGCTGAGTGAACAGTGTTGAACTCCGTCCCCGTACCCTCGATGAACTCCATCTCAGGCGGATTAACCGCTGTGCTGAGTGGATAGATCTTGATGCGTTTTCTGAACAATTGGCTGGAGTAATCCGGTTTACCATCCTTGAGGAATCCGCGCAGCAGGACCCAGACCGCATAACTGCGTGAGCTTGCGAAAGTGTATACGCCCTTGGGAACAAGCCCCTCAAAGTCTGCTTCGTCATAGCCGGGTGGCAGGATCAAGAATTTGCCGCCATTGCCATGATGCGGACCCGGAGGGCCCATATCGACGATGTTTCGCGTAAATGAATCAACCATGATCCTCGGCCCCGTTCCGCCCGGAATTTCGACAACCGTCGGCCCGTCCCTCTCCAGGTCGAGAAAGGACGTGAGATAGACCGTACCGGCATTACCGGTGAGGAACAACGAATTGCTGTCCATAAGGCCGTCAAAGATAATGACCTGGTTCGCCTTCTTCTGGCCAAGGGCAATGTGCCCAGCCCGTCCGGCCTCAAAATTGGATGCCGGCATTCCATTTAGAAAGGATTGCAAGCCGCGATTGAGGTCCAAGTTGGCAAAGAGCGCGGCGGCGGCCTTCTTGTTGGGAATCCCGTCAAAGAACTCCAAGGTGCCGACCATCGTCTCCACCGTGTCGGGAGTCAGGATCGACTCGGGGATCTTGTTGTTGTAGCCAGGAGTTGGTTGCGCCCATGACACTTCCGCGAGCAGAGCAA
>CAXMSB010000236.1:0-7353 GCA_964195615.1 uncultured Granulosicoccus sp. | reverse complement strand
GGGTGGCCGGGGCTAAGTCCCGAAGGGCGTGCCCCGGTAATCGCGGCGCACCGGGGCACGCTAGCGCTTTGCCCCGGCCACCCGATACTGCTGGTTCTCGGCGCCCGCTAAGCGACGTACTGCTTTAGCTTTTCGACCAGCACGTCGGGAATGGGCACCGAGACAAGTGGCCGGTCCGGCTCGACGCGGCAGCAGACGCACGTCATGTGTCCTTTGGCCACTTCCCGACCTTCGTGGGTGATGGCGAAGCTGTAGGTGACGCTCTTCCGACCGATCCGAGTAATCTGAATCGCGATCTCCAGCACCTGCTCGCAACAGGCGGGAGATTGGAACTGGCAGGAGACGTCGACCCTCGGGAAGCTCAGCGTCTGGCCTTCGAATGTTGAGTGGATGCTGAATCCCGTCGTGCGGAGCAGTTCATGCTCGGCCGATTCCATGTAGTGGAAGAACGACGCGAAGTGCATGATCCCGGCCATATCCGTATCGTGGAACTCGACGAGTCGCGTCGTACGGAAAGGCTCGGCCATCATCGAGACCGCATCTGGAGGGGATGCATCGGGAGGGAGCGCCTCGGGAAGGGGTGCCCCCGGAAGGGGTACGGAGGGTCAGGCAATCAGTTGCCCGAGTAGGGCAACAGGGCCATGAAGCGAGCCCGCTTGATCGCCTTGGAAACGGCATGTTGGCTGGCTGCATGGCAACCGGTCTTGCGTCGACTGACAATGCGCCCGTGCCGATTGGTCAACTTGCTCAGCAAGTCGAGATCCTTGTAATCAACGTACATCGGGCGGGGTCGGACGCCGTCGACGCACACGGGGTCTTTCTTGGGAATCTTGTTATTGGGTTTCCGCTTGGCCATTTTTTGCTTCGGTATTGGGGTGTCAAAGGTAAACAGTCGCAACAAACAACGAGCCCTGCATTCTAGCGAATCAGGGCCGGATGACAAGAGTTCCCGGGCCCGGGAGAGCTCTCCGCACCGTAAAACCGAGAAAAACAGCCCCGAACCTGCCTCGGTCGCGAGTCGGGATTCATGTCATTCCGAGGTCTTCCGAGGAATCTGGCTGGCCATGCAGGTAGAAGCCTGGAACAGAGATTCCTCGGCGGACCCTTCGAGGGACTCAGGGCAGGCTCTCGGAATGATCCGTCTTCGGTCCTTCTGAGTTCGTCATTGCCGACACACGGACGGACCTACCCAGATCTGCCTGCCTAAGCCTGAGTTTCCACCGAGATTCCGGCAGCCAGCGCGATCCGCACCAGCTCGGCCAGCGAATCGGCGTTCATCTTGTGGAAGATCTTGTGGCGGTGGTTCTCGACCGTGCGAATGCTGACGTCGAGCTTGCGAGCGACCACTTTGTTGGCATCTCCGGCAACGATGTACGTCAGAACCTGACGTTCCTTGGGAGTCAGCAATTCGAGCTTCTGCAGGATCGAGGCGCGGCGACGTTCCTGCTCGTAGTTATGCACGTCTGCCGCCAAACCCGTGCGAATCGCGTCCCACAGCTCGTCGTCGTCGCACGGCTTTTCCATGAGGGTCAGCGCTCCGTTGCGCATGGCACGGACCGTCGTCGGTGTGCTGGCAAACGCGGTCAGCACGACGACCGACATCGTCACGCCCATCTGGTTGAGCCGTTCCTGCAGTTCCAGACCGCTCATGCCCAACATTCGTACGTCGGTCACCAGACACGCGGGACGATGGCCGTCGTAACCGCTGAGAAACTCTTCGGCGGACTCGAAGCCCTCCGCTTGAACTCCCATGGCTCGAACCAGAGTCTGGACGGCCTTGCGGGCCTGTTGGTCGTCGTCGACCACATAAATCATTGCTTCTGTCATCATATCGTGCGTCTCTTCGGCAGGGGTAAGGCAAAGACAAACGTTGTGCCTGGGCCCGTGTTTGGTTCGGCCCAGATCAATCCGGCATGGGCTTCGGCGATCGTCTTGCAGAGCGACAAGCCCATTCCCATGCCCCGTTGTTTCGTGGTGAAAAAAGCGTCAAACATGCGATTGGTGTCGACCGAGCCGATGCCGCAACCCGAGTCGCTATACGACATCTTCACGTGTTCGTTGTCGGCCGAAGTGCTGATCACCAGATCACGCTGCTCGATAGGAGTATCAATCATCGCCTCGTAGGCGTTCATTAGCAAGTTGACGCAGACCTGTTCGAGCTGGACCTGATCGCCCCGCGCCAGCGGCAGATCGATGGCCAGGTCCCAGTGCAGCTTGACCTGAGCACGCCGAGTTTCGTAGGCGATCATTTCCGCCGCTTCGCGAACGACGCAGTTGAGGTTCACCGACTCGAACTGCAGAGGCTTCGATTTTACGTAACCCCGCAGGTGGCGGATGATCTTGGCTGTGCGCGACACCGCCTCGGAGATTTCGCTCATGCAATCCATCGCCGTAGAAATGCCCTCGGGCTGCCCGCTCTCCAGGCTACGTCGGGCCGCCTCGGCGAACGTCTTGGCAGCGTGCAGCGGTTGATGGACCTCGTGGGCGATCCCAGCGACCAATTCGCCCATGGTCGCCAAGCGCGAGACGTGGGCCAGATGGGCTTCCCGTTCGCGGATCGTGTCGGCCGCCCTTTTCAGGTCGGTCACGTCGCGGCCGACTGACTGATACTCTTCCAGTTGACCCTCCTCGTCGAACAGGGCTCGATTAGTCCACTGGTTCCAACCGATCGTGCCGTCGGCCAGATAGACCCGGTGCTCGCTGGTTACCGAGGGATTCTCCAGCGTCAGCGAGGCGATTTCTTGCTCCACGCGGTCTCGATCCTCTTCGAAAATCGTGGGAATGAACGTCGAGCCGATCAGCTCCTCCCGGGGACGTCGCACGTAGCGGCAGTAGGCTTCGTTGACGAACGTGTAGTTGCCCCCCGGCAGCCACCGGGCGATGAACTCGGTTTGGTCTTCCACAACGTTGCGATAGCGGGATTCGCTTTCCCGGAGCATTTCGTTCGTGCGGCGCAGCTCGGCCGTTCGCTCCGCCACGCGTTTTTCGAGATCCTCTTTCAAGCGGCGCAATTCGTCGGCGGTGCGGGAGCTTTCGTCCACCACAACTTGCTTCTGATCGATTGCCATAGGAAGAGACCGAACCTGCGAATGGAGTAACCACGGGCCAACCTATCCATTGTAATCAAATCTGCCCGGTTTTGTCGCTTGTTCGCGAGAATCAGGGGGCTGCGGAGCGGGCCAGCTGAGCGTAAAGGGCCAAAGTCTGCCTGGCCATGGCTTCGGCGTGGTATCTGTCGCGTACGGCTAACTGCCCCGCTTTGCCTAATCGGTCAGCTTTTTCAGCGTCCGCGAGGACTTCGCCGATCTTGGCGGCCAGATCGGTTGGATCGTGGGGCTCAGAGAGCAAGCCGCCCCCCGTGTCGGCGACCAGCTCGGAGAACGAACCGTGATCGGGCACCACGATCGGCACGCCGTTGGCCATCGCCTCCAGCGCCGGCAGGCCCTTGCTCTCGCGGTAGACGGTGGGCGTGCTGAACACCCGGAGCGATTGCAGAAACGCGATCTTTTCCTTTCGATCGAGCTCGCCGTGATAGTGGAACTTTCCTGCCAACGGTCCCCGCGCGGCCCGTTGTTGAAGTTTCTTCAGGTAGTCCCGGTCGCCCGTTCCCAGGTATCCGGCGGCGTGAAGTTCGAGCTGCGAATGTCGAG
Organism: uncultured Granulosicoccus sp.; assembly: GCA_964195615.1. GTDB lineage: Bacteria > Planctomycetota > Planctomycetia > Pirellulales > Lacipirellulaceae > Bythopirellula. The sequence continues at coordinate 3,703 of CAXMSB010000236.1, read as the reverse complement.
GGTCTTGGGCCAGCCGTTCGCATGCTTCGACCAACAGGTGCAGTCCTTTGTCGTGGCACACACGGGCCAGGTAGCCGACTCGCGGCGCCTTGGCGGGCAGATTCTCCCCCCGCCGGCCGTGCCCCTCCAAGTTCAAGCCGTGCGGGATAATGTGGATTCGGTCGCGGGGGACGTCCAGATATTCCGCCATGTAGTCGGCGAAGTAGTGGTTCAGCGCGACGAAGGCGTTCACGTCCGCGGCCCGCTCGCGCAGCAGCTCTCGCGCTTGGTCGTAGTGCGGCGGCTGGAGTTTCTCCAGAAAGATATCTTCACCCGAGAGCGAGCAGACCACCGGCGGCCCGCACCGCTGCGCGATCTGACGAGCCAGGCCTAGCATCATCGAATTGGAGAGATGCACCACGTCGGGCCGCACCTCGTCGAGCAGCCAGTCGACGAGTTTTTCAAGTTCCTTGCTCTGGTTACCCGCTTCGCCGCGGAGCATCGATGCCGTGAGATCGCCCAATTGGGCCGGGTCGACGCTGCTGGCGCGACCGCCCAGCGAGCCCAAGAGGGCAGGGTGGTCGAGCAGGCGATCCAGCCACCGCGGCGTATGGCGAAACAGAGACCACTTCTGCTGCAGGTAGACGTTGATGCCGCCAAAGAACACTCGCTTCTGGCTCACATCCGCTTCGTCGGTGCGGATCGGCGTATAGATCGGCACCAGCACGACCTCTTCGCCGAGTTCGAGCAGCTTGGCGGCCAACGTATTGTCGTGCAGGCAACTGCCGCAGTACATGCCCGCAGCGCCGGCAGCAAGGTAAGCGATCTTCACAAGGCGGCACCTAGCCGCGAGCTAATAGCTCGCCGGTCGTGGGGGAAAGAATCTCTCTAATGTATCGTCACTGGGAGGCTTGGTTACCAACGAAACCACCACCAGCGCCACCAACGAACTAAAACACATGCCCACCACGGGCATCATTTCGTAGGTCACATCGCTGAGCGTGAACCGCAAGGCGTACTTCTCGTTGTGGGCGAAGCCGGACTGATAAAACAAGTAGCCCCAAGTGCCAATCGCAGCCAGAATCGAAGCGTAGGCGCCTGCCTTGGTGAGCCGTCGCCAATACAACGCCGCGAACACGAGCGGGAACAGGCTGGAAAAACCGCTGAAACACCACACCCCCAGCGTAAACACGTGGCGCGGCTCGAACAAGCTGAAGCAGTAGGTGAGCCCGACGATCGCCACGATAAACCCGCGGGTGAGGAACACCTGCTGGCGATCACTGAAACGGTCTTTGCCGGCGTAGTGGGTGACAACGTCAGTGGAGAACATGGTGCCGAGGCAGAGGAATTGGCTGTCGAGCGACGACATGATCGCGGCCAGAATGCCGGCGGTCAGAAAACCGCCCAGCACGGGTCCCGCCAGTCGTTTTACCATGAAGGGCAGGATGATGTTTGGATTCGCTCGCACCGGTGGCGGGATCTGCAGCAGATCGCTCGTGGCCCAGATGCCGATCAGCACGCAGGGGACCCACACGATCATGATGAAGATCGGATGTGCCACGACCGGCAACTTGAAGCTGCTCGCGCTACGGGCCGTGAGCCAATGCTGGAACAGGTGAGGAAACATCCCCACCGAAAGCGGCACCAGCAGATAAGTGAAGAATTTTAGTTTGGGGATCTCCGTGCGGGTCAGTTTTTCAGGCGATACGTGACTGGGGATCTCGCGCAGATTGGCCAGCAGCGAATCGTGGCCGCCTAGGCGATTGGCGATCACCACAAACGCAACAATGCCCAACACCATGAACACGATCGTCTGAAACGCGTTTGCCCAGGCCGTGCCACGCATCCCGCCGAAAAAGACGTAAACGAGCACCACCGCACAAATCACCAGCGACGCCAACTGCCGTGGCACGCCCCCCTTCGAGCCGTCGACGAAACCCTTCTCGCCATGCTCCAGAAACTCAGGAAACGTCCCCTCGGCAAACGTGGGATCGACCACCTGCCCCTCGACAATGCGGCCGGAAGTGACGCCGTTGATCACGCCGCCCGAGGCCATCACGCCAATCAGCAGGTACGGAATCACCAGTCCGACCAGCACCGGAAACAGCAGCAGCCCGATGCGGTCGCTTTCCAATCGATCGCGGAAGAACTGGATCTGCGTGCGATAGCCATACTTGTTCCCGAGGCTCCAGAGCTTGACGCCCAGCACGAAGAAGCAGAGCGAATGGATGATTCCGCTGGAAGATGCCAACATGCCGTAGACGCCGATGCCCTGTTTGAAGGCTTCGCCCGTCGAGCCGACCAGGGCGAACGCGGTCATCGTCGTGCCGAACAGCGACATCAGCAGCAGAAACGGCCCGATGGAACGGCTTGCCAGCGTGTAATCTTGGCTTGTGCCGCGAAAAAAGCGACTCGCCGCGAGGCCCAATGCCAGTAGCAATGCCAGATAGCCGCCGATGATCCAGAGTTGCGTCATGCGGAGCGCTCCTCGGGAGCGTCGCTATCCAAGCCCTTCGGCCAGCAATAAATCGTCGCCCACCACCACACGGCAGCCGCCGCGATCGAGATGCAGGCGTGATAGAACAGCCCGATCGGCAGAAAGCCGAATTCGAGCCGGTCGTCGGTCCAGAACCAATTGTCCTGGTGCAAAACGATGAGCACCAGCACCAGAATCCAAAGCGAACGTGGCATGGCAAGCGATCTCGTGGCGAGGAACTTGGCGGGACGCGGGATAATTTACCAGATTACGATTGAAAATGAAGCCCGGCTCAGCAGGGAATGAACGATGCGTGTTGTTCTTTGTGTGGACAGCCAAAATGTTCGACTGGGTAGAGTGCAAGTGCGATTATTGGCCGAAATGAAAATTGTGGTCGCTTGGCGGGGACCACAAGATGTAGACCCGCTTCGGCCGGGTTTTCGGCGGATGGGTGGGTCTCGACCCAGCGGGTTGTGGTCCCGGGGTGTCGGACCACCACGGGTTGTGGTCCTGACGAAAGGATTTTCGTTTTTTTCTTTGCCCGGTTTTGCCGTCCGCCGGAGGGGTGGTCAATTTTGGCTTCTTGCATTTCGGTTGGGAAGTTGTTTGTTGCCATTGGTCCGTTGTCCGTGCTTCCAGGACGGATTTCTTACCACGAAATACACGAAACACACGAAAGAACATATCCGTAGAGTTTCTCTTGAGAACAAGAAGGAAAGCAGAATAACAATTTGGTAGATGGCCGACAGTCGCCATCGAATGACGCGTCTCCCAACTTTCGTGTGTTTCGTGCTACTAACGGTTAAATTCGTCGCAGCAAGCGAAGATTTTTTTACAGGAGGGAGCAGAGACAGCAGAGTTTGTTTTCAAACTGTCTCCTCTGCTACCTCTGCTGCCTCCTGTTCATATCTTCTGAAACACTGATTTCTTCTGTTTTTGGTTGCGGCCAGGGGCCGCGCTGGGAAGTTTGGATCTTCACGTTCGATTCTACCCGACCGGCAGCGCGGTCTATAGAGAGCGTTTTTGGCAGAGGGGGGATTGGCTAGCTGCTAGTTGCTGACCGCTAATCGCCGTGTGCCACTGGCTCGGCCGGTGCTCTGTTGAGAAGGTTTGAATCGTCGCTGCCGAAGAAGTGACGAGGCTTCGGGAGTGTCGTGCAGGTAGGCTTCAACGTACTTTCGACGGCTAAAGTAATAGAGTGCATTCAATCCTTGAAAGACGATGCTGAGCACGATGACTGTTCCGTAA
>CAXMSB010000235.1:0-3020 GCA_964195615.1 uncultured Granulosicoccus sp. | reverse complement strand
TGCGTTCAAACAGATGTTCGGCGAAGTGGCCGAAGGCCCGCTGGGCGAGCTGCTCACCCGCAACTGGGGTCAGATGATTTTCGCGACCGGGCTGTTGCTGATCTATGCCGCCTATCACGAAGAGGCCCGGTTGCCGATCCTTGTGTTCACGTCCTTCACGAAGCTGACCTTTGCCACCCTCGTGCTCTTGAACGGTGGCCGCTACGCACGAAAGTTGGCGATGCCCGTAGCCGTCGGTGACCTGTCCATGGTCGCGTTGTTCGTCTGGTATCTGCTGGCTGTTTCCTGAACGCCCTCGACCCCGGTGTGGCGAATGCCAACTCGCATGTCTGTCGACAGATTGCATCTCGCACTATCGGTCGCGCTTTGTTGCGGTTCACTGGCGCTAGCGGGCGTGCCCGTGGTTCACGCGGACGGCGATCGGTTGGAGCTCCCCGAGCCCATGGTTGTCGACTTGGCGCAGGGCCTCGGTGCAGAGCAGGGCGAAGTCGAGATCAACACACTCGTGCTCGTTCCCACCTCCGCTGCGGCAGTGTTCTGGGCACCCGAGGTCGAGGTTACCGTCGTCGACAACTTTGCCGTCGAGGTCGAGGCCGATTTTCGAAACGCTGACGCAGAGGCGTTGGAGTTCGCGTTTTTGGGTACGGTCGGCATGAACGCGGACCGGAGCATCGGGCACGGTATCCAAGGGCACGTCGGGTACGAGTTCGAGGAAGAAGCATTCCTTTCGACCGTTCTCTATGTCATAGGGGCGCGCCTAGCACCCCCGGTCAGCCTCGTGGCGCTCGTCGGCCCAGCGCTCTTGAGCCACATTCGCGGCAAGAGCTACGCCGGCTTTTCCCTCAACGTCACACTCTTTTGGGAGCCTCACCCGCGAGTCGCCATCGGCACCGAGCAAAACTTCGAGTGGTTTCCCAACGCCTACCTCATTCGCTGGATGCCTCAGGTCGCTTGGCAGGTCCATGAGCACTTTGAAATTCAGGCAGGCTTCGGCCTACGCCACCTCGACGGCGAAAACTCTCCGGAAGCCGGCACCCGCTTGATCGCCGAGTTCTAGCCACCAGCGCGGGGGCTTCTGCGTGTGCCGGGCCATTTCACGCCAACGAACCCGAGCGTAAATAGAGCCGGTTGGTTCTCGTCTGGATGCAAGTGGAGCCTCGCGCCCGCTGGCTCGCATGTGTCGAACGATTGGTGGTGATCGTTCTGGGGTAGATCGCGTACCATCGGCTGCACCCACGCAGAAGGAGTTCCCGATGGCTCGAAGACTCTCGCTAAGCACGGTCGCGGCAATGTTGATTGTAGTCGGATGCGGCATGACGGCTGCTGCCGACTGGGTCCATTACGGCGGGAACGAGTGGAATGCGCGGCACGCAAAGCTCCACAAGATCACCAAGAAGAACGTCAAGAACCTCGTGCCCCGCCGTGTGCTGCAACTCGACTCACCGGCCCTGGGCTTGAACGGAAGCCCCTTGGTCGTGGACGGCAAGCTGTACATGTCGGCGGCAAGTGGCTGGCTGCATGCTTTTGATCTGCGTACGGGACTGAAGCTTTGGAGCTACCAACAACCCGGTAACTACTTCACGGGCGACGTTGCGGACTTTCATGCGCATGGCACCGGTGAAGCCCCTGCGTGCTGCGGGAACGTGAGTCGCGGGCTGGCTTTCGCTAAAGGAATGATTTTCATGGGGAATCAAGATGCAACCGTCGTTGCGCTTGACGCCAAGACCGGAAAAAAGAAGTGGGAAGTGCTCAGCGTTGCCAAGGAAGAGAACCCCAAGGGGATCTACGGCTACAACTCCGCTCCGGTCGTCGCCGGGGCGAACATCGTGATTGGGACTACCGGCGGCGAGTCTCCGACGCGACACCACATCACGGCATTCGACCAAGCCACCGGCAAGGTTGTGTGGCGCTGGTACTCGATTCCGGCACCTGACGGTTCGGACCCCCTTGCGCCCGATGGTTGGTGGAAGTTCTCGGATACGACTGTCTACGGCGTAAAGCTACCGTACCGGGATCTGGAACAGGAGAAGGCGCTAAAGGACGTCTTCCCGAATGCGTGGAAAACCGGCGGCGGCCCGATCTGGACGCCCGTCGTCTATGAGCCTGAGTTGAAACTGATCTACGCGTCTGTTGGCAATCCGAATCCGGACGCCGACGGTCGGGTGCGGCCGGGCGACAATCTGTTCACGAACTCCATTGTTGCCGTAGACGCGACCACCGGGAAAACTCGCTGGTATTTCCAGATCTCACCGCACGATCTGTGGGACCGCGATCCCGCTTCGCCTCCGGTGGTCACGATGCTCGAGGGCCGCAAGGTCGTGGTGCAAGCTGGCAAGATCGGTTGGCTCTTCGTGCTCGACGCCGAAACTGGGGAGTTCATCCGCATGTCGGAGGGCTTTGTGCCGCAGGACCAGATGTTCCTCGCGCCGAAAGAGGAAATGGGTCCCGTGATCGCACCCGGGAGCGCGGGGGGCAACGAATGGTCTCCCATCTCGGTGGACCGAAAGCGGAACGTCGCATACGTCGGGGCGCTGCATTTGCCCGCCACGTACCAGCTAGAAAAGGAAATCGAAGGTGGGCTGCGTGGGCCAGCTCATGGAATGCGGCTCGGCGGCATGTGGAAGTATCAGAACGATCAAGCCGCCGGATATCTTTCCGCAATCGATCTCACGAACGGCAAGATCAAGTGGCAAAGAAAGACCGACAAAGTCCTCATTGGGGGTCTGATGTCGACGTCGACAGGCCTCGTTTTCCAGGGCGAGTCGGATGGTCATTTTTCGGCTTTCGACGCCGACACCGGCAAAGTCTTGTGGCGGTACCATACCGGTGCGGGGGTCAATGCTCCTCCGATCGCCTTTGTCCTGGATGGTGAGGAGTTCATCGCCGTGGCGGCGGGTGGCAGCTCGGTCTGGCAGACGCCGCTTGGCAACGCGGTGTTCGTATTTGGCTTGCCCAAGAAGTGGCAACCCGCCGCGAAGAAGTGAGCTGAGCAGGTCGCATGCGTGCCGAACTCGACGCCA
>CAXMSB010000234.1:0-7330 GCA_964195615.1 uncultured Granulosicoccus sp. | reverse complement strand
AACAATCCGTGCTGATGCATGCTCGCTTCCCCAGGCTGTTAGTTCGTTTCCCACTCGCTCGCTACAAAGTAGCCGACAAACCACAGGGAAAATACCCGAAAATAACGGGAAGCTTCGGCGGAATTAATAGAGGAACCCTTAAGTCAAATTAAACGGCGGAGAAAGAGCAGGGAGAGTGATCAGTGTCGCTTCATGGCTTCTCTGATTGCGTTTCAGTGCCCGGCGATCCAAGAAGTGACCTATCAGATGACTGTTTCAGAGGGAAACAGGTAGCAGAGGCTCGTATTTCCGACGCCTCACGCGAGGGCGATATGGCCTCTTGAAGACTGCCCGGAAGAAAGCCGCTCTTCTCAGAAACGGTATTTACAGTTTCTCGCGACTCGTCTCCGAACGACTACCGCTATTGTTCGATAACAAACGCAATGAAATAAATGGGATTGCAAAGACGATTGCGCGATGTAAGATGCAGTTATTACCGAGAAACGTCGCGTTTTTCGGGAAACTCTGGGTGGTTTTGCAAGCCGGAGGTTAGGGGTTCGAGCCCCCTCGGCTCCACTTTTTCTATCTGCCGCCCGCCTCCTCAACTCTCCGCGGCCAAGTATCCCTGGGCGACCGTCTGAAACCGATCGATCTCGGCCAGAACCCATGCCGGATCATGCCCCAGTTCCGCGGCCAGGATCTCGGCGACCCGTGGGGCGGAGCGCAAGGCGGCCTGGGCATTGAGCATCAGCGCCCTCAAACGCCGGGCCAGGACGTCTTCGACGCTACGGGCCATCTCGTGGCGGACCGCCCAGATCGCTTCGCCGACCATGTACGGAAGCTCCGAGTCGAGCGGCTCCCGGTAGGCGGAGTCTTCTTCGAGCAGCCGTTGGAGGGCTGCGCCGTCGGAGCCATAGATCGAAAGCCGACCGTCGAGCGGCGTCCCCTTGGCGCCGTGTACAGGCAAGCTTTCGGTGGCACACCCGGCGCGAGGCAGGCCGACCGACTTGGCGGCGACGTCCACACAGTCCTGGGCCATCTTGCGATAGGTTGTCCACTTGCCACCCACGATCGACACCAGCCCCGTCTCGGCCACGCGCACTTGGTGGTCGCGCTGAAGTTTCGACGTGTGCCGCGAACCCTCCTTGCTTACCAGAGGACGTAGGCCCGCGAACACCGACAACACGTCGCTCCGTTGGGGCCGCTCGTTCAAGTAATCGGAAACCGTCTCGAGCAGGAAGTCGATTTCCTCTGGCAGTGCGATCGGTTCCAGCGGCGTCTTGTCTTCGAGCGGCGTGTCGGTCGTGCCGACCAGTGTGTGATTGTGCCAGGGGATGGCGAATACGACGCGACCGTCCGGCGTTTTGGGAACGATCAGTGACGACTGGCTCGGCAGGAACCGTCGCGCGAGCACGATGTGCGCGCCCTGGCTGGGTGCGATCCAAGCGGCAGCTTGTGGGTCGTCGAGCCGGCGGACCTGATCACTGAACGGCCCGGCGGCGTTGACCACCACCCTGGCCTTTATTTCAAACTGTTCGCCCGTCTCGAGGTCGGTCGTTCTGACGCCGGCCACCCGATCGCCTGAACGCACGAGGTCCGTCACCTGGAGGTAGTTGACGCAAACGGCGCCTTGTTCGACCGCCGTCTGAATCAGGTTCAACAGTAGCCGAGTGTCGTCGAACGCCGCGTCGTAGTACAGAATACCGCCGCGGAGTCCGTCGGACTGCAGCGTCGGCAGCTCGGCCAGGGCTTCGTCTCGGGAAAGCCGCGCCGATCGACCGATCCCCCAGCGTCCGGCAAGCAGGTCGTACACCTTGAGCCCCAGCCAATAGTACGCCGGCTCCCACCAGGCATACAGCGGCACAATCACCGGCAGCGGATGGACCAGATGCGACGCATTCTTTCGCAGCCGACCCCGCTCGCGGAGCGAGTCGCGAACCAGGCTCACGTTGCCCTGCTGGAGATAGCGGACGCCGCCATGGATCAATTTGGTGCTGCGGCTGGAGGTTCCCTTGCCGAAGTCGTGCTGCTCGCACAGCGCGACCCGATAGCCTCGCGCGGCGGCGTCCACGGCGACGCCAGCTCCGGTCGCGCCACCGCCCACCACGACCATGTCGAAGTCGTCCACCTCGGCCAGGCGTCGTAGCTGCTCTTCGCGGCGGAACTGGTTGCTGTCGGGCATGGGCGTGTTCAATCCTCGCGATCCCAGTCGGTTGCCCGCGCCACGGCGCGCCGCCAACGTGCTCGCTTCGCCTCGGCTTGGTCGGCCGACATCTGTGGCTCAAATTGTCGCTCGGCGCGCCACTGGCTCGCGACCGTATCTCGGTTGGGCCAAACGTCCGTGGCCAGACCGGCCAGGTAGGCTGCCCCCAAAGCAGTTGTCTCGGTAATCTCGGGGCGCACGACCGGCGTCTGCAGGAGATCGGCTTGGCATTGCATCAGGGTGTTATTGACGCTCGCGCCGCCGTCGACCCTGAGCTGTGGCACGTCGGCTGCCGAGTCGCCGTGCATCGCCTCTAGAAGGTCGGCCACCTGCAGGGCGATGCTCTCCAGCGCCGCGCGAGCCAGGTGTGCGGCGGTGGTGCCTTGTGTGATGCCGACGATCGTGCCCCGGGCGAGCGGGTCCCAGTGGGGCGCGCCCAAACCGGTGAACGCGGGCACCAGAAACACTCCGTCGGTGTCGGCCACTGAGTTGGCCAGCGATTCCACGTCCGACGAGCTCTTGATGATTCCCAACCCGTCGCGGAGCCATCCCACCACCGCGCCGCCCATGAACACGCTGCCCTCCAGCGCGTACTCCGTCTGCCCGTCGAGCCGCCAGGCGATCGTGGTGAGCAGCTTGTGCTTTGAGAGGGTCGCCTTCTCCGCCGTGTTCATCAGCATGAAACAGCCGGTTCCGTAGGTATTCTTCGCCGCGCCCGGCTCGAAGCAGGCTTGGCCGAACAGGGCGGCCTGTTGATCGCCGGCGATTCCCGCGATCGGAATGCCCGCCAGCGGCAGATCGCCATGGACTTGGCCGTAGATTTCGCTCGAAGCACGGATCTCGGGCAGCACGCCGCGCGGCACGCCGAAACAGTCGAGCAGCTCGTCATCCCAATCGCCGGTGTGGATGTCCATCAACTGGGTGCGCGACGCATTCGAAGCGTCGGTCACGTGCAGCGCGCCGCCGGTAAGTCGGTAAACCAGCCACGCGTCGATGGTTCCACACGCGAGCCGACCCTCGCTGGCCGCCTGCCGTACGTCGGGGACGTTTTCCAGTAGCCAAGCGAGCTTCGTCGCACTGAAGTAGGGATCCAGCAGTAGCCCCGTCTTGCCGAGGACCATCGGCTCGCGTCCCTCGGCGCGCAGCCCCTCGCAGACGCTCGCCGTGCGGCGGTCCTGCCAGACGATCGCCCGATGCAGCGGCGCGCCCGTGACCCGGTCCCAGGCGACCACCGTTTCGCGCTGGTTGGTGATTCCCAGCCCGGCGATGTCGGTCGCCCGCAGGCCGGCTGCCTCAATTGCCCCAGCGGCGACGGCCAGTTGCGAGGCCCAAATCTCCTCGGGATCGTGCTCGACCCAACCCGGCTGCGGATAATGCTGGCCGAACTCCTGCTGCTTGAGAGCAACGATTTGCCCCGATTGATCGAACACAATCGCCCGCGAAGAGGTCGTGCCCTGGTCGAGTGCCAAGAGATGAGGCATCAGTTTCTCCTGCCGATGGGCCGCGAAAGAGATAAGCAGAGCCAACCCGGGCATTAAAACAGAGCAGCTCAGAGCCAGCAATAGGGGGGTGTGGAACCGACGTCATGGACGCGACCGTCTCGCCATTCCCCCTCCTTGGGCTGAAAGCTGTGGAAGCAGACGGAAAGTTTCTTGAAGGAACCAAGCGACCGGACCATCTGCTTCTCGCATTTGTGACGATCATGAGGTGGTTGACTGCTCTTTCAACTCGGGCGAATGAGCCGTGTATTCGGTACAATCAATACACACACCTGAACCGCAACATACTGTGGTTATCCCCAGTAGGTAGTGTCCGCAGGGTTCGGATGAAGTCTCTGAAAAGCGTGTCAAGACCGTTTTGACATTGTCCGGTCGGAACCTATGGTTTGGCATAAGTAATCCCGAAGGAATGGGTTTATTGCCCCACAGTTTTTCGAGCCCGTTAGGGCTACCTGTACATTGAGAGACCGATCATGTTGCTTCCACTAGGCGTGGCACTGGATAACGTTCTGATTGATGCCGGACTCGCGTTGATCGCGATGTTCGTCGGATTCTATTCCGCGATCTGGTACGTCAAGTTTTCGTCGACGCACTACGGCGGCGACTCGAAGCGCGAGATGGAGAACAAGGCCAACGAGGCGGCCCGATCGAACATGGCTGCCCAGCAGATGCGCGACTTGGCCAAGAACGTGGCTTCCGATGTGGGACACCACTGCACAATGGTGTCGGGCATCTCTAACGAACTGGGAGCCGTCGACGCCGAGTCTCCCGAGGCAAACGCGGCCGTCACCGGCGCCGTCTCCAAGATTCTGTCCGCAAACGAAAAGCTGCAGTCTCGGCTGGCTGAGGCCGAGCAGAAGATTCAAGCACAGGCCGAGGAGATCAAGACACAGCTGTTCGAGGCCCGTACCGACGCGCTGACTAATCTGGCCAATCGTCGCGCGTTCGACGACGCCCTGGAGCAGAGCATCGCGTTGTGCAGCAGCAAGCAGGTCCCCTTCAGCTTGCTGCTGATGGACGTCGACCATTTCAAGAAATTTAACGATGCTCACGGCCATCAAGCGGGCGACGAAGTATTGCGCAGCGTGGGCAAAACGCTTCAGCAAGTGGTGAAATTTGGCGACTTCGCCTGCCGATACGGGGGCGAAGAATTCGGGCTGGTAATGCCCAGCACCCCCATCGGCGACGCACGTGTGGCCGCGGAGCGGATTCGCAAAGCGATTGAATCGATGGTCGTCAAGTTCGAAGGAAAAGAGCTCAGCGTCAATGTGAGCGTTGGTCTGGCGGAGGCCAGCAGGGGAGAAGACGCGGTGAAACTCATCGGTCGAGCGGACGCTGGCGTCTACTTCTCCAAGGAAGCGGGACGCAATTGCGGACATTGGCACGACGGAGACGGTTTCTTGCCGATGGACCTAGCGGCGGCTCCCGAGGAGAAGCCCGCCCAAGCTCCCGAACAGCCATCTTCGGCAGAAGTAGAAGTATCGGTGGACTCCGCGGACTTGCTGCCAGATCGCGATTCCTACACGCACGAACTTCAGCGCCGGGTTGCCGAGTGCCATCGCTTCGGCGTCACGCTCGCATCCATGTACATCGCCGTAAAGAACTATGCCGGTCTTGAGAAGGAATTTGGCAACGCCGTCGGCCAGTTGCTGCTTCAGTCGGTAGCCCGGTTTATTCGCACTTCGCTACGCGACATGGACCTGTTGGCCAAGATCAAGCCGGGCGAGTTCGCCATCATGCTGCCCGGCAGTTCTGGCCGCGAGGGCAAAGTGGTTGCCGCCCGGATTCAGACGGCTATTTCTAGCTGTGCCATTCCACTGGGTGACAAAGAGATTCAGCTGCAATTGGATATTGGCGTCTGCGGCGTTGAGCCTGGCGACGACGCCGAGCGAATGATCGAGCGAGCACGAGCCGAAGCGGTCGGCAAGAGCGACCAGACTGCTCCCGTCGCCTGACCAGACGATCAGTCGCTGATTGCCCAGTCGGGCGATTGCCCTGTCGCAGCCGATCCTGATAGGATGAGAGGCGTTCGTTCCTCTCTCAAGCTGTGGCCGACTCGACAATGAGCACCGACTCTCCCACGCCAACGCCGCCCCCGCGTGAAGCGACTTCTCCAGCGCCACTGCCCGGGATACCCGTGCGATTCAGCCTGCGGACGCTTCTGATCGCGACCACGTGCTTCGCCTTCTGGTGCGCCCTCGTGTCTCTGTTGCCGGCGGCGCTCAGCCTGCTGTTGGTCGGAGCCGTCTGGTTTGTGGCAACGGGGTGGCTCGTGACGGGCCTGGTATTCGGCCGGGGCGATCAGCGGGCGTTCTGCATTGGCGCTTTACTGGTCGTCTCCTCAATGTGGACCGGTATCGGCGGACAGTTCATGCATGGTTTCCACACTCTGTTTACACGGAGTATCGCCGATTCCCTGACCGTTTGGTTGAACTTGGTGATGATTGCGGGGACCGCATTCGCCAACGGCTGGTTCTGCATATGGGCTCGCCGCTTCTTTGAGGGGCGGTCCGACGGCTAATGTGGCCCCTTCTCGGCCTGCCCAGACCCTTCTTTTGGCACAACCGCCAGGGGAAGCTGTCCGAGGAGCCGGTCCTCTCGGTTCCCCCCAAGGATTAGCTCTTGTGCCTCATGCGGGGGTGCCTAGAATGCGGCCTCCTTGGCTAGCAGTTTTTTCTGCTCCCTATCTGGGAAACCCCCTTTGACAGGACAGGAAAAGTCGCTAACATTTAGGATTCCCACCTATTGGTGGGGACGGCCCCTGGCGGTCGTGATCGGTGAGGCCAGTCTCTGCTGGCAGGCCGATCAACGGATCTTTGACAATTTGGTGTATAGAGCAAGAGTGACATATGAATTCTTGCGAGCTGCGCGGCCTTTTTGCAGAGGGTCGCCACACGGGCTCGTGAGTATTTCCTTTGTCCTTAGATTACAAGGATCGAACAAGCGTTGCTTTTAAATACCTAGACGCACCAGCGACGTGCTTTGGCACACAGCCTTAGCACGGGGCGCAGTACGGACTAGGATTCGTAGCAGCATTTGTGCAGAGTTCTCAACGTGAGAGCCTTGGATAAATGTGGCCAAGCTATGAAGGGCGCATGGGGGATGTCTTGGCATCAGGAGGCGATGAAGGGCGTGGAAGTCTGCGAAAAGCTCGGGGGAGCTGACAAACAAGTATTGATCCCGAGATTCCCGAATTGACGCATAGTAAATACATAGCTGTGCGTGGCGAACGTGGTGAACTGAAACATCTAAGTAACCACAGGAGTAGAAAGAAAAATCGATTTCGTAAGTAGCGGCGAGCGAACGCGAAACAGCCCAAACCGCGGGGGTTTCCCCTGCGGGGTTGTAGGGCCTTTCACATGGGAGTCACAAAATTGCCGACTAGCAGAATGTTCTGGAAAGGACAACCACAGAGGGTGACAGTCCCGTAAGCGAAAGTTAGCAATCTCCCGAAAGGTACCTGAGTAGGTCCGGTCACGTGGAACCCGGACTGAACCAGCGGGGACCATCCCGTAAGGCTAAATACTCCCTGATGACCGATAGCGAACTCAGTATGGCGACTGAAAGATGAGAAGAACCCCTGTTAGGGGAGGAATGTGAACCTGAAACCATGCGCTTACAAGCGGTCGGAGCACTATGCCCTTCGGGG
>CAXMSB010000233.1:0-3354 GCA_964195615.1 uncultured Granulosicoccus sp. | reverse complement strand
GCTGCCGATCATGTCCATCCCGTTCGGGTATTTGTAGGTCTTGATGTCGGAGCTGTTGCTCAGACGGTAGACCTGCATTCTCTGTTGTCGTCTGTTGACAGCATTGTTGAGCAAACACTTGAAATCGACCGGCTCCTTGGCGTAGTTGATCATTCGTTGCTCGACCACCAGCGTGCCATTTTCATCCAGACGCGTGTGCAGTTCCAGGTCGATGTCCTTGTCGCCGACGGTGACTTCTCGGTAGACGCTGAACACGTACTGCCTGTCGGCGGTGAAGTCGAAGTCGGCGCGAATCTTGGCGACGCCGACCACCGCATTGAAGGGTAGGACGATCTGGAAGGGCGGCCGAGCACTCTCGCCGTTGGAGAGCTTGAAGTCGACTCGGTTGGGTAGGATCTGCCAACCTTCGGGGCCGACCAAATGGACGATTCCCCCGGCCCCTTGTTCAAAGGGACTGGCGATCTTGATGCGATTGGCATGGCTGGAGCCAAAAACGCAGGGGACGTTCGGCTCGGTGATGCGAGTACTCATTCGCCAGCGAGCCACGTGGGGTTCCAATCCCAGAATGAATTGCGGGAGGTTGGAAACCTCGATAACTTGTCGATGCTCTTCCTGCTGGGGAGTTTCTTGGCGTCCCCAGACGTCGACTACGCGGACGTCTTCGCCCAGGTACATGGTTTCCCGCGTGCGGATTCGATTCCAGACAACCATCAAGACTTCGCCGTTCTTTGCTTCGAAGACGCGGTTTTCGCTGCCGCCGGGCATGCGTATCGTGCCCAGATACTCGGCGCCGCTCAACAATGCGGAGGTGGTTCGCCAAGGCAACAGCAGTTCGCCCGGGGTGCCCGCATCGGTCATAATGCCTCTCGTGTCGTCGAACGGCTTGGCGACGAAGATTCCGTCGGCGCCGTGGATCTTGGCGGCTAGCATTTGTTCGACCAGGTCGCGCGTGCGAGTCGTCAGGTCGTAATGGTCGCGGTCGAGCGGATCGATGAGGATCCAACGAGCGACGCCCCTACGCTTTGGCAGCTTCAAGTATTCGGCAATTTCCCTACGCGTGAACGGCGGCGTGGTCGAGAGCTGTTGGAATTCCCAAGAAGCCCGAGCCGTGTCCGGAACCATTTTGGTCCAGGGCCAACCGATCCCCAGGTTGACATCTTGTCCGAAGCGGAACATGTGCTCGCGCAGCTTCTCGATTTCCTTTTCCAGACTGCGAAAGTCCGAAAAGCTCGTGTCGTGGTCGACCCCCAATTGCCACCAGCGCACCCGCAGCGAGAGTCGCGTCAACACCGCATCGAGCGAAGGAAGCCACGTCGTGGGGTCCTCGCCCGAGAGCAGATCGGCGATGGAAATGTCTTCCGTAAGCCGGCGGGTTAGCTCGAGGTCCTCGGGCGGGCGATCAAGTACCCCCACCACTTCAATGTCTTTTGCCGCCAAACGCTCGGTAAATTGCACCAGTTCATCGCCACGTTCCGGCGTTGATTCGCCATACCAGACCGGCAGTTTGACCCAGTTCACCGCGACGCGGGACAACAGTTCCTGCAGGTTGTCGAACGAAAGCGGGATGTGATCTCCGGCCAACGACCAGCCGAATTCCCCCTGGTTGTTTCGATTCAGGGGCGGCACAACCGCGATCGAGATCACATGGCTCTTCAGCGTGCCCCGCACTGTCTGCATCGACACCCGCACGCGGTAGAATCCATACTCCAGGTCCGGCAGCTTCCACTGTGTGGTGCCGGCGTAACCCTTCGGTTGCTCCACGGTCGAACTGATGATTTCTGATGCCTTACTCAACTGTTCGGTAATCAGCCGGCCATCGAGTTGTACGGTGTCGTCCTTCAGACGATGGCTACTGGCGTCCAGTAGTTCGAAGCGGATGTCGGGATCTTGTTCCCGAATGCCAGACAGATCGCAAGTGACCGTCACGTCCCGCGAGTCAGTGTAGACGTTGAACGGGCTATTGGTGTGAACCGCCATGCGGGGCAACCGTGCGAACCAGATGTCGTCCAGCGAAACAACCGCTTTCAGATCGACACGTTCTCCCCGCTCGACGTCGAGTGTAAGCTGCGCCCGCTCGACGTCGGGGTGGCTGATACTGATCGGACCGATTTGTACGTTGACCCACCCGTCGGTGTTCTTGATCCACTCGCTGGTGACCGATTCCAGGACGTTTAGCTGTTCGTCACAGAAATCGATGCGGAGTTGGACCCGGCCATGTTTCAGCTCGGACACTTTCAGACGCGAGTCGACCACGTAGCTGAACTTGCTGGAGACGCCCACATCAGGGCTCATGATCAGGGCGCCGCCGCCGTTGAGTCGGACCGTCAAACAGCGTTTCTTCGTGGCCGTTTCGTCGTTTTCCAGCTGTGCTTGGACATAGTGGGGTCTGCCGAGGCCAATCTCGCGCCGCCACAGGTCGGGCCACAGATCGTAGTTCACGTCGATCTTCGCCGCCGGGTCGAAATCGTAGGAGAAAATCTCCACGGCGTCGACGTGCCGGCCCTTACTGGCCGGCGAGGAGATTACGGCTAGAATCATTAGCAAGGGTGCAAGCGACATGGCAACACATCAGCCCCCCCGGCCCCAGGCCTGGCAACTGATAGAAAGGTTTTTTGGTGATTGGTTTTAGGATCGCGGCACAGACTGCCTGCTTGGCGCAACCCTTCAAGAAAGCATTGCATACCGTGGCGCAAATGGGGTGCGAAGGGGTGCAAATTGACGCCCGTCGAGAGCTTCGTCCCGCGGAGTTATCCGACACGGGCCTCCGTCAGCTGCGGAAAATGCTGGATGATCTGAATTTGCGGGTTGGCGCGGTGGCTTTTCCCACGCGACGGGGACTCGCTTCGAGCGACGATCTTCAGCGTCGCGTAGAGGCCTCGATCGGAGCGATGCGGTTCGCCTCGCAGTTGGGGGCAAGAGTGCTCATCTGTACGCTGGGCAGCCTCACAGAACCCGCTGACGACCCGCAGCGGGCGACGCTGGCCGACGTGCTTGCCACGCTCGCGTCGCACAGCCATCGGTTGGGAGTCCGCCTCGCCGCCCAGGCTGGCGACACCGGTCCCCAGCTTCTGGCCGATTTCCTGGCCACGTTGCCCGAGGGATCGCTGGGCCTCGACCTGCACCCGGGGCAGCTCATCACCCACGGGATTTCGCCCCAGAAGTTTGTTTCAGTGGTGGGTCAACACATTGCCCACGTCCACGCCGTCGACGCGGTGCGCGATCTGGCCGGCGGGGGCAGCACCGAAGTGGAACTGGGCCGGGGCTCGGTTGATTTCCCCGCTCTGGTGGGCCAGCTCGAAGAACATGGCTACCGCGATTGGGTGACCATCGAACGGCGTCACTCAAGCCAACCGG
>CAXMSB010000232.1:0-8146 GCA_964195615.1 uncultured Granulosicoccus sp. | reverse complement strand
CAATTGCTGACCGATCCTGATGAGGCTGAACGTTTTGTTGCGGATACGGACGTCGACGCATTGGCGGTCGCCATCGGCACTAGCCACGGTGCTTACAAGTTCACCAGCAAGCCCACCGGTGAAGTCTTGGACATGGAGCGGATCGAGGAGATCCACCGCCGACTGCCCAATTGCCATTTGGTGATGCACGGTTCCAGCAGCGTTCCCCAGGAATTGCAGGACATCATCAACCAATTCGGTGGCAAGCTGAAGCAGACGTGGGGCGTGCCGGTCGACCAAATCCAACGCGGCATCAAGCACGGTGTGCGTAAGGTGAACGTCGACACCGACAATCGCCTGGCCATCACCGGCGCCATTCGCAAGGTCTTTGTCGAGTCGCCCGACAAGTTCGATCCTCGCGACTACCTGAAGCCGGCCCGTGCGGCGATGAAGCAGGTCTGCATCGATCGCATGACCGCCTTCGGTCAGGCCGGCCACGCCGACAAGATCAAGCCCGTCTCGATCGACAAGTTCGCCAGCTTCTACGTGCCGGTTTAGACTGCCATAAACTGCGGTTTCGTCATGATTCGCAGAGACATCGACCTTGGTGACGGAGCGGCCCTGTGGCTGCTCGTCTCGCAGGTCGAACATGCGCGGTTGAGCGCCGTGTTGGCGGAAAGATGTTTGGACCATTTTGGCCAAGCATCGCTTGCCGGCACGGCGATAACCGAGGTTGAATCGGTGCGTCGCGAGCTGCTGCAGGCCATCGCCCGGCACGACGACGGCTGGGCCGACTGGGAGACTCGCCCCGGGCTCGATCCGGCGCTGCGCCGTCCGCTGTCGTTCCGCGAACTGCCGCTCAACGAGACGCTCGCGAATTGGAAAGGCTCGATCCAGAGCGCGGCCGAGATCGGCCCGCTAGCGGCTTGGGCCGTGGCAGGGCATTTTGCTGTGCTGTTGGAATCCTCGGAGAGCGATCTCGATCCGGCCGAGTCTGCCGAATGGCTCGCCAGCACAGCCAGCCAGCGAGCCGCGTGGTTGGCCGCGTGGCAGTCGCTCAATCCCGCGCTGCACTCGCAGCCGCTGGCCGAGGAAGCCCTGCTCTGGCTGCGTGCGTTCGACGTAATGAGCCTATGGATCTGCTCCGTCTGCCCCTGCGGCGGCGAAGAAGTCTTGCAGTGGCCCGAGGGTTATCACATTGGCCCCGCCCAACTGCTCGACACGCGCATCGCAGCCGACCGATCTGAATGTGGCACCGTGACCGTCGACCCCTGGCGGTTCGATGTGCCGGAGCTGGAGATCGAAGCGGCGGGTCACGTTGTACCGGTGTGCGAGTGTCAGAACACGGACGAATTACTGGCCACTTACGAACCGTTCCAACTTCGCTGGCGGCTGAGGCCGGCAGAGTCACCTCAGCAGTAGTGCAATCCTCTTACGTTCTGATACGATATACAGCCACGACGTCTTGCCGTGACCTTGATGGACGGTGACGGCCATACCGACCCGTTTAGCAAACCGAGATGGGAAATGATCGCCTGCCCTTCATGCCGTTGCGAAATGCGTGTCTGTGTCGAGCGCGGCATCGAATTAGATGAGGGTGTCCGGGAATTAAAAACTGCTGAAACTGCTATGCAAGCATTTGCTGAAACGGACCCGATACGTTCCAGGATCGACTGCTAGCAACAACACGCTTAATCACTTGTTTTATAGGGCTACTCGTTAAAATGAATTCCCGGACACCCTCAATTAGATGTCTGCGATAGTTGTAACGGTGTGTGGCTCGACGCCGGTGAGGTGACCAAGCTGGCGGAAGATGAACAGAGTCGCCGTTGCTCGTGGTCAATTCCGACCGACCAGGAATGCCCTTCGACGACTCTCCACTGCTCGCGGTGCTCGGACTCGCTTCTCGTGAAGGTTATTGTTAAACACCACGCCTTTCAGGGCTGCCGCATCTGCAACGGTCTGTTTATCGACTCCGAAACTTTAGACAGCATCACATCAAAGAACGATGACGAAGATCAAACTACAGCGATGGACTATATCGCAATGGGATTACTTGACGCTCTTGCGACATTGCTTTCCTGCCCGATCTTTTTTTTCGACAAAGGCCGACAACCGCCGGATCACCGGATTAACGAGAGAAACAAGAATCAGTAGGCAAATGTCAGGTGCGGCAGCTGCCCTGCACTTGCTCTCCGCGCCCACTGCGACTCTGCGTGAGACCATCCCCCTCCGCGTCTTGTATTGCGTGGCAATACGGCTGGGTGGCTCCTTACGCAGTTGAATTGTCCGCCGCCTCGTCGACCAGCGCAAACACCTTCTGCCCAGGCCGAGGGCTGGTTTCGCTTTCCTCGGTGGCCACCAGCAGTTTCTTGCCCGTGGCGTCGGTGCGGAACAGCACCAGAGTGGACTCGCCATAGCGTTTGAGAAAGTCGTCGTACGTAAAATCGGCCGTGAGCGCGGTTTTCTTGACCCGTGCTCCCGCGGCAAACCGCTCTTCCAGTTGCTCGATGGTCGTCGGCCGGTCGAAGACGGTTCGCCCACGGCGGTAGGCACCGACGTGTTCGGTCCGGTCGCTGGACGTTTCGGAGACGGCCACTTGATAGACCTCGGCCCGGCCAAAGCGTTCGGAAAAACCCATCGCGGCCAGGGTGTTTACCTCGTCGTTGGGCGTCATGGAGAGGAGCCGACCGATGCCGCCCAGGTCGATTTCCTCCTGCACATATTCGCTGCCGATGCTGGCGTAGGCGACCGGGAGCCCTGCCATGCGAGCCGACGAGTTGTTCCTGGGATTCGTGTCCACGAGCAAGACAGGAAAACCTTCCTCCTGTACGGCTCGAGCGATTTCGCGCACCGCAGGCGAAGCTCCGGCGAACAAAATTCCTTGAGGGTTTTCGCCCGACAGACCGAGCCAGCGAGCCAGCGGCGCAAGCGTTAGCCCGTAGACCGTCACCGTGACGACGATCACCAGAAACGTGACCAGTTCAAACCGATCGGCCTCGGCCAGCAGCACCTCGGCGTTGGCCAAGCCGGTTGCCCGGGCGATATTCATGGCGAACAGCGAGCTGACTGCCGCGGCGACGATCCCCCTTGGGTGAATCCAGGCCAGAAACGCGCGTTCCTGCCAGGGCAGCTTGCTGCCAAGCGTGGCCACAATCACCGCGGCCGGCCGCACGACCACCATCAACAGCACGACAAACGCCACGCTTCCCCAGCCGAGTGTGCTGAGCGCCTCCATGTTGATTTCCAGCCGAGAGGCGAGCACGATGAACAGCGTCGAGATCAGCAGCACCCGTAGGTTCTCTTTGAACTCGACGATGTGCCTGACGGCGACGCCGCGTTGGTTGGCCAGGATCACGCCCAGGAGCGTCACGGTCACCAGCCCCGACTCGGGCGCCAACTGATTCGACACCGCGAACACCAACAGCACCCAAGCCAGGATGACCGGGTTCTGCAGGAAGTCGGGCACCCAATAACGCCGCAGCATCACCAGCAGCAGCCACCCGCTGACGGCGCTGAGCAAGATGGAATAGAACAGCGTGTCGACCCATCCGAGCAGCCACCCACTGGCCATTCCCCCCGAATCGTCGTGAAGAATTACCTCGAACACCAGCGCGGCCGCCACCGCTCCGATGGGATCGTTGACAATTCCTTCCCACTTGGCCAGCGAGCCGATGCGGCGGACGGGCTGCACATGCCGCAGAAGCGGCAAGACAACCGTCGGACCACTAACGGTGAGCAGGGCTCCCAACAGCACCGACATGGTGGGCGAGAATCCCGCCACCACGTGGGCCAGCCAGGCGGTGATCGCCCACGTTACCACCAGGCCCGCGGTGACCAGTCGAAACACGACGCCACGGGTGCTGACGATTTCACGAAAGTTGAGACTCAACCCGCCCTCGAACAGGATGATGCCAACTGCTAGCGAGACCACCGCGAAGAAGATGTCTTCGTTAGCTTCAACGCCAGTCTCCGGGCCCCATTTGCCCAGCATCACGCCGAACAGCAGCAGCAGCACGATCGCCGGCAGCCGACACCGCCAGGAGATCCACTGGGCGGCGATCCCCAGCGCCAGAATGCCGGCCAAGTATAACGACGGATGTTCCATGGAGCCTGTTTCAGCCAAAGCGGACGAAGTTGCCAGAGAGGCCATATTTTATTGATGATTGCGCGACGATTGAACCCTGCTACCCAGCATTTCCTGGCGAAATCCGGGCTTCCGTTGGGCGCCCTCGGTTCATTGGCGGCGCAGGCATTAATAGGGCAATCGCCGCCAGAGGCGATAGCGATGGTCGGTCCCGTGGAAGGTGAAAAAAGGCGCCAATTGGCGTTTCCAGCGAAACCTGAGCCCGTTTGCGGTGTTTCTTCCTGTAGAAGCACGGGATTCACCACCTCCACCCCAGTGAGAAATAGCCATGCGAAACATCTCCCACCTACTGACTCTGGTGGCGGCAGCCTTGCTCTTGCCAGCGGCAGCGACTGCCCAAGATGCAACCAACGAAAAACCCGATCGAGCCAAGATGCGGCAACGCATGATCGAACAGTTCGACGCCGACGGAGACGGAAAGCTCAGCGAGGAAGAGCGAGCCAAAGCCCGCGCCAAACGCGGTGCCAAGGGTGCCAAGGGCGGCCAAGCAGGGCGCGGCGGCCGTGGGCCTCAGGGCCGAGAAGGACGTCCCGAGGGCCCGCCCGACCCAATGCGACTGTTTGAACGATTCGACGCAAACGGCGACAACCAGCTCAGTCGCGAGGAATTCATGAAGCTCACGAAAACGATGCGTGAGATGCGCGAACGTCGTGGCGCGGGTGGCCCGCAGGGTCGTCAGCGCGGCCAGGGTGGAGAGCGGCGAGGTCCCCCGGGAGAACGTGGCGATCGCGATCGTTTTCGGCCACTGCAAAACCCCGGCCCGCCGCCGCAGCGAGACGGTCAGCGCGGCTTCCGGGGCAGAGAAGGTGAACGCGGCTTCCGTGGCCCGGGCGGTGAACGCGCCGAGCGGAGCCGACGGGGTCCGGAAGGTCGACGTCCGGAAGGTCGACGAGGTCCCGAAGGTCGTGGACCTGAGCAGATGGGTCAGCCGAATCCCGAACGTTTGTTCCGAGCATTCGACGAAAACGGCGACGATCAACTCAGCCGCGAGGAGTTCAAACAATTATCCGAGGCCATTCGCGAGCGGATGGGCCACGGCGGGCCGCGAGGTTTGCGTCGGGGACCACCCGAGGGTGGCCGACGCGATGGGTCCGGTCGTTCCGATCGCCCGCGGCGACCGCCGCCAGAGCTTGAAGGCGCTCAGTCGACGGAACCAGCAGCCGAAGACAACTCGGTCTGAAGCCAGCCCTAGCGTCCAGCAAAGCCGGTAATCATCGAGCCCCGTGCGCCTCAATCCCCAGCAGGTGCATGGGGCCGGTGTTTTTCAGTGGTGAGCTACACTTGAAGAGTTGGCCATTAGCTCACCTGTTGGAACGCTCGCATGAAATCGATTTTCCTGACGCCGGTGATTGTGCTCACCATTGCGGCATTGACATATCAGTTCCGCAACGATTTGCGATTTGCTGAACCGATCGGCGCATCGCGACCCGATTTCGATTGGCCGCCGCAGTTGGGTGAGGCGTACCCCGATCTCAAGTTGTACGACCAGGAAGGCCGCCTCACGCGGCTTTCCGACTTCCGGGGCAAGATCATTCTGATCGAGCCGATCGGCATGCCGTGTAAGGCATGTCAGGCGTTTTGCGGGGGGCACCGGCGGGGCGGTTTCCATGGCATCGTGCCGCAGCCCGGCCTGCCGTCGATCGACGAGGCAGCTCGCAGCTACGGCGGCTTCGACCTGTCGGACCCGCGGATCGTGCAGGTGCATCTGCTGCTGTTCGACTTCGACATGCAGGCCCCAACGGTCGACGACGCCCGCGCCTGGGCCGCCCACTTCGGCATGGATCGCCGCCGCAACCAAATCGTCCTGGCCGGTTCGCCGGCGATGGCAAGCCAGGCTTCCTACCAGATGATCCCGGGCCTGCAGCTCGTGGATCAAGATTTCGCCCTGCGCTACGACAGCACCGGCCACACGGCCCGGCACGATCTGTATCGCGAACTGCTGCCGGCGGTGCGGACCCTGTTAAATCGGTGAGGATTTCCCCCCGCTTGCGTCCTCACGGAGCCACTCCTGTAGGGGCTATGCCAGATGTAGCGGCCCTGGGGGGGTGAATTGTTTGCCGACGCCTGCCGGGGCATTTATACTGCAGAGAGCCATTCTTGCCCGTCCCGCCTGACCGAGATCCTCCATGTATCGCCTTGTTTGTGTTTCCCCAATCCGCTGTTGGAGCTGTCTGTTGGCAGCGGTTCTGTTTGTTGCCGCCGGTGTTGCCGTGGCCCAGGAGGCTGCAGAGTCGGCCGCGCCGCAGTTTGCCTCGGGCGTGCTGACGACTATCGATCCCGAGATTGATCCGGAGGACACGTACGGAGTACACGACGTGGTGGAGCTACGCACCGATGCCTCGCTGGCCCGCGAGCCCAATCTGAACACTAAGAGCCGTACCCTCTTTGAAATGGCCCACAACGTGGTGTTCCGCCGCGACGCGTGGTGTTTGCAGCTTTCGTTCAAGCCGCTCAGGATGGTGTATGTCGATGTTCCACAGCCGTCGGGCAAGATGCAGCGCAAGCTTATTTGGTACATGGTCTATCGCGTGCGGAACACGGGCGTGACGCTCGGCCCCGAACAGCAGGACGACGGCCGCTATCTGGCGGTGAGTGCCGAGGCTGGGCCGCGACGCTTCATCCCCCAGTTTGCGCTCGCCAGCCAAGACCTCGACCGTCAGGGCAATCGCGTCCGCAAAGAGTATCTCGATCGCCTGGTGCCGGCCGCGATGCCGGTGATTAGCCGCCGCGAGTTCTCAGGCGGCGAGCTGTTGAACAGCGTGGAGATGGCCGAGCAGATGCTCGAGCCCGAAAGCGGTCGGATGCAGGGCGGGCTGTGGGGCGTGGCGATCTGGGAAGACGTTGACCCCGAGATCGACTTTCTGAGTATCTACGTGGGTGGGCTCACCAACGCCTACCGATGGAAAGACGCCGAGGGCTTCCAGGCGGGCGATCCGCCGGGCAAGGGCCGCAAATTCTTCCGCAAGGCCTTGCAGCTCAATTTCTGGCGTCCGGGCGATTCTTTGGCTGAAAACGAGCGGGAAATCCGCTATGGCTCAGCTCCCGGGGCTGGTGAGGCCTACGGCACGGGCGAAGGCGTTGCCTATCGCTGGGTTTATCGCTAGAATCTTGGATTCGGCGGGAGAGCCGCTTTGCCCCAGTAGTTTTCAGGCGATAGAACCATGGCACATAAAAAAGGACAGGGCTCCAGCCGCAACGGCCGCGATTCCAATGCCCAGCGTCTCGGTGTGAAGAAATTCGGCGATCAGAGCGTGATCGCTGGCAACATCCTCGTGCGTCAGGTGGGCAACAGATTCCATCCCGGCACGGGCGTCGGCCAGGGCAAGGACTACACGCTGTTCGCGTTGGTTGACGGACAGGTGAAGTTCGACCGCAAAGGTCGCCGCATCAGTATCGCGGCCGCCGCAGGCTAGTCGGCCGTCATGCTTTCTCAGATATAGCGAGGGATGCGCCTTTGGGGGCGCATCCCTTTTTGTTTCTTGCTGAGACACCAAAATATTCTGCGGTTGTGGTGCTCACTGCAACCATCGCAACATGTGGTAGTCCCGGGTGTTTGATCCACAATCGATTGTGGCAAACAGAAAACTGGCGGCCGTTTTTTTCGTCTTCATGGTTCTCAATGGCCGGGTGGCTAAGAATTGGCTCTTGCCAGGGGCCGTCACTGGGCGTCGGTGGACGTTCTTTCGGGTGGCCAAGTTTTCTGGGTTGCCTGGCGATGGCGGATCCTCTCAGGTTCGGAGTTGAATCGGTAGCCATCATTTTAGACCGACGGATTGCCCGTGCTCAGAGAGGAGTTTCGGTCAGCCAGTCGCGTTGCCACCGGGCGTTCGACGGCAAGGGGAAAGGGTCTCACGCAGAGATTGTCCGTTGAAAGTCAAACGGAGTTTAGTGTGGGATCAAATTTTGTTTGATTTTTCAGCACGCCATAGATAATCTGAACAAGCTTGCGGGCCACGGCTCCGTAGGCGGCAGGGGCACTTTTTCCTCGGGCGACAAGCCGCTCGTAGAGTTCTCGGCAGA
>CAXMSB010000231.1:0-18506 GCA_964195615.1 uncultured Granulosicoccus sp. | reverse complement strand
AGAACAGAGCGCCGTGGTGTGAAACTGGTTGTAACGTAGACCGTTTTCCCCAAGACGATCCAGTGTCGGTGTTCGGACTGCCCCCCCAAAACTGGTCGCGGTCCCAAAGCCAATATCGTCAATCAGCACGATAACGACATTTGGTGCGTTCTTGGGTGCCTTGACTTCAAATCGCGGTGGAGCTTTGGCCTTATGGGCATCCACCTCAGTGATCGCCTTGTACGTGGGCGCTTGAATCGGCAGGGCGGTGCGGTCGAGCGAGTCGGCCCAAGATGGCGTGCTGAGGCTGCAGATGTCTCCGGCGAGCAGCAGCGAAAGCGAAAAAAGAAGAAACGACTTGATGGGAAACTGGAACATAGCTTGTCTCCTTCAGCGCGAACAGAAAAGCGGGCATGACGCCAATTTTGGCAGTCTATCGCTCCCGTACCGAAGCCGCCACCCACCAGCGGACACTTCCACCCGACTTTGCCGTAACTTCAACGCAGGGCTGATACCTTTTACCCAACCGCTGCTTGTCGGCGCGGTGCGATACAAACCTGGAAGCTACTGCGCATTGTCGCCGTCGCGCTGAGAGACCAACTCCCAATGCGACCTATTCGCCCTCGCTACTTTGCTTTCACACCCGAGGACGGTTTGGCAGCCGGTTCCTCCCCAGCCGCGCTGGCGGTGGCCCTGCCGTTGCCTGCCGGATGGGCGTCCCCGCTCTCGCCGACCAGCTTGGCCAGGCTTTCGGGAATTTCCACGCCGCCGATGTCGCGCATCACCTGCATCATGGGCGGCAACGTGCCGGCCATCTTGTGCAGGAAGTCCGCCGTGTTCGAGCGACCGTTCTGGCCGCCGTTCTCCCAGACCACGATCTTGTCGAACTTGATGTTCGAAATCGCCTTGGCCGACGAGTTGGCAAGACTCTCCAGATGCTCCAGCATCATCAGTTGGAACGCCTCTTTCGCCCCGCCGCAGGCGCCGACGATTTCTTTCAGGCCTTCGCCCTTCTTGGCCAAGATTTCGTATTGCCCGCGGGCTTCCGCTTCCAGCTTGGCATAAATCGCCGCCGCTTCGCCCTCGGCTTCCAGGCGAAGTTTTTCCGCCATGGCCTGCGCGTCGACTACGATCTTGGCCTTCTGGGCCTTGGCCGGGGCCTCCACCTTAGCCCGTTCTTCCGCTTCGATCCGATCGGCTTCGGCCAATGCCGCCTTGGTCATCGCCCGGTTTTGTACCTCAAGCACCGCCGCCTCGGCTTCGCGCTTGCGAGACTCGCCCCGTTCGTAGGCGTCGGCCCGTTCGGTGAGCAGCGTTGCCTGCGATTGGGCGATCGTCGCTTCGGCAACGTTCTCGCCGTCGACCGCTTTGGCGTTCGCCTCGGCCACCGAAATACGCATCTGCTGTTCTTCTTCCTTGACCTGGATATCGCACTGGAAGGCGGCAGATTTCTCGCCAACGACTTGTTCCTTATCCAAATCGGCGATGCGCACCGCTTGCTCGCGCTCCGCCTCGCGGGTGCCGATCTGCTGCAGCTTGGTTGCATTGGCCACCTGGACTTCTTTTTCGCGGTTGGCGTCGGCCACGCGGATTTCGCCAAGCTTCACCTCGTCGGCCACGTCGCCTCGGGCCTGCTGTATCGCCTGCGAGGCGGCCTTCTGACCAATCGCGTCGATGTAGCCGCTTTCGTCAGTAATGTCGGTGATGTTCACGTTGATCAGCACCAGGCCGATCTTCTTCAGCTCCGGCTCGACGGAGTTCTGAATGTGCTGCAGGAAGGCGTCACGGTCGCGGTTGATGTCTTCGATCCCCATCGAGGCGATCACCTGTCGCAACTGACCAAAGATAATTTCCTCGGCCTGCTGGCGAATCTCGGAGGTTGACAGCGTGAGTAGCCGAATCGCGGCGTTGGTCATCGCTTCCGGCGCCGTGCCAACGGCCACGGTGAACACGCTGGGCACGTTCACGCGAATGTTCTCGATCGACAGCGCCCCGCGCAGCGGGATCTCGATCTGAATCGGCTCCAGGCTCAGGTATTGATAGTCCTGAAACAGGGGCCAGACAAAGGAGGCCCCGCCGTGGACGGTTTTCGCCGCTTGGCCCTGCCTGGTCTTACCAAAGATCACCAGCACCTGGTTGCTGGAGCAGCGTTTGTAGTTGGTCTTCAACAACACGATGGTCGAGAAGAAAGCCATCGCCACAAAAGCGACGCCGATCGTGACCCACACGCTCGTTTCATCGAACAGAGCGGCCGTAAGAATGAGACTATTCATGGTTAACTCCCCTTCTAAAGAAATACGGTTGATTGTTCGTCAAGGACCTCTTGATCTGTCATCCCGAGGTCCGCCGAGGGATCTCGCCTGCAGTAGAGCAGACTTCGCCTGCTCTACCGTCTTCGCGTTTCCCGATGCACACCAGATTCCTCGGCGGACCTCGGAATGACAAGCGTCCTACGCGTCCACCGTTGCTGAGAGACGGCGCACCTTCACCGTGTCGCTGCCTGTCACGCACACGACTTCCACCGCCGCGCCGGTCTCCAAGGGCTCTTCGTCTGCCGTGACGGCCTGATACTCCACCGTGCGATTCTGCAGCGAAAGCTGAATCTTCCCCGCCCCTCCACCCGCGGCCGGCACCGAGATATACACCCTCCCCGTTTTCCCCGGCGACTGCGATATCTGTACGTTCCCCGACGACGTGAAACGAGAAATCGCACGCATCAAGAAATACATGCCGTACATCGCACCGATGCCCACCAACACGGCCAGCACCAATGCAGTTGGTTTCGGATAGCCGGCGCTCAGCGCCGCTTTGCCGGTGACGCCAAAAAATGCCGAGGCGGCGATCAACGTGCGGAACGACAGTACACCGAACAACCACGACCCATCCGTGTGTTGATAGTCCGCGTCGGACGCGTGCGTCAGCGGCGTATGATGGTCGCCGGCCATATCGGGCACGTCGTCAGGCATGTCGCCGGAAACGTCGCCCACGTCTCCACCGCCATCGGCGACGTCCGAGCCGTGGTCCATGCCCAACAGAGTGAGCAGGAACTGACACACCATCACCGTGCCACCTAGCACCGCCGCGATTAGAAAGATTATGTCGAGCATCACACTACTCCTCCCAAAAAAGAAAGTGCCCACCCGGCGCCGAGTGCGCCGGCCGCATTATACTGCTCTCGCCGAGCCGTAGCGACGCTTTCAAGCTGCCAATACGTCAAGATTGTTCACGATTGGCTCAGGCGAGTCTGTTCCGTGGCAGGTTTTACAATTGGTTTTCGCCGGCCGGAAGCGAATATTGCCGAAGAAATGAGGCCATTCGGGCAGATAAACCGGCACTCAGCCACTTTGCAGCAGCGACAACACGCATTGGGCGACGTCGGTCTTAGCGACTCGGGCCAATGCCTGCCAGCCGGGCACTGCATTTACTTCAATCGCGTAGAGCTGGCCATCCTTGCCCGGCAATAAATCTACGCCGCCGACCGGGGCGCCGACCGCGCGGGCCGCTTGCCGAGCCAGTTCGGCTAGTTCGGCGGTCACTTCCAACGGTTCGGCCACCGCGCCGCGGCTGATGTTGGTCCGCCAATCGTGCGGATGCCGCCGCTGCATCCCCAGCACTTCGTCGCCGACAACCAACAGCCGCAAGTCGCACCCCTCGTGCTCGACGAACTGCTGCAGGTACAACACCGCGCCGATTTGCTCCAAGGCCTTGAACACCCGCAGAGCAATCGCTTCGTCGGTCACGCGCGTGATGCCCCGGCCTTCGCTGCCGAACAGTGGTTTCACGACGACGTCGCCCCCCAGTGTGGCAAAGGCCTCTAGCGCTTGATCGACCGTTTGGCAGACGATCGTGGCAGGCACCAGCAGCCCCGCCTCTTGCAGCCTCGTCGTGGCCAGATACTTGTCTACGGCCACCTCGATCGCCCGCGGCGGGTTCACCACCTGCACGCCGGCCGCGGCCAGATTGGCCAGCGCGTCCATGCGAAACACGATCTGCTCTAGGCTGCCCGGCGGCATCGACCGCACCAACACCGCGTCGAACTGCCCCAGGTCTGCCTCGCCGCTGCTCACGCCCACCGCCGTGGCGTCGACCTGCGAGCTCATTTGCCGATACGCCACCGGCACAATCTCGTGGCGAGCACCCGCCGCCCGACGCAAATCGTCGACGTACCAACTCGTCGCGGAACCAAGCACGGCAATCTTCATGGCAGTTTGCTAGTTGTAATAGACTACGGAGAGACGGAGGGAAGGAGATCAGACCGACAGTCCGTAGGGTGCGTGCAGCAAAGCGAAACGCACCAGCGAAATCGGTGCGTTCCGTTGTCACTTCACACACCCTACTACTGTTCTCTGTGCTCTCCGTGCCTCCGTGGTTAAAAAGAAATCAAAGACTATCGAACGATCGTTCCAGCACTACCCGGTTCGTGTCGCCGAACGTATGCCGCTCACCCGAATCCAAATTCACGAACGTAACCTTCGCCGCGCTGAACAACAGCGGATCGACGCGATAAAAATCGTTGTCGCAGGCGGCCAGCACCTCGGCGAACGGACGACCGTAATCGGCCGACGCACTGCTCGGCACGCGGGGCCCGATCTCTGCCAGCGAACGGTCGTCGCCCCGTACCTCGAGCGTCACCTCGCCGCCGTAAAGAATCGCGTCGTTCGTGACCCCAATCGCCGCAAGGTCGTCTGCCGCGACCGGCGGCAACGGCGCGGTGCCATGCCCCCGCTCCACGCGCGACAAGTCGAATCCCAACTCGTGCAACTTGTGCAGTGCCGTCTCCACGCTACGGGCCACCACTTGCAGCGTACCCGCCTGGCTGCTGGTCGGCGCCACCAACAACGTGAGCCCGTCGGACCCGATGCGACACTTCTCGGCAATCTCTTCGCAAACCGCCTCCGGCGGCAGCTTGCCCGACTCCAACACGCCGACGCACTTCAGCGGCGTCTCACGACAACCAATATCGTCGAACAACGCCTCGCGCCCCGCGGCTGCCCGCATCGGCCCGGAACCCATCGCAAAAAACTTTTCGCCTTTGATTTCCCAGCCGGCATATTGCGACGCCATGCAGGCGGCCACCGGTTCGGCCGTGGCTACTGTCACCACCGGCCAAGGTTCTGCCGCCGCCACCGACACCTCCGCCAGATCAGCCAGACAAATCCGCGCCAGCAGCACCCCCGCCTCCTCGCCGCCCGGCGAGTTGATGCCAAAATCAAACAACGTCGTGCCGCAGGCCAACTGCTGCCGCGTCACCTGCAACGTGCGAGCCCGCGCCGCAATATCATCGCAGAGCAAGGCGGCAGACAGATTCAGAATTGGTTCAATCACAGGAGTTCTCTCATGGGTGGCCGGGGCAAAGCCCCACAGGGCGTGCCCCGGTGAACGCAGCGCACCGCCACGGACAACATCGCAAGATACCCAAGAACCGCCAAGCGCGACAGCCTCGGCGACGGTTTTTCTCAGAGCGAAGACACCGACAAGAAACGGCTCGGCGAATAATACGCAGCAATACTTCAAACCTATAAGCCGCGAGTTATCCAATGCCGCGGGCGAATGGCGACGCGCAGGACGAGAGAGTTTTGCACGAGAAATGCGTTTTTCGGACGGTCGGCGCAGAACTCGGCCTGATTCGTGTTGAAACGACGCATCCCGGTGGGCTGGGGCCTGACAAATACGTTAAATTTGCTATGTTGGCGGGCATCCTGCGATGCGTTGCACCGCGGCTAATCACTGAACCCTAACCCCTGACCTCTCCCAGAAAGGACTCACCATGTCGACCGTCGCCGAGGAGCGCGTGCTTGTATTGCCCACGAGCGAGTTTCACGCGTTGGGACATTTTCAAGGGTTTTCATCCGATCTGGCGACCTATCTGCCGGCGCTCTTGGAGAGCGAGAACCTTAGCTACCGTCCGCGGAGCGAGATGGAGCAGGACCCCAGCTTCAAGCAACTGATTCCCTACATGGTGTTTCGCTATACCGACCGCAATGGCGCCCCGCGGTTGTTCCAGTACACCCGCGGCGGTGGGATGGGCGAGTCGCGGCTGCACGCCAAGCGGAGCGTCGGCATCGGCGGCCACATCTCCACGGAAGATTCGCATGCCGGCACGCCGCACGACGTCTACCGTCTCGGCATGCAGCGCGAGTTGAACGAGGAGATCGTCCTGGAGACGCCCTTCACGGAAACCTGCGTCGGGCTGATCAACGACGACGAAACGCCCGTCGGGCAGGTTCACCTGGGCGTCGTGCATCTGTTCGACGTCGAGCGGCCCAACGTCCATCCTCGTGAAGAAGACATTCTCGAAGCCTGTTTCATGCCCATCGACGAGATCCTGCCGAATCTCGAAAGCTATGAATCGTGGTCGGAGATCGTGGTCTCGGCGCTGTTTGGTTGAGGCTGGAGGCCAGCAAATGTCATCCTGAGGTCCGCCGAAGGATCTCCTCGGCCCTGCGAACTCGCATCGCCACGGAGATTCCTCGGCGGACCTCGGAATGACAGCAAGGGCCAGAGGCGGTAGGCTGGAGGTGTGTTTTCTTCCTCCCACACCGCTACATACCATGCCCGCCTCTGACGTTATCTACATGGACAACCAGGCCACCACGCGCACCGATCCGCGCGTGGTCGAGGCGATGTTGCCCTATTTCTCCTTGGAGTATGGCAATCCGGGCAGCGGGCACCGCTACGGCGAAACAGCGAGCGATGGCGTGGAGCAGGCGCGAGTTTCCATTGCGAACCACTTGGGAGCACAGCCGCGGGAGATTGTGTTCACTAGCGGCGCGACTGAGAGCAACAACCTGGTGCTGCGAGGCGTTGCCGAGCGCAGTCAGGGGCGCACCAAGCAGCCGCGCAGCCACTTCGTTAGTGTGCGAACCGAACACGAAGCGGTGCTCGATCCGCTACGGCGGCTGGCCGCGCGAGGCGCTGAGGTGACGCTGCTGGACGTCGAGCCGCACCAGAGCGCACGGGCCGGTTGGCTCGACCCGCAAAAAGTGGCCGACGCCCTCCGCGACGACACAGCACTGGTGAGCGTGATGCTCGCCAACAACGAGATCGGAGTGATCCAGCCGCTCGCCCAGATTGCCGAGATCTGCCGCAGTCGGGGCGTGCTGTTGCACTGCGACGCGACCCAGGCGGTCGGCAAGCTGCCAGTCGACGTCGGGCAGTTGGGCGTCGACCTGCTGAGCTGCTCCGCCCACAAGATAAACGGCCCCAAGGGCGTCGGGGCGCTGTTCGTGCGTGGGCGCAATCCGATCGTGCGGTTGGAACCACAGATCACCGGCGGCGGTCAGCAGGAAGGTCGCCGCAGCGGCACGCTGAACACCGCGGGAATCGCCGGGTTTGCCAAGGCGCTCGAACTCTGCGTGGCAGAGATGGGCGACGAGTCGCGCCGCCTCGCATCGCTACGCAATCGGCTGTGGCACGGCCTGGGCGAGCGATTGGGGGAGATTCAATTGGGCGGACCGGCACTCGACGAAGCCGACGCCGCAGGCAACCCGCTACGCCTACCGGGGAATTTGAACCTGGCCCTGGGCGACGTCGACGGCGAGGCCCTGCTGCTGTCGATGGAGAGGTTGGCCATCAGCACGGGGGCCACCTGTGCATCGACCGACCCCGGCCCCAGCCACGTGCTGCTGGCCTTGGGGATGAGCGACGACCTGGCCCGCAGCAGCCTCCGCTTCGGTTTGGGCCGGTTCAATACCTCGGCAGAGGTAGAGTCGGCCATCGAGGTGGTAGCAGCCGGCGTGGGCCGATTGCGTCATTTTACCCAAGGATAGGCATTTTTTGGGCGACCGAATTGTTACACTTTCGCCTGCGTAAAATTTGGTATAATTTAGGTACTCGGGGCGGGAACCTGTTGCCGCCCGCGAGCCCTGCCAAGACCATCGACCGAGGATCGAAAACATGAGTATCGTGCTGACCGAAAAAGCCGCCCAGGAAGTCCAGCGGATCATCGAAGACCAGAAGCTTGAGGACGGCACTGTGCTCCGCGTGGGCGTGGCCGGCGGCGGTTGCAGCGGATTCAGCTACTCGCTTGGTTTCGACAAGAGCTTCGACGAGAACGTCGACGCGAAGTACGAGCATCACGGCGTGCCGGTCGTGGTCGACAAGAAGAGCGCCCTCTATCTCGACGGCACGACCGTCGATTTCTACGACGGCATCGAGAAACGGGGATTCACGTTCGACAATCCCAACGCCGTGAAAAGCTGCGGTTGCGGCAGCTCGTTTCAAGCGTAGCGCCGCATCGCGGCAGCCCGTTAGCCGACATCGTCCCGATGCCGAGTTCTGCGTAGGTTCGCATAACCGTCACAATCGGCAGAGTCAGCAGTCTAGGCGGAGAGTTCCCGCAATCTGGGCACTGCCGCCGCTGTCCGGCGAGCATCCGGCTCGGCAGCGACCTAAGCTTCAGATGAGTAACACTAGAATACGTCCCTGAGACACCCGGGGACTTCTCCTCTTTGATGGTGCAACCATGATGGATTATCTACGCCGATTGGCAAGAGACGAGGATGGACCGACTTCTGTCGAGTACGCGGTGATGCTGGCAATGATCGTTGCCGTTTGCTTGGGCTCGGTAGCCCTCCTGTCCAACTCGACGGCAGCTAGCTTCGACGATTCCGCGTCTCAGCTGAGCAGCGTGTTGGGGTCGTAGCGTGCTGGGGCATGGGCCCTCCGCACGGTGCGTTCCCTGCCAGCAATGCATGCAGCATGCAATCGCTGCATGGTCAGCTGCCGGAGTGCTCTTCATTCGGGGTGATTACCCCGAGTGGATGAGGCAGTTCGTACCAGCATTGATAGAAAACTAATTGACGCATCAAAAGTTTCTCAAGAACATCGTGGTTAATTCCGTGGGGAACTCAAGTGCAACTGGAGAAGTAGTCGATCCAACCTGTGGGCCTATTTGACCCCACCGAGACCAACAAACGACCGTCGGGGCTGCCGCCCCGGCAATGCTCTAAAACGCTTTCCAGCCAAGCGATAAACCAGTGAGCTCTCCTCGCTAACAGGAGGTTACCTGCCCCAATCTCCCGGGGGAGAGCTCATTTTTTCTCTTAGCGTTTCGTGATGAAACCGAACCAGAAGCCCGGCTTCTCCGAAGAAGCCGGGCTTCTTTTGTGGGTTCTGTCAAACGCTGTCAAACGATGAGCATCGCGTCGCCGTAGCTGTAAAAGCGGTACTCTTCCTTCACGGCCGCCTCGTAAGCCTCGCGCACTAGCTGCGATCCGCCAAACGCCTGCACTAACAGCAGCAGCGTTGTACGCGGAAAGTGGAAGTTCGTCAGCAACGCGTCGACCGCCCGAAACTCGTAGGGCGGCCGGATGAACAGCTCCGTTTCGCCTTGCCAACTGCACAACGCGGCGGGGCCTTCGGTCGAAGCCCGACTCGCCACGGTCTCCAGCACCCGCGTCACGGTGGTGCCAACCGCAATGTTTCGCCCGCCGGCGGCGCGTGTCTCGTTGAGTTCCGTGGCGGCAAGCTCCGAGAGCTGGGCCCACTCTTTGTGCATCGGATGATTGCTGGGATCTTCCACCGCGATCGGTCGAAAGGTTCCCATGCCCACGTGCAGTGTGACCGAACTGAACGCGACGCCTTGCTGCTCTACCGCACGGAGCAGATCCTTGGTGAAGTGCAGCCCGGCGGTAGGAGCCGCGACGGCGCCCGGGTGACGGGCGAACACGGTCTGATAGTTCTCGACATCGGCGTCGACCATGTTGCCGCCGCGAATGTACGGCGGCAAGGGGACGCGGCCCAGTTGGTCCAGCAGCTCGAAGGCGTCGCTCTCCGATTCGGGACGGGCCCGCCATTGCCCCTCGGACATTCTCTCCAGCAGCCACAGGATGACGGTCCGTTTGCCGTCGCGATCGAGGAGTTCGATCTTGTCCATCGGCTGCAACCGCCCGCGCGTCTTGCACACCAAACGCCAGTCGCCGTTGTCGCACTTCCCCAGGAAGAGCCCCTGCCAGCGGCCACCCGTGCCGACGCGTACGCCGCGCAATTGGGCGGGGATCACCTTGGTGTCGTTCAGCACCAGCCGATCGCCCGGTCCGAGTAGCCGGGGCAGGTCGCGGACGTGGTAATGATCGATCGCCCCGCGGCTGCGATCGACGAGCAACAGCCGAGCATCGGCCCGATTGCGCAGCGGCTCCTGCGCGATCAGCTCAGGCGGCAGCGTGTAGTTGATCCATGGTTCCATCCATAAACGGTACCAAACTCGCAAAGAAAGCGTAATCGCAGACCGTCGAGGGACTCGTCGTGAGGCCCACGGAATGAGTAGAATGAATCTCTTCCTGCCAATCACAGAGAAAAACGCTCGTGCCCGAACCGACTTGCCACATCCCGGTGCTGCCCGCGGAGATTGCCCATTGGCTGGAGCCTGCGCCGGGCAAGACGATCGTCGACGGCACCCTGGGGGGCGGCGGGCACACTTTGGCCCTGGCCCAGCGGGTCGTCCCCGGTGGCCGGGTCTTCTCGGTCGATCTCGACCACGAAGCCCTCGCCCGTGTGCGGCCGCTTGTCGGCGAACTGCCGGTCACCCTGGCTCACGGCAGCTTTACCGAATTGCCAGACTTGCTCCAGGCAGAGGGCATCGGGTCGGTGGACGGCATCTTGCTCGACCTGGGACTCTCCAGCGATCAACTGGCCGACGCCAACCGAGGTTTTAGTTTTCAGACTGACGGACCGCTCGACCTGCGCTTCGATACCACGCGCGGCGAGCCGGCTTGGGA
Source organism: uncultured Granulosicoccus sp. (assembly GCA_964195615.1). Lineage (GTDB taxonomy): Bacteria > Planctomycetota > Planctomycetia > Pirellulales > Lacipirellulaceae > Bythopirellula. The sequence continues at coordinate 7,809 of CAXMSB010000231.1, read as the reverse complement.
GGTGATCGATCGACTCGACGAGCACTCGCTGGCCGACCTGATCTACCAACTGGGCGAAGAACGCTTCAGCCGCCGCATTGCCAAGCGGATCGTCGAGACGCGGCAGACCGCGCCGATCCGCACGGCCGACGAGTTGGCCCAGCTCGTGCGCTCGTGCGTCCCGCGCAGTCGGGGCCACCGCATCGACCCAGCCACACGCACGTTCCAAGCATTGCGAATCGCCGTGAACGGAGAACTCTCCTCGCTGGAGCAGGCGCTCTCGGTGCTTCCCGACTGCCTCGCCCCCGCTGGCCGATTGGCAATCATCAGTTTTCATTCGCTGGAAGATCGCATTGTAAAATACGCCTTCCGCAACGATGAACGACTGAAGGTGTTGACCAAACGTCCCGTGCGCCCCACCGACGAAGAATCCGCCGCCAACCCCCGGGCCCGCAGCGCGAAGCTCCGCGTCGCGGAGAAGAAACAGAAGGATCGAGAGAACTCGTGGACCACAGCGACACGATGAGCAAAGCTAGCAGAAAAATACGGCAGCGCTCACCGAACCGGTGGCAGCGAGACCGGCGAGTTGCCCTGGGGCACTTGAGCCGTCTCGGCGGGGAACGGTTGCGGCTGCGGCGGGCTTGAGGGCGATGAGTAACGCGAGCCGACCGCCATGCCTTGGCCGTAGGTCGGCGGCGTCATCGGTGTCGGTAGAATGTTGTCGTTGGCAGTGGATTCCGGCACGCCGCCCCGGAGATCGGCCAGCATCGCACTGGCGGGTTTCAATTGCGGGTCGATGTGGCTGGCGGCGGTCAGGAAGTGAATCGCTTCGACCGTCCGGCCCTTTTGTCCCAGTAGAACGCCCATGTTGTATTGAGCGATCGCCGGTGGATGGGCGGCCGACAGATGGGCGAAGGCTTCGTCCACGCGGTCGACTTCCGTGAGCACCTTGGCAATGTTGTTGCGATACAACGCCTTACCAGGCTGCAGCCGCACGGCTTGATCGAGCACTCGGATGGATGCGGGCAACTGCCCACTGCGGGCGTAGCAGAGACCCAGGTCGTTCAGCGCCTTGGCGTTTTGCGGGTGGGCGGCGACGGCATGTTGATAGATCTTCAGAGCTTCCTCCAATTGGCCATCACGGTCTTCCAGCCGAGCCAGGCCCAGCAGGGCATCCAGATTGTTGGGCTCGAGCGTGAGGGCCTGCCGGTACATGCTGCGGGCATGATCCATGTTGCCGCCCCGGTCGCTCAATTGAGCCATCGACAGAAACAGTTCCGAAGTCGGAGGTCCAGACGGATACCCCAACGAAATCGGGTCGGTTTGCTGCGCAGCCAAGCTGGCATCCTTGGCTTTCTCGGCGGCTGTCTGCTCCTTCGAACCTGGGAGCAGAGAAGTCACCCGCTCGGTCCAACTCGGACTGTCCGCTTTGGCGGGAGTCGCTCGCTTGGCCACCTGAGACGATTTCTGCGGTTTCCCGGCCATCCGATACGGCGCGCCAGGTATCCCCGGCATGGCGCATCCTGTGACAGCGACAATCAACACCCCGGTTATCAGCGACTGCTTCTTCACGATCTCACCCTCCTTGGCGATTCACTCTTATGCCGGCGTCATGCCAACATGCTTCGGGCCACTTGAAAATTGGCCCGCACTCGCTTAGTTCTCCGTCGAACTACCGGTAGAGGCCGGCAACACCGGTGGCAACTGGTTCGCTTGAAACCCGGTGAACATGTTGTCGACCGCGCTGGCCGAGTGGCCTTCAGCCACGATGTGCGTGTCGTTCACACTAACCGGCCCCACGTGGGGACTCATTTGCGATGAATATCCTTGGACCGCGGCAATGCGCGTCGTGGTTTCCGATTGGTTGTTGGCCCGTTGCACGAAGACACTGCGGCGATGCACCGGCGCCTGGGTCAGGATCCACTGCACTTTCATTTCACCCGCGCGAGTCAGCTCATTTGTTTTTGGATCAAAATGGTAATCGCCCAACAGGTTTTGACGACGCCAACCGTTGTTCACCATCACGGCGTACGTCTCACAGATGGGGCGCCGCGCCGCGGGCGCAAACTGGCGAGGCCAGATCACGTTGGCTGTGTAGCCACTCTTGAACATCTCGCACAGCGTCGGCGAGTAGCACTGTCCACATCCATATTGGGCCTGGGCACCCTGGCAAGCAATCGCCATGGCGATCAATGCGCCGGCGCCAATGCTGAGACTCTTCATAATCAGGATCCTGCTGTTTGAAGCGACTTGGAAGGACACGACGCGCGGGGCGACTGCGGCACAACCTGACCGATAGGCCCGCAGGGGCCTGAACGAAGTGTGCCGAGCGGGATCAACGGGATGCGAAAACCCGCGTCCGTCGTGAATATCGACCAATGCGGCAGAAGCCCTGCGCTACTTTTAGAGGAACCCATACACTCCACGTAGCTTGCCTATTTTCCGCCGTTCATCGACGGGAACAGCTCGTTGATCATCGTAATAGCAGCCGGGCCCACGAGCACGACGAAGATCGCCGGAAAGATGAACAACACCAGCGGGAAGATGAGCTTCACAGCCGTCTTGGCCGCCTTTTCCTCAGCGATTTGGCTGCGTTTGGTACGCATCGAGTCGCTCTGCACGCGGAGGGCCTGGGCCACGCTGGAGCCGAACTTGTCGGCCTGAATCAAGATAGCTGCCAGCGCCTTCAGATCGTCGACCCCGGTGCGCAAGCCCAGGTCGTGCAATACGTCGTTCCGGGCTCGTCCCATCTGGATCTGCAGATTGCAAAGGCCGAATTCCTCGGCGATCACGTGATAGCTTTTCTTCATTTCCTCGGCCACCTTACGCATCGCCTGGTCGAGGCCCAGGCCAGCCTCAACGCACACCACCATCAAGTCGAGCGCGTCGGGCAAACCATAAAAGATATTGTCTTGCCGCTTCATGGTAATGAAACGAACAACGAGCTCGGGGAGGAAGAACATCACGCCAGCGATAATCCCCGCGTAGGTCAACGCGTCGACGGTCAATCCCTTGGTAAATACCAGGGCTCCACCGCCCACGACGAAACCGACCGCCAGGGCGATCATTTTCAGCGACCAGAACAGCTGCGGCGAATTCTCGCCTCGGAAACCGGCCTGATCCATTTTAAGCCGGGTCTTACTGAATTCTTCACTTGTTTTGGGTTGCAATGGTTTGGCGAGCGCGGGCGAAGCCATTTCCAGCACCTTCGTCATGGCATTGGACTTGCCCTTCTTCTCGCGCAATAAGTCCAGCTTGCGGGTGTTCGGCTCGCGAATCTCTTTGAGCCGTTCCTCGGCGCGCGGCTTGCGGCCGGCCAAGAAATCCAAGAGCCACCACGCCCCGGCGGCCGCGGCTCCGAAGATCGCGGCTTTCACCATCAAGGGGGAAGTCAATAAGTCGGACAGTATTACAGTCATGTCATACTCGGATGTTGACAATTTTGCGAATTACTAGCGCGCCGAACAACTGCGAAACGATCCCCGCGATGAGCATCTTCTTGCCCAAATCGTCGGTGAACAGCAACATCAGGTATTCGGGATTCATGCGATAGACGGTGACAAACAACAAGGGGGGCAGCGCCAACAAGACAATGCCCGACAAGCGGCCTTCGCCCGTGAGGGCCTGCACTTGTCCCCAGATCTTGAAGCGAGCGCGGATCAGGGAGCCGATCTTGTCGAGGATTTCGGCCAAGTCGCCGCCTGTTTGCCGCTGCAAGATCACCGCCGTCACGAAGAATTTCAGGTCGAGGTTGGGAATCCGCTGCGTGAGATTCTCCAGCGCCTCCTCAAACGGAATACCAAGATTCTGCTCTTCGAAAACACGGCCGAATTCACCCGCAATCGGGTCGGACGACTCTTGCGACACCAAGTGGAAACCGGCGGCCAAACTGTGACCGGCACGTAGGGCTCGGGCCACCAGTTCCAACGCTTCGGGCAGTTGGGCGGCGAATTTCTTGAAACGTCGCTTGCGACGGAACGAGAGCCAAAAAAGAGGCAACACGCCGAAAAAGATGCCGACAATCGGGGCCAGTGCCAAGTTGAGCCCGGCGTAGCCGCTCAGCAGGCACGAGCCGATACCAAGTCCGGCGCTGATTCCCACGAACTTCGCCACCGGCATCGTCACCTCGGCCTGCTCGAACAGCAGCGTGAGGTTGAACCAGTTCGAGAGCATCTTGTCCAGGGCGGTCTTGCCACCATATTGGGCGGCAAGAATCTGGGCGGTCTCCGCCAGGTTCGCGGGATCGTTCTTCTGTCCCTTGCCCGTCATGGCGTTGAGCCGGTCTTCCATCTGATTGACCGACTGATCGCGTATGAGCACGGCAATGCCCACAATCAGCATGACAACGCCACAAAATACAGCCCCGATGATCAGGATGCTGGGAAGCATGATCGACTCGCAAAGTTGGTGGTGAATTCTCGGTGAGTGCGGCTATGGCTAGGAAGAAAAGCCTGCCGAGGACCCCCTCTGATTTCCTCGACAGGCATACAATTCAGTCCTTGAGCATGACTCGTTCGCGGAACACGCTGGACGGCAAACGCACGCCATGCGATTCCAGGCGGGGAACAAAACTCGGACGGATTCCCGTTGAGTGGAAGTAGCCGGTGGCGCGACCGTTCTCGTCCACGCCTTCCTGCTGGTAACTGAAAATGTCCTGCATCACGATCGTGTCTTGCTCCATGCCCATCACTTCGGTGATCGCGGTCACCTTGCGGGGACCGCCCGACAGACGATTCACCTGCACGATCAGGTCCACGGCGCTGGAAATCTGAGCTCGCATCGCCCGGATCGGCATCTCGAAGCCGGACATCATGATCATTGTTTCCAATCGGGCGATCGCGTCACGCGGTGTGTTGGCGTGGCACGTCGTGAGCGAACCGTCGTGACCCGTGTTCATCGCCTGCAGCATGTCCAGGGTCTCCGGACCGCGGCATTCGCCGATGATGATTCGGTCGGGCCGCATACGCAGGCAGTTGCGCACCAGATCCGTCGCGGAAATCTTGCCCTTGCCCTCGATGTTCGGCGGCCGAGTTTCCAGCCGCACGATGTGGCTCTGCTGTAGCTGCAATTCTGCCGCGTCTTCAATCGTCACAATACGGTCGTCGTTCGAAATGAAGCTCGACAGCGTGTTCAAGAGCGTCGTTTTACCCGAGCCGGTACCACCGGAGATGACGATATTGAGCCTGGCCTTCATGGCCCCTTCCAGGAGCATCACCATTTCGGGCGTCACACTCTTGTAGTTGAGCAGGTCCTCTAGCTTGAGCGGATTCGTGCCGAAACGGCGAATCGTCACGCTCGGACCGTCGAGGGCCAGCGGTGGAATGATTGCGTTCACACGAGAGCCGTCCTGCAGCCGAGCGTCGACCATCGGGCAGATTTCATCAACACGTCGACCGACCTTCGAGACGATGCGATCGATGATCTGCATCAGGTGTTTGTCGTCGCGGAAGGTGACGGAGGTCTTTTCCAACTGGCCGCCGTTTTCGACGAAGACGTTCTTCGGGCCGTTGATCATGATTTCGCTGACATCCGGGTCCTTGAGCAACAACTCCAGCGGGCCGAGCCCGAAGGTTTCGTCGAGGACCTCGTCAATCAGTCGATCACGTTCGTTGCGATTGAGAAACGTGTTTTCGGTGTCGCACAGGTGCTCGACTACCAAACGAATCTCACGACGCAGCACGTCGCCCGCCAATTCGCCAACGTGAGAGAGATCGAGCTTGTCGACCAACTTCGAGTGGATGCCTTGCTTGAGTTTTTCAAACTCGGCTTCTTTGTCTTGTCCTGGCAAGGAGGTGTTTGCTATGCTCATCGCCGCTGTTCCTCATTTCCAAAAGTGTCCGGTGCAAAAGCCCCTCTGAGGACCTTCTTGCGGGGATGTCTGACACTATCAGTGCGAAATCCGATCGACTCGACCGGCGATCCAGAAGCCGTAGCCTCACGCCAGTCGATCTTCGCCGCGTCATGCAAACATAGCTCACACGCGGCAAGGTCGCGGTCGCAAGAGGGCTCGACACCGCGGAAGTGCACTCCGAAGAAGCGATGAGCGGCTTGTAACGGTTGTGCGGGCGCCTCCCAAGACGGAAGGCGGAAGAGAGGCAAAGCCCGGGAATTGCAGCGCTACTTGGCGGGCCAGAGGCTGAGCCAGCTGCGGCTCTTGCCGGACGAATTTTCGTCGCCTTCGGTGCGTACTTTGCCGCTGAGGGCGTCGGCGAGCTGGCCGATCGAAATGGTGATGCCCGCCTTGGGGGCCTGCTGCACCAACGGCACGCCGTTGTTGCGAACCTCGACCATCACCCGGTAATCGTTGGGAACCTGCCAGTAGATATCACGGCCGATCGTCTCCTGCGCCTTCTTGAGACTGATCTGACCCTCGTCATGACCGGCTCGATTGACAATGATCTTCACCTTGTTGCGCAGCTCCTGGTCGTCATCGAAACTCATCATCAGCCGCACCACGTTGCGTAGGCAGGGCAAGTCGAGTTGCATGACCATCAGCACGTCGTCAGACATCTGAAAGGCTTGTGTGTCGAGCGCACTGTAGCTCTTGGAGGTGTCGAGTACGATGTGCGTGAAAGAGGTCTTCAGCAGACCGATCACTCGTTGCAGATTTTCGGCCGTGACCAAGTGGGCGTCTTCCAACTGCACGGGCCTCGGCAGCAGGTGTATTCCCGAGGAGTGCTTGGTAAGCGACTTTTTCAGCAGCGTCAGATCCAGCCGCGCGACATTCTGGGCCACGTCGGCCAGTGTGTATTCGGGAATCGTGTCGAGAAACACGTCCGCGTCTCCCAGCGCCACGTCCAAGTCGACCAGCGCGACGGAGTTGTCCTCGTCGGCTGCCAGCGAGCAGGATAGGTTCACGGCGATGCTGGAGGTGCCCACCCCACCGGTGGCTCCCGCGACGGCAATCACTCGGCAGTCCTGGCTGCCATCGCCCCGTGCGCCGCCCTGCTGCTTCACTCGCTGCAACGCGGAGGCCAAATCCTCGGCCTTGAGCGGTTCGGTAAGAAACTCCTTCGCACCGGCGCGCATTGCCTGCAAAATCAGCCGACCGTCGGTCGAGCTGCTAGTTACCAGCACGTTGCAGTCCGGCGCCTGGGCAACCACTTCGGAGACCAATTGCGAGGCTCTGTCTGGGTCGGTGTCCATCGCCACCAGAGCGATATCGGGCTTGGTCTGCTCGACGACATCGCCAAAGAACTCGTAATGCGAGCACTCTGCCTCCAGCCATACCATGTCCAGGCCCAGGAGAACCGTTTTTAGGTTCTCACGGGTGCCCTCGTTGGGATCAACTACGGCGATGCGGAGTACGTTAGACATAGTTCAGCTATCAAACCAGGCCGGGGCGACCTCGGAGGAGCTAACGCGGGCTGCGCGGTCCAGGACAACGCAGGTTGCCTGCTCGGAGGCTCCACTTCTCCGTGCTAACGTACCTTACTATTCGACGTCGTAACCGATCGGACCAATCAACCCGGGAGTCGACGTGGGGCTACGCGGTTGCTGGGCTGGGGTGCGGTATTGCGGGTTTTCGCGACTGTACTGCGCCGGCATCTGGTAGCGCGGCTGTGGCTGAGGCTGCACACGTGCCGACGGGGTCGCACTACCGCCCTGTACCCCTGACGTCGTGCGTTGGACCCTTTGGGGCTGAGCCGTCGGGGCGAGCACTCTCGGTCCCTGCGAGGCGGAAGGACGCAGCGTCGATTGCGGCGCTGAGATGCCACTCTGCAGGAGCCCTTCGTAAGCGGGGACTGGTGTTAGTTTTTCTCCAACCACGATGTTTTGCCGGTTCTGCCGAGGCAGTCTCGGGGCAGAGGTTACCGCATCGGTCACTTG
>CAXMSB010000230.1:0-18786 GCA_964195615.1 uncultured Granulosicoccus sp. | reverse complement strand
GGATAGAGCATCGGTTTCCTAAACCGTGTGTCGCAGGTTCGAATCCTGCCGGGGGCGCTTTTTTCCTGGAGACATTTGTTCGTCAGTGTGGTGTGTGGCAATCGGGACAGGTGCCTCGATGCCGGCTCAGGGACCGAATATCTAGGGCCTCTCGGCCTCGTGCAGGTCCTTCAGTCGCCCGAACATGCAACCGGGCGATCCTCAATTCGTCGCCAGCTCTCGAATGCGTAATCGGCTTCTAGTTGGCCAAGGGTCAAAGCGATATACTGGGGGTTCGCTGGGCTTCCGGCGAAGTACCTGGACGGTCCTTTTTGAAACCTGCGGCGATTTTATTCGAGGAGTGTGTCATGCACCCGGTCAAAGCTCTCAATCACGTAGGAATTGCGGTGCGGTCCATCGAAGAGCAACGCTCATTTTATGAGGAAACTCTGGGGGCCGAGTTCGAAGGCCTCGAAGAGGTGGCCAACCAGAAGGTGCGCGTCGGCTTCTTCAAAGTCAACGACGTGCGTCTCGAACTGCTGGAGCCGACCGATCCCACGAGCCCCATCGCGAAGTTTCTGGAGAAGCGAGGCGAGGGGCTGCACCATCTCGCTTTTACGGTGGAGAGCATCCAGGACCGCATCGCCGAGCTTCAGCAATCGGGCCTCAGAATGATTGACGAAACGCCGCGTGCCGGCGCACATCACATGCAGATCGCGTTCCTGCATCCCAAAAGCACTGCTGGCGTGCTTACCGAACTATGTGAGCCAGGAGATTGAAACGCTGCGCTGCAGTAAAGAAAGCGTCCCACCATGTTGAGCAGTACATTTACGATTCGTGACGAATTTCCCCCGGTCGACTACGATCGCTGGCGAGAACTTGTGGAAGCCGATCTGAAGGGGGTGCCGTTCGAGAAGAAGCTCGTCACGCACACTTACGAAGGCATCGACATTCGGCCCATCTACGCGCCCAAGGACTTTCCCGGCGGCAGCGACCCGCATGGTTTCCCTGGCACAGCTCCGTTTGTACGGGGTTCCTCAGCACTCGGGACCACGATCACGGGGATCGACCTGCGACAGGAACATGCCCACCCAGATCTGGAAACGACCAATCAAGCCATTTTGGCGGACCTCGCCGGGGGAGTGACCTCGTTGTTGTTACGTCTCGATCCGACGTCATGCGACGGTCGAGACGTTGATCTGGCAAATACGACAGACCCCGCCAGCCAAGACGGTTTGCTGGCCTACAGCGTCGACGATCTGGACGTCGCTCTCGACGACGTACACTTGGAAATGATCGGCGTGGCCTTGGAGTCGGGCGCCGCCTTCCTCCCCGCGGCTGTTCTGCTCGCGGCACTCTGGCAGCGACGCGGGATTGCCCCCGCCCAGGCACGCGGGGCGTTCAACGCGGATCCGTTCGCCGTGTTGGCGCGAGAAGGCGAATTGCCACAGTCGCCGGAAGCGGCCCTGTTGCTGCTGGGAGACCTGGCCCAATGGACTTCGCAGCATTGTTCACACGTCACTTCCGTGGCAATCGACACCTCGCCCTATCACCTTGCCGGCGCTACGGCCGCTCAAGACCTCGCCTTCGGGCTGGCTACGGGAGTCGCCTATCTGCGGGCCATGACCGACGTCGGACTCGACGTCGACGCGGCCATCGGCCAGATCTTGCTGCGGATGAGCCTCGGCACGCATCACTTTCTGGCAATTGCCAAACTGCGAGCGGCACGACGGCTGTGGGGGCAGGTAGTCGAGGCCTGTGGCGGCAGCGAATCCGCGGCTGCGCCGAAAATCCACGCCCGGACCAGCGATCGAGTTCTCACCCGCCGCGACCCTTACGTCAACATCCTGCGAAATTCCGTGAGCGCTTTCGCGGCCTGCGTCGGGGGCGCGGAGGTCGTCACCTCGGTGCCATTCGATCAGACGGTGGGCCTGCCAGACGAGTTGAGCCGGCGCGTGGCCCGCAACACTTTGCACATTATTCAGGAAGAAGCCCACCTGCATCGCGTGATCGATCCCGCCGGAGGCAGTTGGTTTCTCGAAACCGTCACCGATCAACTCGCCGAAGAAGCCTGGAGTATTTTTCAAGAAGTCGAGCGACAAGGCGGTATGTTGGCCGCGTTGCAGAGTGGCTGGGTGGCAGCGCAGATCGACTTCGCCTACAGTCCACGGGCCAAAGACATCGCCCGCCGGAAGGAAGGGATCACGGGGGTCAGCGAATTTCCCAACATCGCCGAGCAGCATCTGTCGCGTACACCGCTAGACCACAGCGCCCTGCGGTCGGCGGCATCCGACAGAGTGCAGAACGCTCGAAAACCAAGCAAGCCGCCGCTGGAATTCGCGTCGGCCGAATCGAAGACGGCTGCCGCTGCCGGGGCGGCTGCCGCGGGCGCCACGATTGGTCAGTTGGCCACGGGTCTTGATTTTCACACGTCGCTTGTGCAGATTGAGCCGCTTGAAGCGAGGAGTTTTGCGGAGCCTTTTGAAGAACTCCGCGATGCGACCGACCAGTGGCAGGCCACGCAGGGTCGGCGACCGCGCGTGTTTCTCGCCAACATGGGGCCCGTCGCGCACCATACGGCTCGGGCCTCCTATGCGAAAAACTTCTTTGAAGCGGGCGGTTTCGAAGTGGCAACCAACGACGGGTTTCAGCAAGACGTCGCCGCGGCAGCCGCCGCGTTTCGCGAAAGCGGCGCTTCGATCGGAGTGATCTGCTCCTCAGACAAACTCTATCCGGATCTCGTGCCCAAGATCGCGGGCGAGCTCCGGGCAGCCGGCGCGCGGTCGGTGGTGTTAGCCGGACATCCGGGCGACATGCAAGCCGCCTGGAGCGACGCGGGCGTTGATCGATTCATCTACATGAAGTGCGACGTGCTGGCCACGCTGCGAGAAATGCTGCAAGAGGAAGGCGTGCTGACGATATGACAACCATCCCTGATTTTACAAAAGTGCCCCTGAACGCCGCCAACGGTCGCCCTGCGAGCAAGCAGGATTGGACCGACCGGGCCAGTGAGTCGCAGCCGCTGAGCTCGTGGCAAACTCCGGAGAAGATTTCCGTCGAGCCGCTCTACTCGGCGTCAGACCTGGAAGACGTCGACCACCTGGAGTCGATGCCCGGCTTCCCGCCTTTTCTGCGCGGGCCGTATGCCACGATGTACGTCATGCGACCCTGGACCGTCCGACAGTACGCCGGTTTCTCGACGGCCAAAGACTCCAACGATTTTTACCGACGCAACCTGGCTGCCGGGCAACGGGGGTTGAGCATCGCCTTCGACCTGGCGACACATCGCGGCTACGACTCCGACCACCCCCGGGTTGCCGGCGACGTCGGCATGGCGGGCGTGGCGATCGACAGCATCGTGGACATGCGTACGCTGTTCAAGGGCATTCCCTTGGATCGGATGAGTGTGTCGATGACGATGAACGGCGCGGTGCTGCCGATCATGGCGCTCTACATCGTGGCGGCAGAAGAGCAGGGTGTGAAGCCCGAGCAACTCGCCGGCACGATTCAGAACGACATTCTCAAAGAGTTCATGGTCCGCAACACATACATCTACCCGCCCGAGCCGAGCGTCAGGATCATCGCCGACATCTTCGAGTACACCAGCCAGCGGATGCCCAAGTTTAACAGCATCAGCATCAGCGGCTATCACATGCAAGAGGCCGGGGCCACGGCCGACCTGGAACTGGCCTACACGCTGGCCGACGGATTGGAGTACGTGCGCACCGGCATCCAAGCCGGTCTAGAGGTCGACGCCTTCTGCCCGCGGCTGTCGTTCTTCTGGGGCATCGGAATGAACTACTTCATGGAAGTGGCCAAGCTGCGGGCCGCCCGCATGATTTGGGCCAAGCTCATCAAGCAGTTCCAGCCGAAGAACCCCAAGAGTCTTTCGCTCCGGACCCACTGCCAGACCAGCGGCTGGAGCCTCACCGCGCAGGACGTCTACAACAACGTGGTCCGCACCTGCCTGGAAGCGATGGCCGCCACGCATGGACATACACAATCGCTGCACACCAATGCGCTCGACGAAGCCCTGGCCCTGCCGACCGACTTCTCGGCACGCATCGCCCGCAACACGCAGCTATTCCTGCAGCAGGAGACCGACACCTGTGACGTGGTCGACGCCTGGGGCGGCAGCTATTATGTAGAGAAACTCACCCACGACCTGGCTTGCCGTGCTTGGCAACACATTCGCGAAGTCGAGGACCTGGGTGGCATGACCAAGGCGATCCAAGCCGGGATGCCCAAGATGCGCATCGAGGAAGCGGCGGCGCGGACCCAAGCCCGAATCGACTCGGGTCGTCAGACCGTGATCGGAGTGAACAAGTATCGACCGACCGCCGAAGAAAATGTTAAGGTGCTCCACGTCGACAACACGTCGGTCCGCGAGTCGCAGATCGCCAGCCTCCGGCAGCTCCGCGAAGAGCGGGACCAGGCCGAGGTCGATCGGGTCCTGGCAGCGCTCACGTCGGCCGCCGAATCGGGCGAGGGGAACTTGCTGGAACTGGCGGTCGAAGCCGCCCGAGCCAAAGCGACCGTGGGCGAAATGAGTCAGGCGCTGGAAGAAGTGTATGGCCGCTACGAAGCGCCCGTCGGGGCCGTGCGAGGTGTTTACGCCGCCGAAATCGGAGGGCAAGCTGCAGTGCAAGAAATCCAACAACTGGTAGCCAGCTTCGAACAGAAGGAAGGCCGGCGGCCGCGCATCCTGGTGGCCAAAATGGGGCAGGACGGACACGATCGGGGCCAAAAAGTGATCGCCTCGGCGTTTGCCGATCTGGGCTTCGACGTCGACATCGGCCCGCTGTTCCGCACGCCCGCCGAAACGGCCAGCCAGGCCGTGGAGAACGACGTACACATCGTCGGCGTCAGCTCGCTCGCGGCGGGGCATCTCACGCTCGTGCCGCTGTTGCGCGCCGAGTTGGATCGACTGGGGCGAGAAGACATTGTCGTCGTGGCGGGCGGCGTGATTCCTCCCGACGACTACGAAGCGCTTTACGAAGCCGGCGCAGCCGCTGTCTTTGGACCGGGCACGGTCATTGGCGAGGCCGCCGTAAAATTGGTCCGCCAGTTGGCCGTTCGGCTGGGCATCTCGTTGGAGAACGGAGCGCCGACAGACGCGAGCGGGGAAGATAATGGCTCGTGACGATTCTTCGAGCAAGACTCCGCGCCGCTCGACGCTGTCGGTCGACGAATACTTCCGCGGCGTGCGCGCCGGCGAGATGCCCGTCGTCGCGCGGGCGCTGACGCTCATTGAATCAAGCAATCCCGAGCATCAATTGCAAGCCGAGCAATTGCTCACGCAGCTCATGCCCTTCACGGGCGGGTCGATTCGCGTCGGCATCACCGGCGCGCCTGGCGCCGGCAAGAGCACCTTCATCGAGGCCTTGGGGCTGCACCTAACGGGCGAAGGACATCGGGTTGCAGTGCTTGCCATCGATCCATCCAGCGACGTCACGGGCGGCAGCATCCTGGGCGACAAAACGCGGATGCCAAAGCTGGCCGCCGAGCCGAACGCCTATATCCGTCCGTCGCCCGCGTCGGGCACGCTGGGCGGGGCGGCCCGTCGAACTCGCGAGAGCATGTTGCTCTGCGAGGCGGCCGTGTACGACGTGGTGCTCATCGAAACGGTTGGCGTGGGGCAAAGCGAATCGCATGTCGTACACATGACCGATTGCTTCCTGACGCTGATGCTGCCCCTGGCCGGCGACGAATTGCAGGGGATCAAACGAGGGTTGCTCGAGGTGGTTGATTTCATCGTCGTCAACAAAGCCGACGGCGAGATGCGCACCGCCTGCGAAGTTGCTGCTCGACAGTATCGCTCGGCGATCGAATCGCTCTCTGGTCGAGCTTCTGATGAAACTCCCCAAGTGCTCACCTGCAGCGCGCTGCACGACGAAGGCGTCGACGCCGTTTGGCGCACCGTCGCCCAGCGACACTCGCGGCTAACGACCGACGGCACACTGGACGCTCGTCGCCAGCAGCAGAATCTGCACTGGCTGTGGGCCATTGTCGATGGACGGCTCAAACAGTTGATCCACACGCACCCCAAGATCGGGGCCATTCGCGACGACCTCGAGCAGAAGGTGTTGGCAGGAACCCTCTCGGCAGAAGCGGCGGCGCGCAGCATCCTCGAAGCTTGCGGGCTGCTCTGATGCGTCCTGTTCCCGCAGCACAATTTGGCCGTTCGATACGGAACGGGTATAATCCGTGAGACCGGCAACCTATCGGCAAAATAGCCTTGGCTGAGCAAGCAAATGATACCAACCTTCTTTCTTCGGGAACTCTTTCTGTCTGTCTTTGCCGTGGTGGCGCTGGCGTCCGTGGCGGCTTCTCAAGTCCGCGGTGGGGAAACTGGCGCCGCCGTGGAAATTCCGGTCGTCACTAGCCCGTATTTGGTGCTGATCCGCGATCCGGTTGTGCAGCAGTCCCTCAAGCTCAAAGAGGATCAACGGCAGGCAGTGCGGCGGCTGACCGACAGAATCGACCAGCCGTTGTGGATGATTCGTGCGATGCCATTGCAGGAGAACGCGGAGGCACTGAAGAAACTGATTGCCGTGACACGGCCGCAGATGAGAAAAATCCTCAGCCGCCCGCAGCAGCGACGCTTGGACCAGATTGTGCTCCACGCCGTGGGCGTAAAATCCCTGCTGTTGGACAAGGTTCGTGAGGAACTGAAGCTTACGGACGATCAACTGAGGCAGATTGTCCAGGCGTTCGAAGAGATGCAAAAGGGCCACGCCGAATTGCAGAGAGAGACGAACAACGAGCAGTCCAGCGGCGACGTTCAAGCACGCTCGGAACAGTTGGAAGCGGAAACGCGAAGAACACTTGCCGAGATCCTCGACGAACAGCAGCATCGGAATTGGGCCACCCTGTTGGGCGAGGCCTTCGACACCTCTCGCTTGGGCAACACCAAATTCAAGGCGCCTCAACTCGACGGGACGGACGGCTGGATCAACTCTCAGCCTATCGCGATGCAGGACCTCCGCGGCAAGGTGATCGTCTTACACTACTGGACCTATGGGTGAATTAATTGCATTCGCAATTTCCCCTGGTACAGGGGTTGGCAAAGAGATTTCAAGGACCGCGGCATGGTGATGATCGGGATCCATACGCCCGAGGCCGAGCACGAACGCGACGTCGCCGCCGTGCGGGAGAAGACCGACGAGGCAGAATTCGATTTCCCGGTGCTCATCGATAACCAGAAGAAAAACTGGCAGGCGTGGGGCAACACGATGTGGCCCACGGTGTACCTGATCGACAAGCAGGGATACGTCCGTACCTGGTGGATGGGCGAACTAAACTGGCAGGGCACGCAGGGCGAGAAAATCATGCGCGGGCGAATCGAAACGCTGCTGGCTGAGCCTGCTGAGCTCGACCAGAAGTAATCGATGTAGGCCGGAACAAGTGGAGCGCAGTTCCGGCAAGGCGTAGCTGAAGACTCCGCTGCCGGAACTGCGCGGACTTGTTGCCGGCCTATGGCTACGGCTGCGCGCCAAACTACTCCTCCGCAATCACCACCGTCTCTAGCGTATCCCCCTGGCGAATCGCGTTGACAACCTCCTGCCCATCGTCGAGCACGCGGCCGAATACCGAGTGCTTGCCGTCGAGCCACGGGCAGGGGACGTGCGTGATGAAGAATTGCGAGCCGTTGGTGTTCGGGCCGGAGTTGGCCATCGAGAGCACACCCGGGGTGTCGTGGACCAGTTCGGGATGGAACTCGTCTTCGAAGGTGTAGCCGGGGCCGCCCGTGCCGGTGCCCTGCGGGCAGCCGCCCTGGACCATGAAGTCTTCGATCACGCGATGAAACGTCAGCCCGTCGTAGAACCCGTCGGCGACCAGTTTTTCAAAATTGGTGACCGTCTTGGGCGTCTTGTCGGCGTGTAGTTCCAGACGGATCTCGCCCTTGTTGGTGGTCATCGCGGCAACTTTCATGGCTTGGTGCTCCGTGTTATTAATGATGGTCGCGCGCCGAATGAACCCGGCGCGAGCATTTTGCTCGCCAAATCAGGGCTTCCGTTGGGCGGCCTTGGCTCATTGGATGCGCAGAAGTCGATAGGTCGGGTGAATAAGGGGGCAGATACCAGACTCCTGCTCCCACAGCTTCGATCGCCTCAACCATAACAGGGAATGTGCCTCTGTGCCATTCCTTGCGGACGGGATTGCTGTGGGTACTGTGGATACTGTTGGAGTAGTAGGTCAGGCGGCGCGCCTGGCGGGGTACTGCCGAAGTCGGCAAACCCGATTTCTCGCGTTGAGAATGTTCCCCAGGGCAAAGCCCGGGGGTTGCAACCCCCGGGATTTTTCGCCGGGTTATTTGATGTCGATCCAGAATGGCATCATCAGGGCGACAGGGTCGCGCATGATGCGTTGCATCTGGGCCGCCCGTTGCAGTGGTGCGGTGAGCTCCGGCACTAAGTGCCGCAGACCGCTCAGCATGTGGACTTCCTTCTCCGCGTTGGAGTCGATGCCGAAAATCGCGTCGAACGGGTTTTCCGGCTCGGGCAGCACTTTCAGTTTTGCCTTCTCGTCGGGATCGATTCCCGCCAGTTGCTTGGCAAGCTGAATCGCGTCTTTGAGCGTGCCGAGCTGGTCGATCAGGCCGTTTCGTTTGGCGTCGCGGCCCGTGTAGACCTGCCCACCAGCGAGTGCTTCAAGTTCTTCCAGCGGCATGTTGCGACCTTCGGCCGCCTTGGTAGTGAACAACCGATAGACGTCGTGCATCATCTTGCTGACGACCTGTCGCTCGCTGTCGCTGAAGTTTTCGGTCGAGGAGAAGATGCCGCTGTTCTTGCCGCGGCTGATCACGTCGGTGGTGATGCCGATCTTGTCGAACAGACCGCTCATATTCATCTTGCCGCCCACCACGCCGATCGAACCGGTGATGGTGCCGGGTTCGGCGACGATGCGGTCGGCGCCCATCGAGATGTAATAGCCGCCGCTGCCAGCGACGTCGCCCATGCTGGCGACGATCGGCTTTTCGATCGCTTGGGTGGCTCGCCAAATGAGATCGCTCGCCAGGGCCGAACCGCCGGGGCTGTTCACTCGCAGCACGATCGCTTTGACGGCTTCGTCGTCTGCCGCTTCGTGCAAGGCTTTGACGATGGTGTCGGACCCCATCACCTGGCCGGCGAACGGATTGTTCTCACTCTTGCCACTCATGATCGGACCGACGGCGTAGACGATGGCGATTTTCGGCCCCTTGTCGCTGCCGTCGCCGGAACCGCCGCCGAGGATGGCTTGGAACAGCTTGACCATGCCCATCGGGCCGGAGAAGTCGGAATCGATTTTCTTCTTGGCGTAGTTCATCACGTACACCAGCTTATCGGCGTCGTATTCCTTCGAGAGGCTGTCGCGGAATGTGTCGGGGTAGACCACGCGGTCGATCAATCCTGCTTCGCGCGCTTCCTCGGGACGCAGCATCCCCTTGTCGACCAGGGCGCGAACGTCATCGACCTTGAGGCCTCGATTGGTGGCTATCGTGGTGATCATCTGATCGAACAGGTCGTCGATCAGGGCGGTCAAGTTCTTCTTCACCGGCTCGCTCATGCTACGACGCGTGAATGGTTCGGCCGCGCCTTTGGCTTCGCCCACGTGCAGAAAATCGGCTTCGATGCCAATGTTTTCCAGCAGGTCTTTGTAGTAACCCATCTCGGCGCGAATGCCGGGGATCAGGATCATGCCTGACTCGGGCATCACGATTTCGTCGCAAGCGGTGGCCAGTACATACTGACTTCCTATGGCCGATTCCAATTGGGCGTAGACTTTCTTGCCATTGCCGCGCACCCGATGAATCGCCGCGGAGAGTTCGTTGAGTTTTCCCCGGGCGAGTGCCGCGGGGCGGATTTCCAAGATGACGCCCGCGATGCGATCGTCTTCGGCCGCTTTGTCGAGTCGAGCGATCGTCTTGCGGAGGTCGGTGCCCAGATCGCCGAAGAGGGTCATCTGGCCGGGCGACTCGGGCAACTGGCCCTTGATAGCAATGTGTGCCAGTCGAACTTTTTTGGGCTTCGCTTCCTCGGCCGTTTGCTCGCCGTTGGTTTCAGCCGCGGCTGTTTCGTCGGATGCTGCATCAGCGGCCAAGGCTCTGGCGACGATCAATTGGTCGCAAGCAAGGCAAGCGGAAACCAATAGTAGGCCCGCGATGAAAATCTGTGTTGAGCTGCGCATGATGTTTTCCCTCCTGATGAAGCGGAATCGAACGCGGATAGACGCGGCATGGGGGGAGATATTCCCCCCGCCGCTTCCCCATCTTACCTTATTCGTGTAGCTGGCGGCTATTCGCTCGGCGGTGGGGGATCTTGCTAGAAATCCGGCACGGCACCCGAAACCCAGTATCCAGGGGAGGTGGGGGCAAAACGCTAGCGTGCCCGGGTACGCTACGGTTACCGGGGCACGCCCTTCGGGACTTAGCCCCGGCCACCCATACTTCTTGGGACCTTGCCCCGGCCACACACATGGTTCTGCACGCTAGCCCCCACGGTAGCGTGGTTTCGAGACAGATCGCTCTGGCTGGGGGATTTCGGTTTTGCTAGTGTCCCGGCCCAATTTGCTGTCGGCGAGGTGCGACAGCTCGCTTTTCGGTCCGCTTATTAGCCCGCTTGTCGGCCAATTTTTCTGGCCAGGAGATTCTCGCCCTATGAGGCGCTTGCTGCTTACCGTCTTGGTCTGGGGGCCGTTTTTCGCGGTTCACTCGGCTGCACCGGCTGCCGATCCGTTGTGGAAACAGTTGGTGCCCCGCAAGCAGGTCTCCGCCGACGCCGAGGCCGACTACACGCTGACCGAACAACAGGGCCCCTGGCTGGTGATGGCCGCCTCGTTCTCCGGCCCCGAGGGTGAGAATCAGGCGCGCGAACTGGTGCTCGAGCTGCGCCGCGATTTCCAACTGCCTGCGTACTACTACGGAATGACCTTCCAGCAGGACGATTCCAGGCCGGGGCGGGGCATCGACACCAACGGCGCCCGGATCCGGCGGCGATACCGCCGGGGCGACCGAGTCGTGCAGCACGCGGTGCTGGTGGGCCAGTTTCCGTCGCTCGACGATCCGGATGCCCAGAAGCTGCTGAAAAGAATCAAGTTTCTCAAGCCCGAATCGCTGATCGCCGAAGAGGGCGAGCAGACTTCGCAGAGCTTGGCGACCGTTCGCAAGTTTCAGGGATACCTACGACAGAGACTAGGCGACAAAGAAGAGAAGGGGCCCATGAGCCACGCGTTTCTGACGAGCAACCCCCTTCTGCCACGCGAGTATTTCGTGCCGCAGGGCGTCGACGACGAGGTCGCCAAATGGAACGAAGGCCCCGAATACTCGTTGATGAAGTGTCCGGGTAGATATTCGATCCGCGTTGCGACGTTTCGCGGTCGCAGATCGCTGAAGTCGAAAACCGACGAAGCGGTAGACATGCGCACCCGCAAAGCCACCGAAGACGATCCGCTCGTCGTAGCCGCCCTCAACGCGCATCTGCTGACCGTGGCGCTGCGCGGGAAGGGTTGGGACGCCTACGAATTCCACGATCGGCGCGAGAGCTATGTCGCGGTTGGGAGTTTTGACAAAGGACAGACGCAACCGAACGGCCAGATTGTGCTCGCCAGCCGCGATGCGCAGATCATCGTCAACACCTTCGGGGCCACGACTTCCGGCAACAGCTTCAATCGGCCGGCGCCGCAGGACTACCAACGGGAAGAAGTCCAGAAACAGCGGTTCAACAGCCTCTTCGCCAACCAGCACGGGACCGTTGCCGAGGGATTTCATCCCAAACGGTTCGTCGGCATGCCATTCGACATCATCCCCCAGCCGGTGCTGGTGCCGCGTCACTCGATCAGCTTGGCCTACGTCCGTGATTGAGCCGGGGTGTTGCCGTCGCGCCGCTCTTCGCTATGCTGGCAGGAACGCCTGCTGCCGTGCCTGCCCAAGCGAGTTCCGCGACGAATCTATGACCGCCGCTCTATGACCACCGCCACGCAAACCTTGGTCCTCGGGACCGCCAATCAGCACAAAGGGCGCGAGCTGGCCGAGTTGCTCGCGCCGTACGGATTCCTGGTTCGGACGCTTGCCGAGATGGACGATCCACTGGATGTGGTCGAAGACGGCGATTCGTTCACGGCCAATGCCCAGAAGAAGGCAAGCCAGCAGGCCAAGCACCTGGGCAGTTGGGTGATGGCCGACGACAGTGGGCTGGAAGTTGACGTCCTGGACGGCGCGCCGGGCATTTTTTCCGCTCGCTTTGCCGGCGCGAGCGCCACGGATCTGAGCAACAACGACCATCTGCTCGCTCAGCTCGGCGACACGCCCGCCGAGAAGCGCACGGCGCGCTACTATTGCCACGTCGCGGTCGCCGACCCCAGCGGGGCAATTCGCGCCGAGAGTGCAGCGATCTGCCGTGGGCGGCTACGCTTCGAGCCGGTGGGTAGCAACGGTTTTGGCTACGATCCGCTGTTCGAGATCGTCGAGTTGCACCGCACCTTCGGCGAACTCGGACCGCGTGTGAAGGCCGCGCTCAGCCACCGCGCCCGGGCCCTGCGGGCGATCGTGCCGCAACTGGTCGCGCTGGCACGTGGCGACGACTGGTCGTAGACGACAAACCAATCGGTAAAAAATAAGAGCCGCTCCGAGGGAATGAATCTCGGAACGACTCAATAAAAGAGGGCAGTAATATGAATACCGGGAATCTACCAACATGCCGGCCGATCGCCAAGCAGATGGCAGAGAAAAACATCGCCTGCCAGCTTCTGGCCGCGTTGGGAGTTTTGCTGTTGCATTTGACCGCAGTGCGAGCCGACGAGCCCCGCGACTGGATTGCTAAGGAAGCCCCGCAGCTTACCCAGCTTTACATGGAGTTGCACCAGGCTCCGGAGCTCTCGTTTCAGGAAGAAAAAACGGCGGCGCGCATGGCCGACGAGTTGCGGGAGGCGGGCCTGACGGTCGCCGAGCAGGTGGGCGGGCACGGAGTCGTCGGCGTGTTGGAAAACGGCGCTGGCAAGACGCTGCTGTTGCGAGCCGACATGGATGCGCTGCCGGTCGTCGAAGAGACCCAACTTGCTTACGCGTCGACCGTTCGCACGCGCGACGACCGCGGGGCGACCGTTGGCGTGATGCACGCCTGTGGCCACGACATGCACATGACCAACCTGCTGGGGGCGGTTCGCTACCTGGCGAGCCATCGCCAAGCGTGGCAGGGCACGCTGGTGGCCATCTTCCAGCCGGCCGAGGAACGGGGCGCCGGCGCCAAAGCGATGCTGGCCGACGGTTTGCTGACGCGTTTTCCTCGGCCCGACTTCGCCGTGGCCCTGCACGTCTTTCCTGATATTTCTGCCGGCAAGGTCGGCTATCGGGCGGGCTACGCCCTGGCGAACGTCGACAGCGTCGACATCCGAGTCAAAGGTCGCGGCGGACACGGGGCGTATCCCCACGCGACGATCGACCCGGTGGTCGTCGCCGCCAAGCTGGTGGTCGATCTACAGAGCATCGTCAGCCGAGAAATCGATCCGGTTGAACCGGCGGTCGTCACGGTCGGCTCGATCCACGGCGGGACGAAGCACAACATCATCGGCGACACCTGCGACTTGCAGCTCACAGTGCGCAGCTACAGCCCCAAGGTGCGGAAGCAACTGACCGACGCGATCCGTCGCAAGGCGCTGGCCGCAGCAGCAAGCGCCGGCGCTCCGGAACCGGAGGTCGTCGTCTCGGAAGGGACGCCGGCGTTGTTCAACGACCCCGCTCTGACCGAGCGAACAGTTGCCGCGCTGAAGAAGGTCTTGGGCGAGGCGAACGTCACGGAAACGGCGCCGTCGATGGGCGGCGAAGATTTCGGCCGCATCGGCCGCGCCGGCGTGCCGATCGTGATGCTCAAGCTGGGCGCAATCAGTCGCGAGCGACTCGACCAGTTCACCGAGCAAGGCGAGCAGCCCCCCTCGCTCCATTCGCCCAAGTTCTACCCCGATCCCGGGCCGACGATCACGACTGGTGTGACCACCCTGGTGACCACGGCGCTGGAGCTATTGCGGCCTACTGACGGAGGCTAGGACTCGAGCTGGCGCGTTCCTCTATTCCCAGACATCCTCGACAGGATTATCTAGTCTACCGATACTGCGACTCTTCGCTTTGAACCTCACCGGTCGTGGCTCTCCCACATGCCGCTGCCGGCGGTGATAGCTGTAGCGGCGCAGTCTGGGGGAAGATTGCCGGTCGTAGGGGTCGTGAATCGACGATTTTCTAAACTGCTTGTTTTGTGGTCTTAAAACTGTTCTCACTTGCGAACTTGCTTGATAGAGTCGAACGTATCAAGGGGATGCGAAGCGGTCGGAAGTGGCCGGTTTGCAGCACCTCCTCGCGAGCAGGGATCCGCTCCTCAGTACTGCTAATTCCTGCTAATCCAAACCTGCGATCGCCGCTATTTCCGCAAAGATTCGCCCCGCTAGTTTCCTATGCCATGAGAACACCTGACTCCCCACAATCGGACGACGTCGAGCATCTGCTGCTCAACGCCAGACTGCGCGACGCGCTCGAACCCTTGTTCGACGAGTCGATCGGCCGCGTGAATGCCGAGTTGATGTCGACCTCCAACGAAAACGACTTCTTGCAGTCGATGCTTGAGTGGGAACGTGCTCCGATTCTGCCGATCTGCGAGTGGTTCTCGCCCACGCTCGAATTGTCGCCTCCCGACTCGCTCTACGAAGAGCAGTTGCACACCGTGTTGTACGAAACCATTCAGCGGCTGTTCGAGAAGCACGTCGTGCTGGACTTCACCGATCACCTCACCGACCGTGAGCTTTACTGTCTGATCTATCGCGACATTCTGCCGGCGAACGAAAAGATGATCCAGCGTCGCCGCAATTATCTGCACTGGGACTGTGCCAACACCGACGGCGACCCGGACGTCTGGCTGCGTTACTACGCCAGCGACGAGGACCGCCGTGCCTGGCAGGAAGAAACCGACGGCTTCCTGCCGCCACTCGAAGACCCACCCTTCCGGCGCCGTCTGCCACGCGCTCCGCTCTAGAGAAGCGTTGATTCTGAAACAACGGGTGCCACTGTCTGGCTTGCCAGCAGTGGAACCCTGAGCCCGCTTCGCACTGCTGGCAAGCCAGACAGTGGCACCCGACTTGGCCGTCCAGGACTAAAACCTCGCTAGAGGAGCTCTGGCCAGAGGCTGTCGCTGACGAGCAGGCCTTCGCGCGTCAGTCGGACCCGCTGGCCGTCGTCGGCCAACAAGCCGAGTTCGACGAATCGAGCGATCGCTTCTCCCGCCAGGTCGTCGAGTGAATTTCCTGTACTCTCACGAAAAGTGTCGCGGGCGACGCCTTCGAGCCGACGCAAGGAAAAGACCAGGAACTCGCGTGCCCGTCGCGGCGGGTCGAGGCATTCTTGTTCGGCCACCGCCGACTGGCCGGCCAGCACCCGCTTGAGATAGGTCGTCGTGCTGCGGTGGTTGGTCTCGCGAACGCCGTCGACGTAGCGAGCAGCGCCGGGCCCCGCGGCGAAATAGCCTTGCCCCGACCAGTACGCCTCGTTGTGGCGACTCCGTCGGCCCGGTCGCGCGAAGTTGGAGACTTCGTAATGCTCCCAGCCCGCTTGCGTGAGCCGATCGATGGCGGCCAGATACATGTCGCGTTCGAGTTCCTCGGGAAGGGTGGTGAGTTCGTCCCGCGCGAGACGACTCCAGAAGGGCGTCCCTTTTTCGAACGTCAAGCCGTAGGTGGAGAGGTGCTCGGGGTCGAGGGACAGCGCCTCGTCGAGGTCGGCTTGCCATTGGGACAATGTTTCGCCGGGAGCGGCGAAGATGAGATCGAGCGCGACCTGCATTCCCGCCTCGCGGGCCAACCGGGATGCTTGAATGATTTCCTCGGCCAGATGATCGCGTTCCAGCAGCTTGAGTTTCTCCGTGCGAAACGATTGGGCTCCCAAGCTGATTCGATTCACGCCATGGCGGGCGAGGACCGCCAGCCGCTCGTGGTTGACGTCCGCCGGGTTGGCTTCGACGGTCCACTCGTAGCCGACGGCGAGCGGGTGCCACTGCAGTGCGAGTTGGCACAGTCGGTCCAACTCGGCCGGCGCCAGATGCGAGGGCGTGCCGCCGCCGAAGTACAAGGTGTCGACCTCCCGCGGAGTGCCGAGCTGCGAGAGCTCCGCGGCGAGCGCCTCCAGATAGGATCCCACCAAATCGTCGCGTTCGGCCACGACCGAGAAGTTGCAGTACCCGCACCGATGTCGGCAGAAGGGGATGTGCAGGTAAGCCGATCGCGGTGGCGAGCAGGGCATGGGCTCGGGTGTTCTCAGTGGAATGCCGTGTCTTGGTTTTCGGGTAGATATCTCACCGCGATGCTCAGCCTCCAGAGAGGGGCCTCGATCGCGTCCCGACAAGTAGAGTTTGTCAAAGCGTTGCCGTCCTTGTCAAACCGTAACACTTCAGGCGGCTAACTTTGCCTGAGAAGCCGGCGCGGGAGGTTATCTTGTCCCGAGCGACTCGGCGCCGGGGACGGTTGCCGTGGTGGGCTGTGGGCAATTGTTGTCGTGTACCAAGAGTCGGCTGTGGCCCACGAAATAGGTATGGAACTCGCCGACGACCAGATTGTAAGCCGGCTGATCCTCGGTCTCGGCTACGCTGCCGAGATCGACCGAACCCTTGCCGCCAAATAGCGTGTTGCCCGCGCTGAGAAACTTGGCCATCCGCCAACCGTGGCCGGCGACCCAGAAGCGGTGGCCGCGAGTGGCGACGATCGTTTCGCCCTCGAGCGAGAGTTCCACCACCGGCGAGGGTGGACGAATTGTCGTACCGACGACCGGCCGATAGTCGAGCTGCCCGGTGATTGGGTTCTGGCTGAGCACCATCTCGCCGACGCCGATCTGCTCGATCGGCTGCGGTCCGCTCTGCGTCCAAACCGGCGTGCCGGCGACGAAGCAGGAGCATGGGCGGTAGACCTCTTCCGTAAATCGTTGGTACTGATCTTCGCCATAGGTTTCGTAGACAGGCAACTTTTCGGGTGTGTAGAGTTCGTTGTACAGTTTCCAGGAGTTCCATGATGCGATTGGGTCGTCGCTGACCGGCAGATCAGTGGCGATTTCGAGCACCTCTTTAATTAGTGCATTGCGTTTGGCCCTGGTTTCATTCTCCGAGGCGAGTCGCTGATTTGTCCCCGTCACTCTGGCATAGGCCTTACCAAGGTCCCTCCGAGGATTCGAAAACAGCCTCGTCGTCCTTGTGCGAGGCAGCTCCTTGCCACTGTCAGGATCGAGCCGTCTTCTGCCGACGGTGGTCACCAGTTTGTGCGACGCATAACTAGTCGAACGCACGTGACTCCTGGCGGCCAGGGGACCTTCCTCGTACCAGTCCTCCACCAACGTCACGTGTCCAGACGGCAGCACATTCACGGAATAGGTCGACTCCAGAGGGGCTGCCAAGCTGGCCATTAACAGCGGCACAAAACTGGTTAGCTCACGGTAGCGCAATGCCGATGCGGCCTCATGTCGAACTTCTGCTTGCGGCGCGAGCACGGCGATTTCGAGCAGTTTCAACGTCGCTTCATGCTCGGTCATGTCGCTCAGCGCCGCGACCACCGCTTGGCATACCTGAAGGGCAAAACCCTCCGGCTTTTCTCTGCTGCTCGTCTCCACCAGCAAGTCCGCGAGGGCTTCGATCGCCGCGGGGTCGTCGATCGCCGCAATCTCCGCCAGCGCTTCGCTGCGCTGTTGCTCGCTTCCGCGTTTGGCCGCGCTCACGAGCCGTTTTAATCTCTTCTGGTAGCGGTTGAAATCTTTCTTCGCTTGTTCACGATGCTCTTGCAACTCTGTGATCTGCTCGTCGGTGTAGAGGCCGCCCTGAAAGTGCTTGAGGCCCAAGCTGCCGAGTGCTTCGCGATGGTTGGCGTCGGCCTGCAGGACTTGCAGCCAGTGCCACTTTGCTTCGCTTTCGAGTCGCTGGTCGCGACACCAGCGGGCCAGAGCTGCGTGTGCCTGGGGGCTGTCGTCCGACGCTGCCACGCGGTCACGATATTCTTGCCAGCGGGGATCGTGAGACACGAGCCGCCCCACGCTCTCGATCGAACACCACTTCCCTTGAAAGAAGACTTGGCCCAGGTGCCATCGGGCCAACTCGAAATCTGGATCCAGCCGCACCGCCTCGCGGAGCAGCTCGGCGCGGCGGGTCGCCTGGCCCTCGGCGCCGGCCCAAAGGGCCTTCTCGAATAGCGGGACGGCGGGGCTCAGATCTTCTCGCTGAGGCCCGGCCCAAGCGACGCTCGCCAGAGCGAATAGACAGACCGCCGCCGTCTGGGAGGCAAATGAAGTTTTCATCATCTCTGCTCCGTATCTTTGCTCCATGCACAATCGGCTTGCCAAGATTCGCGCTCTTGCGGTGCATTTCCCGTGCCCGGTTGGCAGACGACTGGCGGGTCTGCGCCGTAAGTCGTTTGCTGCTAATGGTCACGGGCGCCACAGGGTGTCGGCCGCGGCCTGGCCCGTCAGGAAAAATGCGTGTCCGATCGGGTGACAGCTGTTATCATGGTGACGACGCGTTCGGTTGTTGGGGCGCGATTTTCACTATCTTGCTGCGGAGATTTGTTCCATGAAGTTGTCGGCCTTGCTGAGTCCTTTGGTTCTGGTTGCGGGTGTGCTTGGTTCGCTCATGTCGGCCACCAATCTGTATGCCCAGGCCACGTTCAGCGAGCAGGGGGCGACGATCCTGGGCGGTGTGGATTACAACTCCCGCAGTGCCTCGTTGGCCGACATCGACAACGATGGCGACCTCGACCTGATGTTCCAGGGAGGGTCGGGTGCCCAGCAACTCTTTCGCAACAACGTGATCGGGACCGGGG
>CAXMSB010000229.1:0-4360 GCA_964195615.1 uncultured Granulosicoccus sp. | reverse complement strand
CACACCTCGCCCAAGAAGCTGCCATTGCCGGCCGACTGATTGCCGATCATCACCCACTTGCCGCGGTACTCGTTCCAGTTGACCGACGAACGATGCAGCCTCACGGCACTGCCCGTGCCATATTCGACCAACCCCACGGGAGCTTCCGAACGGGAGAGATGGCCGCCCGTGACCATCTCCTCGAAGATCTCGGTTCCCAACGGGTCGGTGTTCTTCTTCCAGCCGTAGATCGGATCGCCGTTGCCGTCCAGATCAAGCGGCGGATTGGCCGCGTCGTACCGCATGTTTTCTTGTAGCGGTGTAAAGGCTTCCCATTGGGTGATGTCGTTGACGTCGTCCCAATTGTCGCGAACTCGGATATTGGGGTAGTTTTCGCCAAAATAGATGTAGTCCTCGCCGCCGGTGGAATGTCGGAACGAATGGCCTGCGGGTACGATTGGCGGTCCCGTTCCCCAAATCTGCTCGGGAGCTACTCCATAGTCTTGGATCTTGTTAAACCTTCCCTGTGCATCGTTGAATTGGGCGAGGCCCTGCTCGACTAACACGAATGTGGGGAACAGCGATTGGACGTTTACAAAATGAGTGAGCAGCCGTTCTTGTCCCGTGTTGTCCTCGACCGTAAACAGGCCATCTACCCAAACCGGCTTGCCCGTGGATTGATACTGCGGGAACATCGGCCTGGTCCGTCCCAGCCCGTCTTCGTAGTAGGTGTAGTCGACGCCCGCGGAAGGGCTCAACCCGCCCTGTCCGGGGAGTTGCGAAGTGGCGCCGGAAGTAAAATAGTTTCCGCCGATGCCGCCGCCGTCTTCGTAGAGCGAATCGCCCCAGAACCAGTGGATCTGATTGTTGTAAACGACCGCCTGCACCGAGTCTTGTCCCATGATGTTGGCGTTGGAGATCGGCTCGGCGATCGGCACACTGCGACCTACTTCAACACTGTCGTAGTAAATGTTGGCGCCCGTGGCTCGATAAAGCCGCTCGGCTAAGTTC
Source organism: uncultured Granulosicoccus sp. (assembly GCA_964195615.1). Lineage (GTDB taxonomy): Bacteria > Planctomycetota > Planctomycetia > Pirellulales > Lacipirellulaceae > Bythopirellula. Next base: position 3,370 of record CAXMSB010000229.1, on the reverse strand, counting down.
GTGCGATCCATCGCGATCTGGCTGAGATTGCCATACAGCGTGGTCAGAGTTTGCGAGTTGTTGGTATGGCCGTAGCTTTTAAAGTCAAACGACAGGCTCTGATTCATCATCCCCGGCTCGTCGAAAGCGACCAGTCCGTTGCTGTCGGTCCAGTGGTCCACGCCTCCGGTGCTCACTTTCACGTGCGGCACGCCGCGGCCCGTCACGGAATCCAAGACCTCGATTTGGTAGTAGTCGTTCGGCCCTTGAGCCCAGATTGCGTTGCAAAGGCAGGGCAAGCTTAGAAGGAAGGGTAGGAGGAATCGCGAAGGAACGAGCTTCATCGCGGCGCTCTTTTCAGCAGGGTCAAACGGTGGGAAAGGCGAGGCAGACGCGGGTCCCGTTGCGCGAGACCCGCTGTCTTAACTCTACGCGGATGCTAGTTTCCAATCAAGCAAAATGCACCCATGCGAACGCCAGCCTGAAAAGGCTGTGTCTTATTGCTGCGCGGCTTGAAGCTGCACCAGCACCCGCCATGAACGCGCGTGTGGCCTAGATGTAAGCAGCCTGACTGTTGGCAAGGTTGTCCACGACGTCTGCCGACGGAGCGATTCCCAGCGATTGAAGGGCGATGAGCACTGCCCCGATGACCGGCGGAAACTTCGGCTCAATGACTTCGCAAGCGGGAGCCCGGCGCTGCACCGCGTCTCGCAAGGGATCGAGAAACACCGCTCCCGCATTGGTAAGTCCCCCGGTAACCGCAACTTGAACGGCGCCCAACGAGGCGGGTAAGTCCAGCTTCTCAGCGACGGTCGCGACGAGTGTGGCCAATTCGTCGGTCCCGGTGGCGAGGATCTCCTGCGCAACCAGGTCGCCCTCGGCGGCTGCTTCGGTCACCAAGACGGCCAAGGTCGCCATCTCGCAGCGAGTGAGCCCATGGCCGTCGACGCGAAGCAGTATTTGATCGATATCCTCAATTTCCAATGCCTGAAGCACTCGAGAAGACAGAACGGTTGGTTTGCCGCGTCCGTCGTGCTCTCGCACTGCCGCGACCATGCTCTGCAGACCCAGCCAGCCGCTGCTGCCAACATCGTCGAGCAGTGGGCCCCAACCTCCTGCGCGCCAAGTGCGGTCGTCCTCCGCTCTACCAAAGCAAGACGCCCCGGTGCCGGCAATGAGAATGATGCCCGGCTTCCCGACTAGCCCACCGGCTAGGGCCACTCGCAGATCATGGTCAACGCCGACGTTGCCGTTGAGTGCGAGCGAGAGATCGTCGGCGATCTGATGGATCGTGGCACGGTCCTCGGCGGAGGCAACACTTCCCAGGCCAAGAAAGGCCGCGTCGGCTTGTTGAGCGGGAATGCCCGTCTCGGCCCACGCCAGCCTGAGGGCCTGGTCGATGTGAGCGCGGACCGTGTTCGCGCCCACGTCGTGATAGTTTCCCGCACCGGCGGTGCCGATGCCCAGAACTTCCCCCTCGAGGGTGGCGAGGGCAACGCGGGTGCTGGTTCCTCCGCCGTCTACTCCGATAACAATCTGCCTGGTCAACTCTGCTACCTCTCAAAAAATCACTTTGGCTGTACAGTCGCTTGGAACACTGAGCCCCGTCACGGAGACCCGACACGGAGCCCCAAGCTAGATGCATCCCGTGGTCGACTCCCGAACTACTAACTCCGTATCAATAATGATCTGTCCAACGTCGGTCTCTGGCTCGCTGATTCGGCGCAGAATGGCTTCGTAGGCAGTCTGGGAGAACGCTTTGACCGGCAATCGAATGGTGGTTAAGGGAACGGGCAACAACTCGGCGATCGGGTCGTCGTCGAAGCCCGCCAGTTTGATGTCGCGGCCAATCTCGATGCCCATGGCCATGAGGTGTCGCCCAATAATGGCCGCGTACCGATCCATCTTGCAGATAATCGCGTCAGGCCGGCCTTGCTCGATGAGATTCCGACAGAATGATTCGGTCAGATCAACTTCGTCGGCAACATGAACAAGGCTCGGGTCGACAATCAGGTTGTGAATGCGGTGTGCTTCATGAAAGCCGGACAAGCGATTGGCCACCACGGTGGAAACTTCGGGAATGCCGACAAAAGCAATGCGTTTGCAGCCAACGCTGATGAGGTGGTTGGTGAGCAACAGCCCACCACGACGGTTGTCGTAGCCAATCCGCGTGAACTCGCTACGCTCGGGATAGGAGACAATGTCGCGATCGATCAGCACGACCTGAATGCCGGCCGCAACAAGCGTGTCGACAACTTCGCGGTTCAGTTGCATGAGTTCGCCGGGCAGTTCAGCCGGGTAGTAGAGAACTCCGTCGACTTTGTTTTCGATCAGTGCGTCGGTCGCCTTGATCATTCGCTCCGAGAGCGATTCGGTTCCAGCCGCCAGGCACTGCAGCAGAAGCGTTGCCTGCCCGTGCCCCGCGATGTCGGCGAGACGTTGGTGGATCAATCCTTCGACGTAAGGGAGTCCGGCCCCGGTTTCCACCCAAGGCACGAGTAGGGCTAGGTCGACCCGTTCGCCGACGTCGTTTGGCTCGCAGACGTAGGTCCCCGAACCGCGACGACGCCTGATGAGGCCTAGCAGTTCCATGTCTCGCATGGCACGGGAGACCGTCGTCCGCGAGACATTGAAAAGACGCATCAACTCTGCTTCCGTGGGCAGCTTATGCCCTGGCGGATACTCACCACTGCTGATTCGATGCCTCAAAGTATCAAAGATCTGTCGATACCGAGGCTTTCCAAGAGTGGCGGGAGTGGTATCAGAGACTATTTCGGAGTTCTCAATCACAGCATTGCTTCACAATATCGAGTGAAAAGGACTGGGTGTCTGGTACTCCTCTACTCTAAGGATACGGTAAGATCACAAAAAAAGCGATACATTTTACAGTAAAAAGACATGCTCTTTAGAGGGTATATGTATTGAAGTTTTCCTCCCAGATGGGTAGTCTGAAGGCAGGCTTCCTTGCCGCTAACAGCCAATAAACAGCTGAAACCAGGTGATAACTCATTGATGACGCCTCAGCAGTTACAAGATCTCCGTCTCACAAGCCAAGAGCTGCCTCCCTTGGGGCCGGAACCAGCCGTTGCGGGTTCCTACGGGCTCTATCCGGCCACGCCGGTTCCCGCTGGAGCGGTTGGTCGTGGCTTTCGGGCGATTGCCGAGAAGCTCGTCGGTAGCCGAAACGTCCGCATCGACGGTTTCGGCGGCGTATCTTGGCGGGATTTCCGTGAGCAGCTTCAAGCCGCGCTGGCAGAGCTCGACATTCAACCGAAATGGGTCGACGTCTCTCAGTCCCTAAAAAGTGAAAGCGAAATCGACCGCCTTGCCAATCCATGCTTGGGCGGCGACGATCCGCTCTTCGGCACGCGGTACGAAGGCCAGCTTGCCG
>CAXMSB010000228.1:0-4003 GCA_964195615.1 uncultured Granulosicoccus sp. | reverse complement strand
CTCACGGATTCCGGATTTAACCAAGATTTATCTCCGATCCGCGATCATCCGCCTAATCCGCGAAGATCCGCGTTCTATCCCCCTCCAACAATCCACAATCACATATCCCAAATTCAAAATGAAACTGATCGTACAAAAATTTGGCGGCACGAGTGTTGCCGATGCTGAGAAAGTGATGGCCGCGGCTCGCAAGGCGATTCGTGCCCAGCAAGATGGAAACCAAGTCGTGATGGTCGTCTCGGCCATGGGCAAGCAAACCGACGCGCTGCTCGACCTGGCCGGCCAGATAACCGACACTCCCGCAGCCCGCGAGATGGACATGCTCCTCTCCACCGGCGAGCAGGTGAGCGTCGCCCTGATGGCGATGGCCATCCACGAACTCGGCAGCGAAGCGGTGAGCCTCACCGGCGGGCAGATCGGCATCAAGACCGACAGCTCCCACACCAGGGCACGCATCCAATCGATCGACACCCAGCGGATGAAGCGACATCTCGACGCCGGCAAGATCATCATCGCCGCCGGCTTCCAAGGCATCGACGACGATTTTAACATCACCACCCTCGGCCGCGGCGGCAGCGATACCACGGCCGTCGCCTTGGCGGCGGTGCTCGAAGCCGATGCCTGCGAAATCTACACCGACGTCGACGGTGTGTTCACCACCGATCCCCGGCTCGTGCCCAGCGCCCGCAAGATGGACCGCGTCAGCCACGACGAAATGCTCGAGCTAGCCAGCCTCGGGGCGGGCGTGATGCACAGCCGGTCGATCGAGTTCGGCAAGAAATTCGACGTGCCGATCCACGTTTGCAACAGCGCCAGCTTCAGCGACGAGCCCGGCACCGTCATCGGCTCGCTCCCCGAAAGCACCGAACGGGCGGTCAGCGGGGCGGCGCTCACCAAGAACGAAGCACGGATCTCGATCGTCGGCGTTCCCGACCGGCCCGGCTCGATGCAGCGGATCATCTCGCATCTGTCGGAGGTGCAGGTGGCGGTCGACATGATGGTGCAGAACGTCAGCGCCGGCGGACTGGCGGAGGTTTCGTTCACCGTGCTCGAGTCCGATTTGGCGACCGCGCTCGCTGCCGTCGAGAAGTCGGCCCAAGAGCTCAACGGTGCCAAAGTGTCGCACGACGCCAACGTCTCGAAGGTGTCGATCGTCGGTCTGGGCATGGCCACGCAAACCGGCGTAGCCGATCGCATGTTCCGTGTGCTGGCCGAAGCGAACATCAATATTCAAGCGATCACCACCAGCCAGATCAAAATCTCGGCCCTAGTCAGCCGCGAGCAGGCCTCCGAAGCCCTGCGAGCCGTCCACGGCGAATTCGAACTGGAAAAACCCCCGGGCAACCGGTCCGAGTTTGGCGAAGCGCCCGCGAAGGTGGAGAGCTCCAGCGCCGTGGACATCGTCGCCCGGCTGCAGAAGATGGAAGAGCTCACCATCGAGGACATTCAGCTCGATGCGAGCCAAGCGAGGGTCACCATCGCCCAAGTGCCCGACCAGCCGGGCATTGCCGCCGCGGTCTTTGAAGCCGTCGCTGCCGAGGGGATCATGGTCGACATGATCGTGCAAGACACCGGCCACGACGGGCAGGCGAACCTCAGTTTTACCGTTCCGCACGAATCGGCTGCGTCGGCACTGGCGGTCGCCTCCAAGGCGGCCAAGGGGCTGGGCTGCGGCCAGGTGACCCACAAACCACGGATCGCGATTCTCTCGGTCTTTGGCATCGGCATCCGCACCCACACCGGCGTCGGCGTGCGAATGTTCAACGCCCTCTCGAAAGCCGACATCAACGTCGAGATGATCAACACCAGCGAAGTGCGCGTGAACGTCGTGGTCGACACCGAAAAAGGCGAAGCTGGCCTGGCGGCCCTGAAAGAGGCGTTCGCGGACGTGCTGGAGTGATCGTCGGGTGCCGTGGGCGGGGACGCCACGGCTCGCCCGCAATTCCAAAATCCCAAATCTGAAATCGCTACATTCCCTCGCCGCCGATCACGTCGTTGAGCACGTCTTCGGAGACGTAGATATCCAGTTGCGGGTCGCAGCTCACCGCCACGGCGATCGCGTCGCTCGGGCGGGAGTCGACCTCGATCAGTTCGCCCTCGAACCGTACGCGGAGCGTGGCGTAGTAGGTGTGGTCTCGAAGCTCGCTGATGACGACGTCCTGAAATTCGCCGCCGAGAGATTCCACGGTGTTCACCAACAGATCGTGCGTCAACGGCCGGGGCGATTCAAAACCCTTCACACGGCGGTCGATGCTCGTGGCCTCGAAGATGCCGATCAGGATCGGGAAAGTCCGGTCGCCGTCGATCTCTTTGAGGTAGATGACCTGTTCGCTATTGATCTCGCTGATAATAATCCGCGCTAGTTCCATTGCCACAGGCATGGTGGGCACCTTCACTGGAGGTCGTTTCGGTGCGGGGCAGGGCTGCACCACGGGTTCATTATAGAAACACCGCACCGTTGGCGACTAGGCCTCGATTCTATGTCGGGGAGCAGCCGATTCAGCCGAGTGCCACGTCGAGCGTCATCATGACGACAAATCCCAGCATCAGGCTGATGGTTGCCACATCCGTATGCTGGCCCTGTTGCGATTCGGGGATCAATTCCTCGACGACGACGTAAACCATCGCCCCGGCGGCGAAGCTCAGGGCGTAGGGCAACAGCGGAGCGGCGTACAAGACGGCCACGGCGCCCAGCACGGCGGCAGGCGGCTCGACGGCTGCAGAGAGATGGCCCAGCCAAAACGATTTCATGCGGCTGAGTCCTTCGGCGCGCAACGGCATGGCCACGGCCACGCCTTCGGGGAAGTTCTGGATACCGATGCCAATCGCCAACGCAACCGCCGCTCCCATGCTTGTGCCCTCGATACCCATGGCGACGCCCCCGAAGGCCACGCCGATCGCCAGGCCCTCGGGGATGTTGTGCAGAGTGATGGCAGTTACCAGCAGCATCGAGCGGTGCCAACTGGTCTGGGGACCTTCCGCCTGGCTGAGCGGAAGAAACAAGTGGAGATGCGGCATCGATTTGTCGAGAATCCAGATCACTCCGCCGCCGGCGAGAAAACCAATCATCGGAGGCAGCCAACTGCATGTTCCATTGCGTTCGGCGATTTCGATCGCCGGCGCCAGCAACGACCAATAACTGGCCGCCAGCATCACTCCGCCGGAGAAACCGAGCATCGAGTCCAACAACACCCGATTGACTTTCAACACGCCGAATACCAGCAACGCTCCAAATGCCGTGATCGCCCAGGTAAACAGACCCGCGTAGAGGGCCTGCAGGACGGGGCTCTGAGAGATAAACCATTCCTTCATCGTGACGGCCAACGGTAAGAGTTCGAAGCTGCCGCCGCATTCTACACGCCCTTCGAGCTGGCGAATAGATGAGTGCCGCCTGCCGACGATTTGCCCATGGTCCGCTCCGAGCCTAACCGTAACCGGAACAGGTACGCCCTAGGTCAGCTTCGCCAATGCCGCTTCCACGGCCGCGAGTTGCTCGCTGGCGTCGGTCAATTTGTCCCGCTCGATCTGCACAACTTCTGCCGGGGCGCGGCTGACGAAGTTCTCGTTGCCCAGTTTTCCTGCGATCGACTTGGTGAATTTGGCGAGCTGGTCGCGTTCTTTTTCCAGCCGGGCCCGTTCGGCGTCGACGTCGAAGAACGCGCTGATGTCGACGTGGACCTCCATCCCCGCGAGCGATTTTGATGCCGAGCGTTCCGGCGGCGTCGCGGCGGGGCCGAAATCGAGTGCCGTGGCGCGGGCCATCGATTCAAAATAGGGTTTCATCGGCGCGAGCAGCTCGGCCGTGGCGTCGTTGCAGCGAACCGTGAAACTGACCGCTTCCTTGGGCGGAATGTTTTGACTCTGTCGCACCTCGCGAACCGCACCCATCACCGCCTGGAAATCGGCAAACTGGTCCTCGATCTTCCGGTCAATGTGAGCACTGTCCACCTCCGGCCACGCCGCCAAACAAACACTCTCAACCGCCGCTTGCGGCCCGGCAACC
>CAXMSB010000227.1:0-5566 GCA_964195615.1 uncultured Granulosicoccus sp. | reverse complement strand
GAGCGGAGTTACGACGAACCAACCGACAAGCATCGGCGTCATGGCCGCGAGGATCCAACCGGCTTCGTCCCACTCGGCTCCAAACACGAACGCCGCCCAGGAGGGCGCCGTGCAGAGCACCATCGCACAGGCCAGCGCGATGGCTGAGAGCACGCCGGTCAAGCGCAGGAATTGGCGTGTGCTTTTTTGTTTATCGTGCTTCCCCTCGGCCAGTTCGACGAAGAAGACATTGCCGACCGCACAACCGATAAGCGTGGTGGGGGCGAACGCCAATCGTCGGGCGATAAAAAACAAACCGGCTTCCGCGACACCAAAGAGCATCGGCAGCAAAATACAGGGCAACCCCGTGGCGAGCCCGCCGACAAGCGAGCCGGGCATCGTCAGTAACGGGAATCTCACGTAGCGTTTAGCCGTGGCACGAATCCCTGTCAGCGAGACCTGTCGGAAATAGCGGGCCGACTCGCGAAGTGCTCGGCGGCCAAGCAGTCCCACGCCGACGACCACCGCCAGCGCCTCTCCGAAGATCAACCCCAACGGGCTGGCCCCGATCACTCCCAAGACGCCCTGCGTGATCACCCGAGTGGTCGATTGTACGATTCTTGCTTGAGAAACTTGCGAGTACACTTTTTCTCGTAGCGACCAGTAGAGCATCGCATTGAGCCAGGCCCCGGCCAGCGCAACCGGCGGAAGCAACCACAGGTAAGGCTTCCAAGAAGCACCGCCGCCCAGCGAAACGAGCCAATCGCCGGCCAGCCAAATCACCAGTGCAATGACGACCGTCATCGTCAAGGCGATCGCGCCACAGAGGACGGTTAGGTTGGCGGCGGTCTGGTCGTCCTCGGCAATGGGCGTGGCAAACTCGTAGCCTCCGCACATCGTGAACAACAGAATTGCGTGTACCGAAAGAAACGCTCCGACGATGCCGAACGCCTCGGGAGAGTACAGCCGAGTGAGCAACGGGGCCGAGGCCAGGATGATTGCCTGCGACACGGCCGTACCGCTGGCTAGCGTCGCGACCTGTCGGCCAAACCGACCCGGTCGGAGAATACTCCAGCCAATCTGTTGTATGCGAGTGGGCGCGGAACTCACGTCAAAGGGCCTTGGGTCGTTGTGGGGCGGTTTCTGAGTGGAAAACGGGATTGCGGCTGCTATGCATCGAAATGGTCAGGCAACCCTCGCATGTTCTTGCTGCGAGGTGCCGGTCACGTTCAACAACGCTTCTGTCACGTGCTGCTGCTGCTCGGCGGTAAGTTCCGGGAACATCGGCAGACTCAGGCATCGTTGGGCCACATGCTCGGCGACGGGGAAACTGCCTCGCTCGTGTCCCAAGCGGTCATGCACCTCCTGCAGGTGCAACGGCACGGGGTAGTAGGGGAATGATTGGACGCCACGTTGCCGCAGGGCATCGACCGTGTCGTCGCGGTTTTCGACCTGCAGCGTGTATTGGTGGTAGACCGCCGTGAGCAAGGAATTCCGCGGCGTCCCCTGCCCTGCCGGACTTAGGTGCCCGTCGGCGTTGAGTTCTTTTGGCAGCACCATGTTGCCAGCGTCTGACAGCAGTTGGTTGTAGTGACAGGCAAGGCTCCGTCGCTGGGCATTCCACGCGGGAAGGTATTTTAACTTTACCCGCAGCAGGGCCGCCTGGATCTCGTCGAGTCGGCTGTTAATTCCCAGCTCGCTGTGATGGTATTTCACGCTGCCGCCATGGCGACGGAGCATCTCGACGCGCTCGTAAACCGAGCGGTCGTTGGTGGTGAGCATTCCCCCATCGCCCATGCAGCCGAGGTTCTTGCTGGGGAAGAAACTAAAACAGCCCGCAGCGCCGAAACTCCCCACGGCTTGCCCCTCATAGCTGGCACCGATTGCCTGGGCGCAGTCTTCCACGATTGCCAATTCGTAGGCGTCGGCCAATTCGACAATCGCACTCATGTCACAAGGCTGGCCATAAAGATGCACGGGAAGAATGGCTTTGGTGCGCGGAGTAATGACCGCCTCGATCCCGGTGGGATCGATGTTGTAAGTGTACGGATCAATGTCGACGAAAACGGGCGTCGCGCCCACGAGCCCAATCGCTTCGGTGGTTGCCACAAAAGTGAATGGGGTGGTAATCACCTCATCGCCCGGGCCAATGTCGAGCGCTCGCAGAGCCAGATTCAAAGCGTCGGTGCCGCTGCCGACGCCGACCGCATATTGGCAGCCACAGAAGTCGGCGATCTCCTCTTCCAGTGCATCGACTTGAGGGCCGAGGATGTACCGACCGGCCGACGCCACTTGCTGCAAGGCCGCGTCGAGTTCGTCTTTCAACGCGAGATACTGTTGCTTCAGATCGCACAAGGGAATCATGGTTAGGCGCCTCCGGCCGTCGACAGCGACGCTGCCGCGGGACTTGTTGTTTTTTGAAGTCCCGACTCGGTTTGATGATAACAACGGCCGCAATCCGGGCAGGCCGACGTATGTTGTTGAAACTCGAGACTTTGGCCGCACTCACAGGCCCAACCATGTTGCCTGGCGGGATTGCCATAGACCACGGCGTAATCGGGCACGTCCTTGGTAACCACGGCCCCCGCTCCGACGAGCGCATGGCGGCCGATCTCCACTCCGCAAATGATCGTGGCGTTGGCACCGATGCTAGCGCCGCGACGAACGGTGGTAGGCAGAAAATCGTTGTCCGTGTTGCGGGGAAAGGCGCACCGAGGCGTGAAGACGTTCGTGAACACCATGCTCGGTCCACAGAAGACGTCGTCCTCGAGTGTCACACCCTCGTAGATCGAAACATTATTCTGAATCTTGCAGTTGTTCCCCATCCGTGCGCGGGGACCAATCACGACGTTTTGGCCGATGCGGCAACGCTCTCCAATTTGAGAGCCCTCGAGCACATGGCAGAAATGCCAGATCGACGTCTCTTTGCCGATGGATGTCCCTTCGTCGACATAAGACGACTCGTGGACGAAGAACTCTCTCTCGATATCCATGACGATACCCTTGAGGCGCGACGCCTTCGTGGGGGGGGGCGGGGACAAACGGTCCGGGAGTGTAGGAAACCGAAAGTCGGGGGCACAAGAGGAGAATCAGGCTGCCTTGCTAGCATCCCAGGCGGGTGCGGGCAGGCGGATGCTGGAAACCCGCGACACTGAGGGATGGGCCCCGGCCAAGCTCCGCTCCGTATCGCTTCTGCTGATCGCGTGGGCCAGCTCGACGGCGGGCCGGGCGTCGCTGATACCCGTGCCGCGACCGGCTATGATCTCTTCGTACACCCGAGTGTGCAGATCCGTGAAACCGCCCGAGAACTCGATCTCCTGACCATCGCAAGTCATCGAACGGAAGGCGTAGCCGCCCTCTTTAACCACGTTGTCCGGCAGGTCGTCGGCGTCGGTGGAGAGAAACCACTTGACCCGCGCACGCTGGAGTTCCAGAACGCCAGCCATCTTTCGCGACTCTCGCAGATGAAGTTTGCTCGACTCGGCTTCGCCAAACAGCCACATTAGCAGGTCGAAAAAGTGGATGCCGATGTTCAGCGCCACGCCGCCCGACTTTTCCACGGAACCTTTCCAGGAAGTGTCGTACCACCGACCGCGTCGCGTCACGTAAGTGAGACAGATTTCCGACTTTTCTCGTTCTGTTTCTGCCTGGAGTTTTTCACGGAGTTCCAGCAGCGACGGCAACAGTCGCAACTGAAGCACCGTGTAGATGCGACGACCATGCTCGTATTCCATGTCCTCCAAGGCGTCGAGATTCCAGGGTGAGATGACCAGCGGCTTCTCGCAAATGGCGTGAGCCTTGATGCGGAGCGCCAAACGCACGTGGGCGTCGTGTAGATAGTTGGGCGAACAGACGCTGACGTAGTGAATGTGTTCGTCCTTGCTCCCCCGGCGACATTTCTCCAGGAAGCGGTCGAATCGTTCGATTTCGGTAAAGAACCGCGCGTCAGGAAAATAACTGTCGAGCTTGCCCACGCTATCGTGCGGATCGACAGCCGCCACCAGCGTGTTGCCCGTGTCGTGAATTGCCTGCAGATGCTTGGGCGCAATGAAGCCGCCTGCGCCAATGAGACCGAAGTTCATACTAGCCATCCTGAGTCCGAGCGGGGGGGAGTTTCGCCTGGAGGCTATAGAAAACATCGCGCGCCGGCACAATCCCGGCTTGGCGGTGGCATCGGTCCCGACCGAAAAAAACGCTGCTAGCGTCGGCTACATGAGTGAACGGTAGTATTCGATGGATCGTCGCAGACCCTCTTCGAATGTTACCGCGGGAGTATAGCCCAGCAGCTCTCGGGCGTTGGAGATATCGGCCAAACTCTCTCGAACATCGCCAGTCCGCCAGTCCTCGAACTCCGGCTCGATGTTCGTGCCGAGAACCTGGTTGATCGAGGCAATCAGTTCCAGCAGGCTGAACTGCTGGCCACAGGCGACGTTGAAGACTCGTCCCGCAACGCCGGGAGCCGTGGCCGCCAACAGGTTTCCTTGCACCACGTTTTCAATGAATGTGAAGTCTCGCGACTGGTTCCCGTCGCCGAACACCGTGGGTCGACGTCCCGCTAGCATGGCCGTTACGAACAGGGGAATCACCGCCGAGTACTCGCCCGCCGGATCTTGCCGAGGGCCGAACACGTTGAAGTAGCGTATCGCGACGGTTTCCAATCCGTAAGTTTCCGTAAACGCCCCGCAGTAGTACTCGCCGGCGAGCTTGGCGACCGCATAGGGCGAGAGAGGCTGGGGGAGATCGCTCTCGCGTTTCGACTTGACCGGCTGATTCCCGTAGGCGCTGCTCGAACTTGCGTAGACGACGCGCCTCACGTCGGCCTGCCGAGCGGCGTCCAGAACGTTGAGGGTACCCGTCACGCAGGCAGCGTTTGTATCCAACGGCTTGGCCACGCTCCGTGGTACCGAGGCCAGCGCCGCCTGATGATAAACAACCTCGACCGAAGCAACGGCCCGGTCGACGGCCTCTCGGTCCAAGAGATCGCCTTCGATAAGTTCAACGCGATCGCCCAGATGGGCCAGATTCTGTCGGCTGCCCGTGCTGAGATTGTCGAGCACCCGAACACGGTCGCCCCGCTCGGCGAGCGCCGTGGCGATGTGCGAGCCGATGAATCCTGCGCCGCCGGTAACCAGAAAGGACGTCATAATAGAGATTCTCTCCTTGATGTACTCCGAAAAACTCTTCTCTGGCGAGAGCATACCTTTTCCAGCGGGTGAGGCAAGGTCGACACGGCCCCGGGTGCCGGATAAGCTTATCCAATGGCCGTTTGAGCCGAACGCGCTAGCGTCGGGTTAGTGTGAGTGCGAAATCGATCGTAACATCTGTAGCGAGCATTCCATGCCTGAAATGTCTCCCCTGGAAACTCTCGAAAGTCGCATCGAGAACCGGCAGGCCGTGGTGGCTGTGGTGGGGCTCGGCTACGTGGGTTTGCCCTTGGTGGACGCCTTCTTCCGAGCCGGCTTCCAGACGATTGGCTACGACGTCGACCAGGAAAAGATCGACAAGCTCAATCGGGGCGAGAGCTACATTGGCCACATTCCCTCGGAACAACTGCAGCAATGGCTCACCGCGAAGGCCTTCGAGGCGA
>CAXMSB010000226.1:0-47783 GCA_964195615.1 uncultured Granulosicoccus sp. | reverse complement strand
CTACCGCGCCTCTCTGGTCAAAGGGAAATCCCCCCTCCTCAAATATCTCGCTTCCAAGCAAACCTAACTCAGGAGCCCAGATGAAAAAAACAGACTTGACAGAACACCTCAGATGTCTGGGCTGACATAGGATCACCCCTTCGGGGTTACGGAGTCACCGGCCTTCGGCCTATCCATCGACAATCATCAGCGGAAGATGTGTATAAACAACTGGACCTTGCCCCAGGCTACGGCGAATGAAGGCCTTTGGCCAAAAGACACGGAAGTCGTGAAGCTCTTAACCAATCTCCCACGAATTCCCTTGCTGAAGCAGAGTTACCGAACCGCTGAGGACCGAGCCTTCCAGCTCCACAACCAGTCGCCCTGCGTCTTCCTGCAGTACCTGATACGTTCCATGATCGACGCGGCGCACCGAGCCGCGGTTGCCTGAGATGGGGCCTTCGTAGTCGAGATACGCCAGGCGATGATCGGCCAGACGGGTGGCCGACGCCGTGGGCGAAGCGTCGGCGGATTTTAGTTGCAGGGCGACCAGCCAGGACGACGGCAACTGGCGTAGCTCCCAAGTCATCAGCACGCCGTCCGACTCGAGCATGAAATCCCAGTGGCTCGGCTTGGCGAACTGGGCGGGGCACTCGTGGCGTAAGAGAACAAAGCGACGCGACATGCCCGCATTGTCGCAGGTCGGCGAATCTTGTGCGAGGACTAGTGCAAGGTGCACACCCATGTTCCGACGATTTGCACTGTCGCGGCAGCTTTTGTGAGGAAACGCGGGAACGAATCTTGGTAGGTTGCTCTAGCGCCCGAGGATTTCGACCCGTTCGGTCTTCTCGACCGGCGTCGTCACAGCTTGGCTGGTCAGTTGGGCGGTGATGTTCACCACCCCCGGCTTGTTGATACTCACGGGAACGAGAAACTCGAGACGCTCGGCGGGACGAACCGTAGCGATCGGATCGAATCGCAGTTCATTACCGACCAAGGTGCCGCGTACGTTGGCGCTGTTGGTCATCGCGATGACGTCGGGCGTCAGTTCCGCCGGGAAGAACACCCGTAGCTGGACCTGTTGCTCGGGGGTCTGGGCCTTGTTCTCGATGAGAAATCGATAGTTCGCCCTGGTGCCAGCTCGCACGGAGTCGGAAAACGCGACGATCGCCAATCGCAGTGTGCCGCCAAACGCCGGGCCGACCCCCGCAGCGGCCTCGCTGCCGAGGCGAGGCAACACTTCCACACATTTTTCGTCCATCAACACCAGCCCGCTATCGTCGGTCACCTTCACCAACCCACAGGCCCGTTCGGCGACGGCCAGGCAGGTGCATTGCACTTCGAATGTCTCGCTGGCTCCAACCTCGAGACGCGGCACTCGCCACACGATGTTGTCGTTGATGATCTCGTAGCCCTGCCGGGTGGGCAGTGGACTGAGCGAGCGGTCGTATTCGTCGACGATCTCCAGGTTGGTGAGCGGCACGTCGCCCGTGTTTTTGATCACCACGCGAAACAGGGCGATGTCGTCGACTCGGCTCTGCCGCGGGCCATCCTTCTTGACTTCCAGCCCTGGCTGCCCTTGCGGCGCCGGCTGCACGGCGTCGATGCACGCCTGCTTGGTGGCTTCGGCCCCTTCATTGCAGCGAATCGTCACGACGTGGCAGAGCCGACCGCTGCCGAGGACGTCGAAGACCAAAGGAATCGTCAGAGATTCACCCGCCGCCAGGCTGCCGACGCGCGTGTTTTCGATCTCCTGGGAGCGACGATCCATCTCGTGGCTCAGCCCCGGGTCGAACCGATCGTGTAGCACGATCCCGGTTGCCGGGGCGCTGCCTTGATTGCGGATGACGACCTCGAACCGCGTTTGGGCGTTGACCTGGGCCTGCGAGTCGCCGCGGATCTGCAAGTCGAACGTCGGCCGGCCCACGGGCGTGGCGAGTTCGGCGGGTTGGTCGACAGTCGGCGGACCCCGTTCGGGCTGCGAATAGGTTGGAAAGCTGCCGCCCAGGTCGTCAGGCTCTGGCAAGTAGGGCGTCGAGCCCTGGCCGGTCCAATTGATGGTGCTCGACCCGTTGGCAACGACCAATCGGGGAAAGTCGCTGCCTGCCAGTCGTGCCGGACGAACCAGCTGCGCGTTGATCTGCGTGACCGAGCCGGTGCTGCCGGTGGGGGTGACGTCGATGCTGGCCCGACCGTCGGGGCCGGTCACGACTTCGACGACTTGCCCCGATTGCCCGCCGGTAAGCTGTCCGCCGCCTCCGGCAACCTCGTAGCGAACGATCCACCCCTCGAGCGGCGTGCCGTCGGTGTGGCGGCGTACGGTGGTGGTCATCACCTGCGAACCGCCCGCGGTGATTTGCGAGGGCGGGAAGGTCCAGCGGACGTCGACCCAATAGATGATCGCGGTGGCGCGTCGTGCTGCCCACGATTCGATGACCGGCGTCACTGCCGTGATGTGGCTGGTCCCTTCCACCGGCGAGGTGATGCTCGCCCAGGAGTGTCCCCGTTCCACCTTCACGTCGTCGCTTGGGTCGGCCGTGCCCCGCGTGATCAGCAGCGGCATTTTGGCCGTGTAGCCGATGGCGTATTGGTTATCGATCTTCTTCGGTTTATTCCACGGCAGCCATGGTTTGCGACAGCAACCTTTGCCGCCCAGGTCGACGATCTCACCGGCACTCTCGCGGGCGATCAGCCATTCGACCTTCTGGTCGGTGAGCAGGAAGTTTTCGGTCGTGCAGATGCCCGCCCGTAGAATCACCTCGCTGCCGACGGGGGCCAGCACGCGGTCGGGAGTGATCGACAGCCTGTCCTGCGGCACGTTCAGTCCCTGCACGGCAGCTCCGGCGATGCCAGGCTGAACGACTCCCGGCGCCGATGCGGGAACAACGCCGGAGGTCAGCGTCGGTTGCGGGAACACCGGATCGGTGAACACAGGCTGCGCTTGTACCGTGCCGAGCGTGGGCGCGACCGGCGTCGCCTGGTTCTGTGGCCAGACAAAGACTCGTTCGCCGGTCGGGTCGATCCGGGGCACCCTCAATCCCGCACAGCCGCCCAGCAGCACCGCGCAGACCGCCAGCGTCAGACGTCGCCAGTTCATTCGATGGGTTTTCGTTGGGGGCATTGTTGGGGGACCGCGAGATGGGAATTGGATTTTCCGAAGCGCGCATTGTTTCTGCTGTGAAAATGTAACGCCTAGGAAGAGCGCTGTGGCTTTTTTTCAACACGTCGGTTGGGTTTAGGCAACATTGGTGGGCAGAATCTGGCAGTCGTAGCGGCGAAGAGGCCTGCGGCGGAAGTGCCGACCGAACGGGTCGTCCGGACGGCAACCTTCGGTGGAGCGCTCCCCACGGGGCCCCAGGCACGCCTGCTGGGGGTAAACAGGTCGGCCGGCTCTCGAAAACGGCCGATTTCCTTGCTTCTCCGAGGTGGGGGAATTAAGATTAAAGTTGACCGGCCTTGCCTATTTTCAAGGCCCCCGGCTCGGGTTGTCGACAGACCGGAGCAGAGAATTCCACGATCCAGAGGTCACCATGTTGTCACGCCTGCGTCCTAGTCTCATTCGTTCCATGCCAAGTCTCTGCGGTGCCGCAGTTTTGGTCTGCGCTTTCTGGGCCCTGTCGCACTCCCCAGCGGCCTACGGCCAAGACGCAGGGGGAGGCGGAGGTACTGGACAACCGGTGGACGACACCCAAGGCGCCGGCCTGACGTCGGGTGTGGCCGTGGATGCCGACGGCGTGTTGCGTCGCTTCTCGACGAACGACCCCACCGGCCAATTGGCTCGACGACGGGCTCAAGAAGCGTTGGCCCAGCTTGACGCCGACGTCGCTCGGCCCAGCCGGTTGCGCAAGGTTTCGCTCACCCGCCTGGCTAGGTTGATCAAGCAGGCGATCGACGAAGGTCACGGCCCTGACGAGGCGATGAAACATCTGGCAGGGCTGACTCGCATTCAATACGTCTTTTACTATCCAGACACCCAGGACATCGTCTTGGCCGGTCCGGCAGAAGGTTGGATCGAAGACGCCGCGGGTCGCATCGTCGGCATCGAGACGGGGCAACCGATCCTCGAACTGCAAGACTTGATCGTCGCTCTGCGAACCTTCTCTCCTGGGTCCAAAAGCAATCCGGTCGTGTATTGCTCAATCGACGCCACGCAGGAAGGCTTGACGCGGATGCAGCATTTCATCGACCGTATTGGACGCAACATCCGTCCGAACGACGAGCAGTTCATCGTCGAAGGCCTACGCGAGAGCCTCGGCATGCAAGTGATTACGCTCGGCGGGATTCCTTCCACAACGCACTTCGCCCAGGTGATGGTCGAGGCCGACTATCGTATGAAACTTATCGGCATCGGCCTGGAGCAGCCGCCGGCCCGGTTCAAGAGCTACCTCGCCTTGGCGAATTTCGCTTCCATCGCGAAGAACGCCATGGTCCGTTGGTGGTTTGTGCCGGATTATCAGCGCATCAAGGTTTCAGCGGATGAAAACGCCGCCGAATTGGTGGGCAACGGCGTTAAGCTGGTCGGTGAAGACGAAGTCGTTGCCGGCGACGGCAGCCGGCAACAAACCGGCAGCCAGAATCGCGCCAGCCGCAAGTTCACCGAGAGCTTCACACGCAAGTACTCCGAGATCGCCCAGAATGCACCTGTCTACGGCCAGCTCCGCAATTGCGTCGACATGTTGGTGGCTGCCGCGTTTATCCAGCAGCACGATCTCTATGGCAAGTCCGGCTGGGATCTGTCCGTGTTGGGCAGTGAGGCCATCTACCCAGTGGAAACATTCAACGCTCCCCAGCAGGTCGCTTCCGCGGTGAACAGCATGTGGAAGGGGAGGCAGTTGGCGACCCCGGTCGGCGGCGGCGTTCAGATCCAAGCCCGTCAGTCACTCGATAGCGAAAACCTGCTCGCCGACGAAGACGGCTCCGTGCAATCGGCCCACGACGCAGTGAACCTCCGCGACCTTCCCGCCGACAAGTGGTGGTGGGATTAGTGATTTCAGATTAGTGATTTCAGATTAGTGATTTCAGATTAGTGATTTCAGATTAGTGATTTCAGATTAGTGATTTGGGATTTGATCGCGCAGCGAGCGGTGGCGTCCCCGCCCACGGCAATGCGGATGAGCAACCTGAATCAATCGTCTTTGCTTACGCACAGCACGCGTAGGTCGCAGACATTGGTCCCTGTCGGGCCCGTCTTGATGAGCCCTTCGGCTAGCTCGAAGAAGTGGTAGGCGTCGCTGCGGCGGAGGTAATCGGTGGCGTCGAGTCCTTGCTCGCGGGCTGCTGCCGCGATTTGCTCGTCGACCATGGCGCCGGCTGCGTCGGTGGGGCCGTCTTCGCCATCGGTACCGCCGGCCACAATCGCCAGATTGCTCCAGTCTGAGAGCGACTGCAGCGCCGCCAGCGCTAACTGCTGACAACGGCCTCCCCTGCCCCGCTCGCTTTCGGGCGCCAAACGCACGGTTGGTTCGCCGCCCGAGATGAAGCAATCGGGACCCGGCGTGGCACGCATCGACTCGGCCGTGGCGGTGAGCCAGCGGGCCACCTCCTCGGCGGGCCCTTCGGGGGCCGTGGCCGAGAGCATCGCGTGGCTGTAGCCGAGGCTCTCGGCCTCGATGCCGGCGGAGTCGACGGCGGTGGCGTTGTTGCCGATGATGAGGTTCAGGGGGGGATTTTGTGGTGCGGCGGGCGGCGCGTTGTGCCGCGGTTGCTGAAGCAACCTCGCCAGGGCTTTGCCCTCGGGGGTCTTGAGGAGATTTAGGTCGGCGAGCACGGCGAGGGCCGCTTCGGGCGTCGGCTCGCGTGGCACGGTGGGGCCGGAAGCGATCGTCTCCAGGTCGTCGCCCAAGACGTCGGAGAGCACAAGCGTCGCCAACTGCCCGGCTTGGCACGCACGGGCCAAGCCGCCTCCTTTGATCTCGCTCAACTCTCGACGCACCGTGTTGAGCTGCTGAATGTCGCCGCCTCGGGCTGCGATCTCGCGAGTGATCGCGACCTTGCTCTCCAGCGACAGCCCCGCGACTGGCGCCGGCAACAGGGCCGAGCCGCCACCGGAAATTAGGCAGAGACACAAATCCCTCGGGCCCAGTTTGGCGACCAGTTCCAAAATTTCACGCGTGCCCTCGACACCGGCCGTGGTTGGCTCGTTGACGCCGGCGGGACGTGCCGGATGGAGTCGCACGGCTCGGGTCGGCTCAACGCAATCGGCCGGCACGTTGACCCAGCCGGTAACCTGTTTGCGCTGGAGAAGCTTGTCGCCAAGGACCTTTTCCACCGCGACGGCCATCGCGCCGCTCGCCTTGCCCGCACCGACCACCGCGATGCGGTCGATGGCGTCGAGGTCAAACTCGCGGTCGCCGATCCAGAGTGCGCGACCGTCGACGACAAAATGCTGGGGCACCAGCCGCGCGGGCCGGACGGCCTCGACGCCGGCCCACCAAATTCGCCGGGCATCTTCACGGAGTCGTTCGGGGGAGCGTTGCATCCGACTAATGTGGCAGGCTTCGGCGCGGGCGGCAATGGCGGGGCGGGCTCACCGCGAAACCGCAAGCGGTGGGCGTTGTTGGTTGGCCGTGGGGATCGCGCCGGAGAGGCGTAGCGTGCGGATCGCGAGGTCGTCGACTTGGGCGACGCCCAGCCCTGTTAGCCCGATCGTGACCGTCACGTCGACGTCGGCCGAAGCGACGCGAATCATGCGGAACGGTTGCCAAGACCGGGCGGACTTGATGCGGGTGGCCAGCTCGGGGCCGCCGAGTGAGTCGACGATTTCCAGGCCGTCGACCGAACCCAATAGTTCTTCCGGCACGCGGGCCCTGCCGGTGATTTCCACCAACTCGCCCGTGCGAATCCGTACCGGTCTCGATCTGACCCAGACGGGTGAGGCAGGCACCACGGGGGCGGGCGCGCCGGCGTCGAGTGCTCGGGCCTCAAGTTCCAAACAGAACGCACCGCTGTGCGGAGCAGTCGGCGACAGCCGCACGGCGGTCTCGATCCCCTCGATCGGCAACTGCTGATGACGCCAGCCCGCGGCGAGCAGCGCGGGCAAGTCTTCAAAGCTGCCCAGGGGAAGCCGGTTTTCGCCGCCCGAGGAGCGAGACAACAGACCGTTCACGCGCACCAGCGGGGCGAGCGTCGCGATGCTTAGCACTAGCGGGTTCTCGGCAACCGACTGGCCGGCGGTCGTTTCCTGCCAGAGCAGAAAATCGCTTGTAGCGAGTGTCTGCTCCACGGCATCGGCCTGTTGATAGGCCAACTCGTAGTTGCGAGTGGCGGCGTATTGGTCGCACGCCTCCAAAGACCTCTTGGCGGCGGCCAGCGAAGCCTGCAGTTCGTCTTGCGAGATGCTTTCGCACGGAATGGTCGGGTAGGCGCTGGCGCACGTCTGCCAGTGTGCGGCCGCGAGGTTGCGTCGCAACTGCGTGGCACGCGGGGCACAACGCCGTAGATAGCTGGACACTTGCGAAAACGCGCCCGGGTCGTCGGTGAGCATCACCAAGCCGTCGGCCGGCAGTCGATCGAGCGTGATCCGCACTCCCCCCGTAACGCGCTGGTGGCGCAGCCGCTGCGGCCCGCCCAGCGTGAGCAGATAGGCATCAGACGACTCGGCCACTCCCGGCACGACAAACGACAGGGGACCCGCAGGCGGCGGAGCGTTCACGCTTGTGAGATCGTCGGACCACCAGATCGGCACCAACAAGTGCGACCGCTCTGCCTGCAACACGAGCGCCGTGAGTTGCGGTTCGGTCGATCGGGCGCTGGCGAGCATTTTTCCCGTCGCGAGCCACGGTTCCAGGAGACCGAGCCGCAGATTGATCAGTTCCAACGCTTGCACGCGCTCGAGAGTAGCCGGGTCGCCGGCGGCAAGCGACGAGTTCGACTCGAAATAGAACCCGCGAGTCTTCACGCCGATCGCCGCGGAGGTGAACGACGCCAGTTGCGAATAGGAAGCGACGGCGCTGGTGCCCAAGGTGGCGCCCAACGCTCGCACCTGATCCGCTTGCCGCGGGCTGAGTTGCGTGTCGAGGCGAGTCCAAATCGGCGTGCCGGGCCGGGCGAGTCGACTGCGGTGCGTCAGCCAAGTGGCGTAGTCGCGCAGCGCCAGCCCCGAACCCAACATCGAGCGATCCAAGAGCACGACGTCCGCGATGCGGCTCGCTTCCCGGGTGAACAGCTGTGGAGCGAGCACGGTGGGGCGATCGTCGCGTGCGTCGTGGCGCTTGATGAGTTGCTGCCAGCGCACCATTTGATCGAGATCGTGGGCGGAAAGCTGGTCGCCCAGGTCCCATGCGAGCACGGGGTCGAAGCCGTCGGGAATCCCCTCCGCGGTGATCTGCTGTGGTAGCGGAGGCGGACTGATGAGCGACAAACCGAATTTCTTGGCCTGCTGCAATTCGTCGGCGGTCGGCAGCCTGCTGAGACCCACGGCTTGGAATCCCAGGCGGGCCAAAAGCTCGAACGGTTCGCCCTGCCAACGAATGATCCGCGGCACGCGAGGCCGTACGGCAGGCGGCTGATAACCGGGCCGCGCGTTTTCTGTCGAGGGTGCGGCGTTGCCGGCGGTCGAAGCATGGGGGTCGCCCAACA
Source organism: uncultured Granulosicoccus sp. (assembly GCA_964195615.1). Classification (GTDB taxonomy): domain Bacteria; phylum Planctomycetota; class Planctomycetia; order Pirellulales; family Lacipirellulaceae; genus Bythopirellula. The sequence goes on along the minus strand of CAXMSB010000226.1, from coordinate 39,227 downwards.
CGCCGAAAACTTCGATGCGATCGACCAGCAGTTCCGTCACGCCCGGGCCGCCCGGCACGAGTAGCACCAGCTGCGAAACATAGGCCTCTCGTTCGTCGATGGGGCTCTCGGTTTGGATACGGGCGACGCGGGCCATGCGGGCCAGCGCGTTGGGCAGGCCGGTGAGAATCACCTGCTCCCAACCGCCACCCCTGCCGATCGTCGAACCACGAACCAGCAGCTCATGGGGCAGACCCGTCTCGGGGTTGATGCTGCGAGGCAGCACGACCGTGGCAGCGAGCTGCACGCCCGGACGGTTGCAGAGCACCCAGAGATCGGAGCGAAATTCGCTGATCACCGGCGATCTGGGGAGTGGGTAAGCAAGCGGCGCCGAATTTCCGGACGGACACCTCAGAGAGACGCGTTCGGAGCCCACACCAAAGCGAAAATTGCGGCGGTCGATCTGCTGCTGGAGGATCTCGAACCGCACGCTGCCTTTCAGCGGCACCAGCACGGGATCGGGGCCGTCCATGTCGGTCTGTCGGGCGGGGGGGGTAGCGTGTTGCCGTGGCTGGGCGACCGTTTCTGAAGCGGGAAAAATGATGCAAAACATCACCCCGGCCAGAAGACGAGCCGAAAATCCCGCCTGGCAGCAAAGCGAACTGGCCTCGGACCTGTCCGGTCTGGCCGTGCCAAAAAGTCGCTGAAAGCGTTGCATTCGGATACGATGAGGGCTGGAAGCCGAATGTGGTGGCCGGAGGGCGCTGGGAAGCTGCTAGTCACCTCGGGGATTCTCAGTCGGGTTGCGACTTGGCAACGGGCTGGGAGCGTCCGGGAAACGTTGTAAGTGGTGCTTATATCAGCATTTCCGTTGATCAGCCACATCAATCGGAGGTATTCGGGCAACATCGTCTCTCGGAAGTGAATTCCCTGGGCGAGCCCGTTGATATGATGCAAGTCTTTACGTTACAATCACTTGCGTAAACCAACTTGGACTCGGGTGGGGGTTTGGCACGGGCTCTGCTTTAAGCCCCGTCATACCACTTCGATCCAAGGAGACTTACGATGCCCAACAGCCCTGAACCGATCGCCACGACCCCTGCTCAGATCCCGGCCGACCTGCAGAAGCTAGCCGTTGCCCTGAATTCGCTCCCTGACGAGTACGCAGGCCAACTCGCTCCGCTGGTCGACGCCGTGGTCGAAAGCACGAAACGCCGTCGGCGAATTTTGACGCTGGTTCAGGATGCTCTGAGTCAGCTACGTTTGGACATGAAGTACCTGATGTTCGACTTGGAAGCGACACGACGTGAGCGAGACGAGTATCGTTTCAAGCTGGACGAACAGGAAAGCTGAGCCGACGTGACAGACGAATCCAAATTTGCAATAATCAACCGACGTAGGGCTTGTGTACGGAGGCGTCCAACCGACTGAGCAACGCAGGCCCGAGGCACCACACCAAGTTTAGAGAAGCGGTTCAGAGAAACCGAAGCCGATACGCAATCGCGCAACTTCATGCATCGCGCTAGGTCATGAAGTCTTCTTTACTCTACCCGGAACACCCGTGTTAGAGACCGGCTTCGAACTGGGCGAATCTGTGAAGAAAGACTGCTGTTGGAACTGGGCAAACGTACGTTATGGCCACCGAAATAACTGCCGAAAAGCTGGCCCAGCGCTCGTTGGACGTCAACGTGCTGTCCGAGGCAGACCTGCAAAGTGTCTGGAGCGAGCTGGGAACGCGTAGCGTCACCTGCGACCAGTTCTCTCAACTCCTGCTCCGCCGCGATCTGTTGACCAATTATCAGCTCGATCGGCTTCACCAAGGCTTTCGCCACGGTTTCTTCTACGGCGACTACAAGGTGCTCTATCTGGTCGGCGCCGGCACGTTTGCCCGGGTCTATCGGGCGACCCACAGAAAAACGGACGAGCTGTTCGCCATCAAGGTGCTGCGCAAGCGGATGAGCGACAAGCCAAAGGAGGCGGAGCTGTTCCGTCGCGAAGGCGAGCTCGGGATGGGTCTCACGCATCCGAACATCGTTGCGATTCACGAGGTGGTAAGCAAAGGGCTCCTGAATTACATCGCCATGGATTTCGTCGAGGGACACAATCTACGCGACTTCTTCAAGGTGCGAGGAAAGTTCGACCCGTTGGAGGCGGGGCGGATCGTCTCTGGCATGTTGGCAGGGCTGAACTACGCCTTCCAGCAGGGCGTCACCCATCGCGATTTGAAGATGTCTAACGTGATTGTCTCCAGCGACGGACAGTCGAAGCTAGTCGACTTCGGCCTAGCTGGGCTCGGCGTGACGGAGGCCGACTCAACGGGCGACGGCGCGAATCCCCGCACGATCGACTATGCCGGCTTGGAACGGGCCACGAACGTCCGCAAGGACGATACCCGTAGCGATATCTTTTTCGTCGGCTCCATTCTTTACCAGTTGCTCTGCGGTCAACCCGCTCTGGCCGAAACACGCGACCGAGCGCAGCGATTGAGCAAGTCGCGGTATCAAGACATCAAACCGATCATAGATATCGCTCCCGAGCTGCCCTTGGCCATCGTTCGCGTCGCGAACAAGGCCTTGGATTTCGATCCCGACAAGCGGTATCAGAGCCCCGGCGAGATGCTAGCCGATCTGCAGCTGGCCATGCGGCGTGCGGCCGAAAAAATTCAAAACGCGACCGACACGCCGATCGACTCCGGCCCCCTGGAAGGCCACGATGACCAGGGGCAACCGCGTAAGCTGATGGTCGTTGAGTCCGACAAGAAGATGCAGGACCTGTTTCGGGAGATGTTCAAGAAACGCGGCTATCGCGTGCTCGTCACCAGCGATCCGGAACGACTCTTCCAACGTTTCTACGAAAACATCAACACGGCCGACGTCGTGCTGCTGAGCTCCGGACACATCGGGACGAACGCCCTGGAGGCATTTAATCGACTGGGGCAGGAGGGCGCGACCAAGCTGGTCCCCGCCGTATTACTGCTGGGCGATCAGCACGCCAAGTGGCACGAAAAGGCGCAGCAGGACGATCACCGAGGCGTGCTGCGGATGCCCGTTAAATCGCGTGAATTGCGATCGGCCATTTTGAAAGTGCTCAAGAAAAGCGGCTAGGGCGCTCGCACCTCTGACGGCTCCCGCTGGATTCAGACGCTCTTTTCGATCTCGATGATCTTCTCCACGCGGCGGGAGTGGCGACCGCCCTCGAATTCGGTGTCGACCCAGACTTCGATCATTCGCTCGACGGTGCGCGGGCCAATCGTGTCGGCCGGCAGACAGAGAACATTCAGATCGTTGTGCCTGCGGCTGAGTTCCGCGGTGATTTCGTCGTTGCAGGGGGCCGCTCGCACGCCGGAGAACTTGTTGGCGGCGATCGCCATGCCAATGCCCGTGCCACAAACGAGAATGCCGCGATCCACGCCGCCATCGCTGACTTTCTTCGCCACGAGCGCGGCATAGTCGGGATAGTCGACCGACTCGGGCGCGAGAGGCCCTTCGTCGTCGACCTCATGCCCCTTCGAGCGCAAGATCGCTGCGACCTTTTCCTTGAGTTGAAAGCCCCGATGGTCGCTGCCGATCGCTATTTTCATCTGTCTCGCCTTTACTCGCTGGCTGGGTGGATCAACCACTATCTTGCAGCAACGGCCCCAGTTCTGCAACCACCCGGAGTGCGCTCAGCAAAACTCGATCTGATCGATGCGCTTTCGCAGGGCGGTTTCCACCTGCTCGGCACATTCTCGATAGACGCCGGTTGAACCGCCAATGGGGTCATGAATATCCTGCTCATCCTCGCGCAAGGCGTACGTGCGAGGCGACGCCTCTGGCCAGCGGCGCAGAATCGCCTGACGGTGGCCGCTGGTCATGGTGAAAATCACATCGGCGTGCCGGGCCAGCTTGTCGGTCAACGGTTGCGATTCGTGACGGGTGACATCCAAGCCTTTCTCTTTCATCACGGTGACGGCCTCCACGGCGGGACCGCAACCGGGAACCGCGGCGATCCCCGCCGAGGCGACAATCACCCCCCGCTGATCAAGCTGCTTCGCGGTGCAACCCAACTTCTCCGCGATCAAGCTTCGCGCGATGGCTTCGGCCATCGGGCTTCGACATGTGTTGCCGGTGCAAACCAACAAGACGATCATGCTCGAGAGTCGCTCCAACGCATTCCGACTAAGGACGCCTTCGCGGATACATTCGTATTTCTTGCCGACGGTGCGAACCACCGTCGACGGCTGGCCATAGCGGCTTGGTCCGTCGTTAATCACCAACGCCACGTGATCGCCCAAGCTCTCGATCGCTTGCTCGGCATTCACCGAATCGGGATCGCCGGAAAGATTGGCGCTGGTCAGTGCTATCGGTCCGGCAAGCATTCTTAACACCTCCAGCACTGCCTGATGTGCGGGAACTCGGAGTCCCAACGTCCCGTTGGGAACCACTGCCTGACGGACACGCTCGGGCAACCGGCTTACCAATCCCTGTCCCGGTTGGTGGTCGACCACCAGCGTCACCGGACCGGGCCAACAGCGACGCGCCAGACGTTGGGCCATGCGATCCAGTCCGGGCACGTAGTCGAGCGCCTCCTCGGCACTCTTGATGGCCAGGGCGAAAGGCACGTCGGTCGACCGCCCTTTGGCTTCAAAAAGTCTTTCGACTCCCTCGACGCTGCAAGCGCTGGCGCCCACGCCGTACACGGTTTCCGTGGGAAACACGACCAGCTTGCCCTCGGCGAGGGTCTGAACGGCCTGATGGACGACGTCGCGGCTGTCGTCGGCTTTTCGTAGGTCAATGACGATCGGCGGCATAGGCTACAGCTTTATTGATGATTGCGCGACGATTGAACCCCGCCGCCCAGTATTTGCTAGCGAAATCCAGGCTTCCGTTGGGCGCCCTCGGTTCATTGGCAGCGCAAGCATCAATAGGGCTGCGCACAAGAACTTTGCGGACGAGATTCAGAACACCGCCGCAATAAAAGTTCCTGCGGCGCCTCCCGAAGTAATGCACGAGACCGCCCACAATGGCTATGATGTTTCCATACAGCAAGCGATTCGGCTAGCAATAAATCTCGGTGCACAGCGAAAAATCAACCATCAAATATACCGTTTCCTGACCCCCCGGGTCAAGCTGCGTAGACGGCGTGCAATGAGAATAGAGAAGGCACCATGGTAGCAAGACGTGACACCCGTCTGTTGGACGTCGGCCGGCCCCTGGCCGTCGTGGCTGTGTTGGTTGCCGCGCTCTCAGCCGGGTGTGTCCCCCGGCAGACGGGACCCAACGAGACCGACCTCATTTGGGGCCAGAGAGGCATCACGCCCGGTCGGTTCCAAAAACCACGCGCCATTGCCATTGATGCTCAAGACCAACTCTACGTCGTCGACATGACGGCCCGCATTCAGATGTTTGACGCTGACGGCAAATATCTCCGCGGGTGGAAGACGCCCGAAAGCAAGAACGGTCGGCCTTCGGGACTAACGATCAGCAACTCCGAAACCCTCTTGGTGGCCGACACGCATTACTACCGGATGTTGGTGTACGACGCACAGGGCAACGCCCTCGAAGAGGAGACGATCGGCGGCCAGATGGGACGCGGCCCCGGAGAGTTCGGCTTTGTGACCGACGCCGTGCAAGACTCGACGGGGAACTACTACATCGCGGAGTACGGCGATTACGACCGGATCCAGAAGTTTTCGCCCCAGCGAGAGTTCCTGCTCGAATGGGGTTCCCACGGCTCGGAGCCGGGCCAATTCCGACGTCCGCAGAACCTGGTCGTCGACGAGAAAGATCAAATCTGGGTCGCCGACGCCTGTAACCACCGTATTCAGGTCTTCGACAGCGAGGGAAAACTCCTCAAACTGTGGGGCGCCGAAGGCAGCGAACTTGGTAAGCTCTATTATCCTTACGATTTGGTTCTCGACGGTGCGGGACATCTCTACGTGTGTGAATACGGCAATCATCGCGTGCAGAAGTTTACGCTCGACGGAACCACCGTCGGCTGTTGGGGCTCTAATGGCCGGGGACCAGGACAACTGCACAACCCGTGGGCGCTGGCCCGCGACAGCCAGGGACGACTGCACGTGTTAGACTCCAACAACCATCGCGTGCAGCGTGTAATTTTCTAAACCTCAACAGGGCCGGAACCATGTTTCGTCATAGCGTCGCTTTCGACAGCTCCGGCTATCTGCTGTTGTTGCTGCTGTTGCCGGTACTGTGGTGGTTGAGCTTTCACAGCCTTGCGGGGCTGGGCAAGTGGCGGCGGGTAGTTGTGCTGACGCTCCGGTCGTTGGTGCTGGCAATTGTCGTGTTGGCCTTGGCCGACATGCAGTACCAGCGCCGCAGCGACCAGTTGACGGTGATCTACGTGCTCGACCAGTCGCTCAGCATTCCTACCGACCAGCGACAGGCGATGGTCGAGTATGTGAACGAATCGATCGAAGCGCACTTCGACGAAGCGCACCAGGATCGCTATGCCGCGATCGTCTTTGGCCGCAGCGCGTCGGTGGAGATGCCGTTGGTGAACGTGAAGATCCCGCTGTCGTCGCGAGTCGAGACGGTTCTCGATCCGGAGTACACCGACATCGCCACGGCGATTCAGCGCGCCAAGGCGATGTTCCCCTACGACAGCGCGAAGCGGATCGTGCTGGTGACCGACGGCAATCAGAATCTGGCCGACGCCCGGCGGGAGGCCCGGTCGGCAGCCGCCTCGGGAGTGAGCATCGACGTGGTGCCGGTCATCCTGTCGGGCCGCACCGAAGTGGCGGTGGAAAAGGTCGACGTGCCGGCCAGCGCGCGGCGGGGGCAGCCGTTCGAGCTACGTGTCGTGCTGCGCAACGATGCCCCGGAAGGCAGCGAACGAACCGTGGCCGGTAAACTGTCGATCATCCGCAAGGCAGGCGATAACGAAGAGACGTTCGTGGTGCAAAACGTCGAAGTCCCGCCCGGCAAGCGGGTGTTCTCGATCCCCGAGGAAATCTTCCAGCCCGACTTCTACACCTACGAGGCCCACTTCACGCCAGACGACCCGGCCAACGACGGCATGACGCAGAACAACAGCGCCTCGGCCTTCACTCACGTGCGCGGCAAGGGCAACGTCTTGCTGATCGAAAACTGGGACAAGCAGGGGGAGTTCGATTTCCTTGTCGGTCGACTCCGCGACGAAGAAATTGCCGTGACCGTCGTGCCGAGCGATCGGCTGTTCAATTCGCTGGCCGAGTTGCAGCGTTACGATTCGATCATCCTGGCGAACGTGTCGCGCAGCACCGGCACTAGCGGCGACAACATCACCAGCTTCAGCGACGCGCAGATCAGCATGCTCGTGCGCAACACGCGAGAAATGGGCTGCGGACTGGTGATGATGGGCGGCCCCGACACCTTTGGTGCGGGCGGCTGGACCAACACCGAGTTGGAAAAGGCGATGCCGGTCGACTTCGAAATCAAGAACAAGAAGATCGAGGCCGTGGGCGCGCTCGTGCTGATGATGCATGCCGGCGAGATGCCGAAGGCCAACTACTGGCAGAAGAAGATAGCGGCTGCGTCGATCAAGATGCTCGGCAGTCGCGACTACTGTGGATTGGTGCAATGGAACGGGACCGAACAGTGGCTCTGGGGTCGCAGCAAGGGGGGCCTGATCTGCGTGGGGCCCAATCGCAAGATGATGCTGGGGCAGGTCGACCGGATGATGATCGGCGACATGCCGGCCTTCGACGGGGCGCTGAAAATGGCGGCCATTGCCTTCGCCGGTGTGAAAGACGCCGCGGTGAAACACATGATCATCATCAGCGACGGAGACCCGACGCCGCCCTCCGGGGGAACGATAAGAGCGCTCATTCAGCAAGGTGTGAAGGTGAGCACCGTGGCGGTGGGCTCACACGGCTTTCTGGGCAGCAAGGAAATGCGAAGCATCGCCACGGCCACGGGCGGCAAGTATTACGAAGTGAAATCCGCGAACGCGCTGCCTAAGATTTATCAAAAGGAAACGCGACGCATCGCGCAACCTTTGATCTATAGAGCCAAGCCGCCGGTGCAACCGCAGATTGTCAGCCAGCATGAAATCTTAGAGGGACTCGACGGCGCCTTCCCGCCCATCGAGGGTTTTGTGCTCACTAGCGTGAAAAAGAATCCGCTGGTGGAGGTCGTCCTACGATCTCCCAAGCCGGTGGACGAACGCAACTCGGCGGTGTTAGCCACCTGGACCTACGGCGCGGGCAAGGCGGTGGCGCTCACCACCGACGCAGGCATGCGTTGGGCTAACCGCTGGACCGAGTGGGAGAATTACGACAAGCTATTCAGCCAGATGATCCGCTGGTCGATGCGACCTACCGGCGACCTCGGCAATTTTTCCCTAGCGACTAACGTCCGCGAGGGAAGTACCCAGGTGATCATCACCGCGCTCGACGGGGACGAGCAGTTTCTCAACGATCAGGCGATGAACGGCACGGTCGTCGCGCCCGACATGGGATCGATTCCGCTGAGGATCGAGCAGACGGCGCCCGGCCGCTACGTGGGTGAGTTTCCCTCGGACCAGGCCGGCAGCTATTTGATTGTGGTGAACACGGGCACGGGCCGGGCGCAGATTCGCACCGGCGTGAATGTCGGCTACTCGGCCGAGTATCGCGACATCCAAACCAACATGGCACTGCTGCGCACGCTCGCCAAGCTGCCCGCCAAAGGCGGCCCGCCGGGCGAATTGGTGGAAGCGGGGCTGGGCGTCGCCGAGATGGATCAGTTGGTCGCGAGCAACCCGTTCCGTCGCGACCTAGAGCCGGCCGTGGCCAACCGATCGATCTGGCCGTGGCTCGTGCTGGCCGGTAGCTGCCTGTTCTTTGCCGATGTGTTCGTGCGGCGGGTGCAGATTCAACTGGAATGGCTCTGGCTGGCGTTGGCTCGGGTGCGCGACACGGTCCTGCGGCGCAAGCGGGCGGTCGCCGTCCCCGAGACGATGAGCCGACTGCAAAGCCGCAAGCGGGAAATCGGCGAGCAAATCGAAAGTCGCCGCTCGACGGCCCGCTTCGAAGGCTCGGCCGACGCGCCGGCGGCGACCGAGACCGCTGAACCCACCGCCAAACCGACACCAAAGACTCCAGAGCAACCGCAATCCGAACCGGAAGAAAAGGGCGAGGAAGAATCGTACACCGAGCGACTGCTCAAAGCCAAACGCCAAGTTTGGCATGACCGCGGGAAAGATACTAAGGACGACAAGCAATAGACCTCAACATACCCCTGAAAGAGAATGAACATGAGCACTGGCCGATCGATTGAAAAACAAGCCGAGGAATTCGCCACCCGCTACAAGGCTGTCCGCGAGCAGTTGGGGCGCGTCATCGTCGGGCACAGCGACATCGTGCATGGCGTGCTGACGTGCCTGTTCGTCGGCGGACACTGTCTTTTGGAGGGCGTCCCCGGGTTGGGAAAGACCTTGCTGGTGCGGACCTTGGCCGAGACGCTTGATCTGAAATTCTCGCGGATCCAATTCACTCCCGACCTGATGCCGGCCGACATCTTGGGGACCAACATGGTGGTGGAAACCGACGAGGGCAAGCGGGCGTTCGAGTTTCAGAAGGGGCCGATCTTCACCCAGATTTGTCTCGCCGACGAAATCAATCGCGCCACGCCAAAAACGCAGTCGGCGATGCTCGAGACGATGCAGGAACAGAAGGTCAGCATCGCCGGGAAGGTGTTTCCCATGGAGCCACCCTTTTTCGTGATGGCCACGCAGAACCCCTTGGAACAAGAGGGCACTTACCCGTTGCCCGAGGCGCAGTTGGATCGGTTCTTCTTCAAGCTCTTGCTTGGCTACTCGAAACGCGAGGAGCTGGCCGAGATCATCGACCGCACCACCCGTGGCGTGACGGTCGTGGCCGACAAGGTGATGGATGGCCGAGAGATCGTAAAATGGCAACAGCTGGTGCGGGAAGTGATCGTCGCCCCCCACGTCCAGGACTACATCGTACGGCTCACCCTTGCCACGCATCCGGAGGGACAGTTTGCCCTAGAGAGCACGAACCAATACTTGCGCTGGGGCAGCAGCCCCCGCGGCGCGCAGACGATCACGCTCGCCGCCAAGGTACGGGCCCTGTTGGGCGGGCGCTACAACGTGAGCTTCGACGACGTCCGTCGAGTCTTCCTGCCCTCGCTACGGCACCGGGTGATTCTTAACTTCGAAGCCGAGGCCGAAGGCGTGGATCCCGATCAGGTGCTGGTCGACATCGTGCAGAAGGTACCGGAGAAGGCGGATAGTGCTAAGGCGGGTTAGGAGGCTGGGGGGATTTTTTGAACAGGAGGTAGCGGAGGTAGCAGAGTTTTGGTTCTGTGCTTATCTCGATGGGCTTTGTTGTGTGTGGTTAAGGATTGTGAGTAAGGAACTAGACGACATGCATCCGCTATACGGGAAAGCGTCGAAGCTCACCGGTGAGATTATTGCTGCTGCTATTGAAGTGCATCGAATCATGGGGCCAGGGCTGGTCGAGTCGATTTATGAATGGTGTTTGATTAAGGAACTGGAACTGAGGGGTTTTCATACAAGTAACCAAAAAGATGTTACTGTCAGGTACAAGGCGTTTCAAAAAGAGGAATCTCTGCGATATGACATTCTAGTTGAAGAATGCGTGCTGGTCGAAGCGAAAGCCGTGGAGACGGTCCACCCAATCCACAAGGCAAAGCTGCTCAGTTACATGAAACTGATTGATGTTCCGATTGGACTGGTCATAAACTTCCACGAAGAGAAAGTGACGGATGGAATATCACGATTGATTCTTCCAGGTGCGGGCCGGTGAAGACATTTGTTGCGCAGAATACAATTCAGTACCTCACAATTATTGTTTGAACAGGAGATAGCAGAGGAAGCAGAGAAGACAATGCCCCCGAAACTCTGCTTCCTCTGCTACCTCCTGTTCAAAAACAACCGAATACCTGTGATGGCCAAGAAGAAAAACACCGCTCCGAAATGTTGGCCTGGCATGCCCACCACACGTAGCCAGATGTTTGAAACGCTGGTCATGTTATTCCCGGTGGTACTCGCCATTATTGGAGCTGTCATCGCTTTGGTTCTGTCTCTGATTCACTGATAAACAAGGTACAACGTGTCCACGACCAAAGAATCAACCCTGTTATCCCCCGAGTTGCTGGCCCAACTGGAACGGTTGGAGCTGGTGACGCGCAAGGTGTTTCGCGGCCGGATGAAGGGCGAGCGTCGCAGCAAGCGCAAGGGGCAGAGCGTCGAGTTCGCCGATTTTCGCAATTACGTTGCCGGCGACGACCTGCGGCTGTTGGATTGGAATCTATACGCCCGGCTTGAAAAGCTGATCATCAAGCTGTTCCTGGAAGAGGAGGATCTGCACTTTTACACGCTGATCGACGCGAGCCTGTCGATGGACTTCGGCTCGCCGACCAAGCTGGAATACGCCAAGCAACTGGCGGCTGCGTTGGCGTTTATCGGATTGATTCGAGCCGACCGCGTGCGGATCGAAACGCTGGGGCAGGGCGTCGGCGAACGGGGCCCCGTGTGGCGCGGCCGGCCGAGCGTGTGGCGGATGCTGCAGCAGATGGAAGCGATCGAGGCCGAAGGGCAGACGTCGCTGGCCACGGGCGTGAAGAACTTCTGCCATCGCAATCCGGGGCGCGGGATCGTCGTGTTCATCAGCGATCTGATGGACAAAGAAGGGTACGAGACGGCGCTAAAGTATTTCGTTTCTCATCAGGTCGACTGCTTCGTGATTCACGTGCTTTCTCAGGAAGAGTTGGAACCCGACGTGAAGGGCGACCTGCGGCTGGTCGACTGCGAGGATCAGGACGAAGCCGAGGTGACGGTCAGCGCTCCGTTGATGAAACGTTACCACCAGACGCTCAACGCCTTTACGAAGGGGGCGCAGGAATTCTGTTCGCGGCGGGGGATGCACTATCTGTTGGCCAACAATCAGGTGCCGGTGGAGACGGTGGTCGCCTCGCACTTGCGTAGACGGGGGCTGGTGCGCTAGACAACATGGACTCTCTGTTTCGCAACACGTTGGGCCCAACCGGGTGGATCATCATTGCCATGATCCCGCCGGCAATCTTTGCGCTCTATTTCCTGAAGCTCAAGCGGCAGCCGCTGGAGGTGCCCAGCACGTATCTCTGGCATCGGGTGATTGAAGATTTGCACGTGAACAGCTTGTGGCAGAAGTTGCGTCGCAGCCTGCTGTTGTTTCTGCAACTGCTGATCGTGGCCCTGGCGATCCTCGCTCTGTTGCGTCCCGGCTGGCAAGGACAGACGCTGGAGGGGCAACGGTTCATGTTTCTTATCGACAACTCGGCCAGCATGAGCACGACCGACACGCCCACCGGCGTCTCGCGGCTGGAGGCGGCCAAACGACGCGTGGGGGCGCTCGTCGATCAGCTCAGCGGCGACATGTCGGCCATGATCATCACATTCGCCGGGCAGCCTGACGTCGTGCAGGAATTCACCGACAACCGCCGACTGCTCCGCGAAGCGTTGGAGCGCATCGAGCCCTCCGCCAGCCAAACCGACTTGACCGGGGCCTTGGAATTGGCCGACGGTTTTGCCAACCCGGGCCGAATCACCATTGAAGAAGCCGAGCTGGACGTCGAAGTCACCGAACAGCAGGACGTCGAGCTTTATATTTTCAGCGACGGTCGGTTTCGCGGGGTGGAGGGTTTTTCGCTGGGGAATTTGCGGCCGTTGTTTCTGCCGATCGGTTCCTTTGAAGCCGACAACCTGGCGATCACCGCTCTCAACACCCGCCGCGCGGAAGATCGTCCCGAACAGCAGCAGGCCTTCGTACAAGTGGCAAACTTCAGCGGCGCGGAACAACGGGCCGTGGTGGAGCTGTACCTGAACGACAACCTGCTCGACGCCGCCGAGCTGACCGTGCCGCCCGGCGACATAGCTTCGACCACGTTCGCACTCAGCGAGCGATCAGAGGGAGAACTGCGGGCTCAACTCGACTTGCCGTCCGGTTTTCAGGACCGTCTCACGTTGGACAATCGAGCGTACGCAGTACTGGAGAATCGTCGCGACGGTCGAGTGCTCTTGGTAACGCCCGGCAACAACACGCTGGAGATGGCCCTGTCGACCGAGCGTGCCGCGCGGCTGGCGGTGGTGGAGACCATTGCGCCCGACGCGCTGCAGCAGCCGAAGTTCCAAGAGCAGTCTCAGTCGGAAAACTACGACCTGATAATCTTCGATCAGTGCGCACCGGAGACGATGCCACTTGCCAACACGTTGTTCGTCGGCCGCTTGCCTCCCGTGGAGGAATGGAAGAAGGAGTCGTCCCCAGAAAGGCTGTTCGGTCCGCAGATTATCGATTGGGACAGAAGCCATCCGCTGTTGAATCTCATTGAGCTGGGCAATCTGGCGATTGTCGATTCCTACGTCGTGCGGCCTCCAGCGGGCGGTCGGGTGCTGGTCGACTCGACAATCGGACCGATCATGGCCATCGCACCACGTGATCGCTACGAAGACACCGTGCTCGGCTTCGAGATCGTTGGCCGCACGGAGGAAGGCGCGACCGCGTTCAATACCAATTGGTCGAGAAAGTTGAGTTTCCCCAGTTTCTGGCTCAACGTGTTGGAATACTTCGCCAGCCGCGAGGCGGTTTCGCGGTCTATCAAGCCAGACCGGTTGGTCGAGCTGCGGGTCAACTCGACCGACGATCGCCTGACGGTGGAACTGCCCGACGGCACGGTACAACAGATCGACCTGGAGCAGCCGGGGCGGCTCGTGTTTCACGAGAGCGAACAATTGGGCGTCTACGAAGTGCGCGATTCGATCGACGTTGTCAAGCGGTTCGCGGTGAATCTTTTCGATCGCGAGGAAAGCGACATCCGACTGCGCGCTAGGCAAGAGGGAGAAGATGGCGTGACGGTCGTCGATTCGCTGGCCATAGGATACGTCGACGTGGCGGCCCAATCGCCCACTTCGCCAGTGCGCCGAGAAATGTGGAAGCTACTGCTGTTGGGGGCACTGGTTGTGCTGGTCCTGGAATGGTATATCTATAATCGTAGAGTTCACGTGTAGGACCCCTGGCAGGAAGTCAGCCCCTCGATGCCCAAACTGTTGGAAAGAACGAGCAGGAGGCGTCCTCGGCGACCGCGTCGTCGAGAGGTCCTTCATCGACTGATCGAAAACGATCTGATTCGTCGCGTCAGCGCCGACGAATATCGCAACAAGGTGCAGCGCGTCTACGGCGGCCCCAAGGGGGCCCTGCTGGCGACCTGCAGCATGTTGTCGCTGCACCTCCCCTTGGGCGAACGGATCTTTCGCACGCGCAAGTTCGATCTGCGGGGCATGCGCTCGATTCTCGACGTCGGCAGCGGCGCGGGCCAAATCGCTCGGCATCTGTTGAAGTATTCCGACCCGGGGGCGAACGTCACCTGCATCGATCTGTCGCACCAAATGTTGCGCCGCGCTCGTCACCGGCTAAAGAGCCCAGACCCTGATTTCGTGACGGCCGACCTCACCCGGCTGCCATTCGCCGACAGCTCGTTCGACTGCGTCACTTGCGGCTACGTGCTGGAGCACTTGCCCGATCCGCGGCCGGGTCTCGCAGAAATCGCCCGCGTGTTGTCCAAGGGCGGACGCATGTTCTTGCTCACGACCGAAGATAGCTTCTCCGGAGCCTGGACCACTCGCCTCTGGTGTTGCCGCACCTACAACCGCAAAGAACTTCTGAACCTGTGCGAAAGCCTCGGCTTGCGCTGCAAACAAGAACTCTGGTTCACGAAGATGCACAAGGCGATCCGTGCGGGAGGGATTTGCTTGGAGCTTGAGAAGGTTTAGCGCCGGGCTCGGGGACGAGCCGGCTCGCTGCGCTCGGTTGTTACTTGACCAACTCTAGCAGCGCTATTTCTGGGGGGCAGAGCCAGCGCAGGGGGGTTCGGCCCGAGAGACCGCGGGTGACGTGCATGATGGTTGCGCCTTCGCGGTAGACGCCGTCGGTGTAGCGGGTGCCGTGGATGCTGGGGCAGGCGACGGGGCCCAGGATCGGGAAACAAATTTGGCCGCCGTGCGTGTGGCCGGCGAGTACCAGGTCGGCATCGTGACGGCGGGCCCAGGCGATCTGGTCGGGCGTGTGCATCAGCAGCAGCCGCAGGGGCAGGCCATCAGCTCGACGGGGCGGGGCTTCTTCGAGAGCGCCTACCTCAGCGAGCCACGGGCGTTCGTTGCCGGCCAGAACGACCGGTGCTCCGTTCCACTCGACCTCGAGCCAACGTCCGCTGAGGCAGGTCTGGCCGGCTTCGGTGAGAATGTCGCGGGTGCGGGAGGCATCGACGAACTTGTCGTGATTGCCAAGAATGAAGTAGATGCCCAATCGGGCTTCCAGCCGGCAGAGGGTCTCGGCCAGCCAGGGCTGACAGTCCTCGCTTTCGACAATGTCGCCCGTGATGGCGATGACGTCGGCCTCCAGACGATTCACTTCGCGAACGACCATCTCAAACCAGGCACGATCGATGCGGCCGGTCATGTGAGAATCGCTGACGTGCGCGATGGTGAGTCCCTCGTGACTCGCGTGCAGGCGGCGCAGGGCGATTCGCTTGTGATCCACGCGCAGTTGGAGGCTCTGATTGCCTGGAATTCGTGCCAAGAGCTTGGAGTAGCTGCCGTGAAACATGTCATTGCTGGTGACAGCGACGTCGTTGACCGGTTCGCGACGCCACTGGCGGAGCGTTTGCGAATCGTTCTTCACCTTGGACACAACGGCCTTGAGCAGAAACTCGCCCACGCACCAGACAACGCAGAACTGCAGGTAGCGGACCGGAAAACCAGCCGACTCCTGCCAACCGGTTGACCAATGACCGTAGATTTCCCGTCCGTCGAACATCAGCACAATCGGCAACGTCACGAAGGCGAAGAGGCAAGCGAGCGTTGTGCCGTCGATGAATTTTCGGGGGCCGGCCAAGCCATGGACTCGATTGACGATCGCCACCCAGAAATAACCGTGTCCGAGAAGTGCGATGGCGACGATGCCCAAGAAGATTGCTGCTGTCATCGTCGTTTTCTGTCCAGGCGGTGACAGGTGACAGTCGTTACCGACTCAAAGCAATTCAAGAAGCGTGCTGGCTGGGGGAAACCATTTCTTCGACGGCGCTGAGCAGTTGGTCCAAGCGGAATGGCTTGTAGAGCACGCTGGTGGTGCCCTCTTGCCGGGCTTTGAGGATGCAGTGGCCCGGATCGTATCCGAAACCAGTCATCAGAATTAGCGGAACCTTGTCCATCAGTTCACGTATTTTCATCAGAAATTCATACCCGTTCATGTCCGGCAGGCGGACGTCGGCCAGAATCGCGTCGTACGAGCTGCCATGCCCCAGATTGCGAATCATCAGGCCGGCTTCGATCCCATCGTGGGCCGTTTCGACGATGCAATGGTAGCGCTCCAGCAACGCGTGGGCCGCATGACGCACCGACTGATCGGCGTCGACCACCAACACTCGCCTGCCGGAAAGCTTGGGACGCGCCGCGGGCACCATCGTGCTGGGAGAAGCCTGCGCCGGCGCCATGCTTTGGCCCACTTTTTGAATTACCTGCTTGATGTCGCGGGCGTTGCTCAGAATGGATTGCAACCGTTGGACCACGTCGGGCTCGTGACCGATGTAGCGTTCCATGACGTTGACCGCGTCGTTGAGAATCACGTCGATGGGCAGCGCCACGGCACTGTGAATGGCCTCGACGCTGGCGGCCGCGGTGCTCGCTTTCTCGGCGGCCAGCAGTTCCAGCGTGTGCAACGCCACGGCAACCTCGCGGGCGAAGATCTCCAGAAACTGCAGGTCGCTTTCGGTGAAGGCGTTCGCCTCGGGGCTCTCCACGTTCAACGTGCCGATCACCATTTCGAGGAACATCAGTGGCACGGTGAGCGAACTGCGGGCTCCCTCGGCGCCTTCCACATAGAGGGGATCTTCGACGGTGTGTTCACAGATATAGCTCTTGCCCGTGGCGGCGACAAAACCGGTGACGCCGTTGCCCTCGGGTTTGGCGTACAACTTCCTTTGGGCGGCCGACTCAGCCATGCCCACGGCCAAGAGCGGTTGCAATTCGCCCGTTTCCAGATCAAGCATGCGAATCTCCAAGACGTCCAACTGCAGCACGTCTTGCGTGCATTGCAAGATGTTCAACTTCAAGAGTTCGATCCGCTCTTCGACGGGCAGGCTGTCGACGTCGTCGATCGTTAGATCGGCCAACTCGACTCCCGCCTGATGGATGGCCGCCAATTTCTGTTGTTGCAGGACCTCCGCGCTGACATCATGCACCGTGACAACCAAGTGCTGAGGCGACTGCTGCTCGGAGTCGATGATCGGGGCGGCGTGAATCCGGAAATATCGGTTGTCGGCACAGCGAATTGTCGAAACGCTCGCCTGGCGGGTGCTCAACGCGGTGTGGAATGGGCAGAAGTCGGGGCCGAGAATTTCGGGACTGCCGAGGACATGATAGAAATTCTCGCCGACTACTTCCTTGTGGTTGCTCCACTCGCTCAGTCGGCCATTGCCCCACAGGATGAGATTCTCATTGTCCAGCAACACCACGCCGTCGGGCATCCCCTGCAGGATGAGATCGTTGCGAATCAGTCGACCGACGTCCGACACTTCCGCAAAGTGGTCGGCGTCGCAGTAGATGGCGGAAAATTCCTCCCGGGCCATGCGAGTGAGCGCCCGAACGGGTGAGAAAACTTCCACGATCTCAACACTGTCGCCCAGGCCGCCACGGAGTTCGACCAGAGAATCGTGACTACCGCCGAGGTAGAGGACCTTCGGCTGCGCTGACGAAGCGTCGCTTGGGGCGGTCTGACGATCTTGCGGCACGATTTGTTTTGACACCGCGTTCATTCCAAGTGTCGAGTCTTCGAAGCTGCGGTCCCTGCGGCATGCGAATGGGTGATGATGATACTTTTGCCGTTCACCACCCATTTTCAGTATACGAGGCGACCGCCAACCCAACAAGTTTGCGTAATCCTCACTCAGATGGAATCGGCTCGACGATGAGAATTTAGTGAGTCGCCTAGTGAAAAAGTGCCTGGAAATACGCGTTCGGTCGTCTGCCGGCCGGTATTTCCTGCAAAATGGGCCCCGAACCTTATCATTGGAACTTCAACTTGTCGCAAAATGAACTGCCCTTGCGGGCTTCCGTTGCTTACAATGCCTGATTCGGCTCCCGCGACGACGCAAGCGTGGGGGCCGCGTCAGCCTGCCGATAGACCTGCCCAGTTCTTGCCTTTCTCACCCGCCGCCCTCCCCCTCGCCTCGCATTATGACCCTCACCAGCTCGATTTCCGCCGCCTCCCGGCTTCGCAACGTCGCCATTATCGCCCACGTCGACCACGGCAAGACGACGCTGGTCGACCAAATGCTGCATCAATCGGGTCAATACCGTAGCGAGGACCTCTCCAAGCTGGCTGGCGGCCAGCATGGCCTGATCCTCGATTCCAACGATCTGGAGCGAGAACGGGGAATCACGATCTTCAGCAAGAACTGTGCTGTTCGCTACAAGTCGGACGAGGGCCTCGACTACCGCATCAACCTGATCGACACCCCCGGCCATGCCGACTTTGGCGGTGAGGTGGAACGGGTGCTCGGCATGGCCAGCGGCACACTGCTGTTGGTCGACGCCTACGAGGGCCCCATGCCGCAGACACGATTCGTGCTGCAAAAGTCGCTCGAGTACGGCTTGAAGCCAATTATCGTGGTGAACAAGGTCGACCGTCCCGACGCCCGGCCGCACGAAGTGGTCAACGAAGTGTTCGATCTGCTGGTAGACCTGGAAGCACCGGATGACGTGCTCGACTTTCCGATCATTTTCGCCTCGGCCCGCCAGGGCTGGGCCACGCGTGATCTGAACGAACCCGCCGAGACGCTGCGTTCGCTGTTCGAAACGATTGTGAGTGAGGTTCCCCCGCCCGACAGCGGGACGAGCAACGCTCCGATGCGAATGCAGGTGACCACGCTCGACTATTCGGAATACGTCGGCCGAATCGCCATTGGGCGCGTTCTCTCCGGAACGGTTGAGAAGCGACAACGGGTGACCGTCTTCGATCGTCAGGGGGAGTCCTCGGATCGGCAGATCGTCCAGGTGCTCGCCTTCGAGGGGTTGGATCGCAACGAAGTCGAACGCGTCGAAGCCGGCGACCTGTGTGCGATCGTCGGGCTGGAGCCGATTGAGATCGGTGATACCGTGGCCTGTTCCGTCGATGCCAAACCCCTGCCGGTGGTTAGCATCGATGAACCGACGTTGCACATGACATTTCGCGTGAACGACGGTCCCTTTTCCGGTCGTGAGGGGAAATTTCTCACTAGCCGACAACTATCGGAGCGGCTTCAGCGCGAGCTGCGCTCGAACGTCGCCCTTCGCGTTGGGCCGGGGTCGACGCAGGAGCAATTCCGCGTGTCGGGCCGGGGGCTGATGCATTTGGGAATTCTCATCGAGAACATGCGCCGCGAGGGATTCGAGTTGTGCGTAGGCAAGCCCCAGGTGATCTATCGCGAGATCGACGGAAAGCGTTGCGAGCCGATCGAGCATCTGGTGGTCGACTGTCCCGAGTCGTGCCAAGGTGCAGTGATGGCCCTGGTGGGAGATCGCCGGGCGACGGCCACGAAAATCAGTCATCGGACCGAATCGGGCGGTTTTGTGCATATGGAGTTCACCATTCCCGCGCGGTCGCTGATGGGGCTCCGCAGTCGAATGCTCAACGCCACGCAGGGACAGGCGATCATGCATCACACGCTGCTGGGCTACGAGCCGGAGCGGGGAGTCGTCCCGCACCGTTCGGTTGGCGTGTTGGTGGCTAGTGAAGCTGGCGGCGCGACGGCCTACTCGTTGGACGCGCTTTACGATCGGGGCGAGTTCTTCATCCGACCCGGCGACCAAGTTTACGAGGGCCAAGTCGTCGGCGAAAACTGTCGGGTTGGTGACCTGGTGGTCAACGTGGTGCGAGGCAAGAAGCTCACCAACATGCGCGCCTCTGGCAAGGACGATAATAGCCAGGTCCGTCCGGTGCGGGAGATGTCGCTCGAAGCGTGCCTGGAATACATCGAGGACGACGAACTGGTCGAGATTACACCGACCGCTATTCGCATGCGCAAGGCCCTGCTCCTCGAGGCCGATCGTCGCCGAGCCGCGCGGCAGGCCGCGAATCGCGTCTGACTCGCCGAATGTTGCCGGGGGCCACTTGCTTGTGGTGAATAGGCAGCAAACTGCCACGATACGATCGGCGCGATCGTCACAGCCTGCCCGGGGCTGCTTTCACCGATTCTGCTCCGCGGCGAATTCCCCCCCTGCCGCCGAGCACTCCGCCGAAAAAGCTATGCTTCAGTATGCACCCAGGTGGGCGGTTTCCCGCTCGCTGGCACGTGATGCGTGACTCTTTGCATGGAACGGTCGCTTTTTCTGGAGACACCAAGATGGGCTGTGGTCGGGACACCTTCAGACGCAACATGCGTCATCGACGAGGACTTTCATTCGTCGAGTTCATCGGATGCATGCTCGCACTCGGCAGCGGACTGGCCCTCGGCTCCGTCTATCTGGGCGTCGACATGAAGACCATGTTCGTCGGTATCCTGGAACGGGCCGATCTAGTCGATCCCGGCTTCTTCGGCACAGCGGCAGTCGCCGGTCAGGTCGCGGAGAACTCCGACGTCGCACGAAGCCGCGTTGGCGGGCAGTCGCCAAGCGACGCATCCTCAGAGCAACCCGGGCGCGAATGGGCCGACGAAGAGCGGCAGGCCGCCACGCAGCTCTACTGGCAAGGTCTCGCAGCCTGCATTCGAGCCGACGTGTCGCACCGAAGGTTAGACAGTCGAGGCGATAAGAAATGGCGATTGTTCGACTATTTGAGTCACCGTCGCAAGGGACACCAAGAAGCCGTGGAGGCGATCGAATCGCTCGACCGAGGGGGCGTCGACCAGCGTCTGCTGGGGCACGGCGACCAGGTGCTGACCTGGCATCAGACTGGTGCGGACGTTTTCGGTCAGGCAGTTCAGCTGCTGACCAATTCACCCAGCAACCAGCTTTCCGGCCCCCTCGCCGAAGAATGGCGGAGCACCGCCACACAGCATCGCATGGAAGAACGGTTGGTGCGGGAGCGACATACTGCCGTGGCCAGCTATCTGGATCACGCTTTCCAGAACGTGGCCCCGTTTAAGCGGGGTTTCTAGCAACCTCCTGGTGAACTGCAGAGTCGCTTCTTGCGCTCGCTGTCATTCCGAGGTCCGCCGAGGAATCTTCGTCGCGACGCGGTTTGGCAGGCCACAGAGATCCCTCGGCGGACCTCGGGATGACAGGTGGCGGACTTTGCAGTTCTCCTGCGACAGCGCCCTGAAAATGTTGCTTCTCGGGTTCTGGCGAATTAGGATGGAACGTTGTGAGCGAACGTGCGCAGCTCGCCTTCGCCAAGCGTATCCAAGAGAGGTTCGTTACCATGCAAAACATTCTTCGCTGCTCACTCGTTGTATGTTTGGCCACGTTCATGACGATTGGTCCGGTCTCTGCAGCTCAGTGGATGGATTGTGACTGGTGCTCACCCGAGCCGGACTGTTGCTCGGCGTGTGGCTGCGACGCTTACGTGCCCCCCTGCGAGAGTTGCTGCTCGGAAGAAATCGAAGTGGTGTCTGCCGCTGCTGACTGCTGCGGAGAAGCGGTAACGCAAGACGCCGTGCCTACCGCGGCGGAAGCCGAGGCCCCGCAACCCGTTCAGGCGGAACCCGAAGCGTCTGAGGATCCCGCACCGGTAGAAACAGGCGAGCCGGAGCCTGCGGTCGTGCCCGAGGCCGAAGCGCCGGTTGCCGTGGAAGTTCCCGCGGAACAGCCCACCCAGCCCGAGCAAGACGATGTGAAAGATCTGTTCGACACGCCAATCACCCCGCCGGAATTGGAAACGCCGGCCGCGCAGCCCGAGGCTGACCTGCTAGACAGTCCGCTCACGCCACCGGCAATCGATCCTTCACCCACGATAGAAGAATCAGAGCCCGCTGAGCAGTCAGAGCCTGCCGAAGAAGAGGATCTGCTGGACGATCTGTTTGGCAAAGTGATCCGGCCCGACACGCTAAGCTCAGCCGGTGGCTTGCAGAGCGATTTCCCTCGCACTTGGACCGACAACACAGCCAATTACCAGTGCGAAGCACGCCTATTGGGCGTTTCCCAGGGCAAGATCGTGCTGGCGAAAGCAGACGGAAGCATCTCGCGCGTCCCGTTACGGCGACTGAGCGATCGCGACCTGGGCTTTGTTTATCAGCAAGTGGTCTCCAAGCGAGAAATGCTAGCCCGACAGGCTGAGGCCGAGCAGTTGGCCAGCGTGTGGTCGAAGTAGGCCAGCCTGCTGGCATTGCTGTCGAAGCGGCCTTGGCCCGCAAAGTCGGCCCAGTTTCGCTAATCGGCCAACCGCCTGGGCGTCGATGATCACCAGTAGTGCGGAAGCACGCTTTTCTGCTTTTCTCTACTGGGGACGATCTTCTCATGGAACCGGTTTGGCTAGGACTGGCTGTGCCAAGACTTGCTTCCGCGGCAACGGCCGTGGGACGCAAGGCCGTCGAGCCGTTTGCCGAGGCGCTTGACGCGGCACGAGGACTGCTCGGCGAGAAGTCGCAGCCGCAGGCTACGCCAACTGTTCTGACGGCGGCCAACAATCCACACTCGCAACTGCTAAGCGAAATGCTCACCGGCCAGTCGTTGAGCAGGGGCGACGGCTCGATCCAAATCGAAGACATTCACACACATGCCGACGCTCTGCAGGATAGTTTGCAGCGCCGCATACACGAGCTACTCGACCGCTCGGGCATCAAGCTCGACGAGTCGGTGCAACTGAGAGTGTCGCCGCTGGACGGCCAGTTGGAAGTCGAAGGCGATACACCCCAGCGGGCCATGATCGAAGCGGCATTGGCGAGCGATCCGAGCATCGCGTCCGACTTTCGGCAACTCTCCGCTATGCGATCACTCGCCAGCGCGGCCGACAAACATTCCGACTTTGCCGAGGCGTATGCTCGCGATCCCTACCAGGCAGTCGCCGACCACGGGGAACTGTTCGAAGCAAGCCAGCGAGCGATGTTGCAGTTCACGCTCACAGAAGCTGAACTGCGTTTCGAGTGAGGAATGGCTCAAGAGCGAGAAGACGCGAGAGGTGGATCACCAGATCTTGCGACTCGATCTCCACGGCCAGTACGACGCGGGCCTTGCGCCGAGTCGCCATTCCATGCCGGCCGACAACGAGACGTTGTTCATCGTGGAGATCTGGTCGGCGCCGAAAGCCAGGTTATCTAGCAACTCCAATCGCCACACGAGCCAGGGCCATTGGTGGAATTGCACGCCGGCGCCGAACGGCATCGTGGCCAGCGTGGCGTGACGGTTAGATCCCGTGTCGTCGCGGAAGTCGAGCTGCGTGACGCCCAGTCCCCACAACAGGTACGGACGTACTTTCGAATCGCCCCAGGGGTAATAGAGCACGTCGACGTCGCTGACGACAAAGCTGACGTCGACCGGGTCGGTGAGCGGTTCGGCATACGACCCGTTCGGACTGGCCCAGGCCAATCGCCATTCGATGCCCCAGAAGTAATCAAAGTCGCAGCCCACCCGTAGGCCGCCGAACAACACGTTGTCCTGGCTCACGCGGTTGGTAATCAGATCGTCGCCCAACAACGGGCCCAGGAACCAATCGACGTGGTAAGGTCGATTGAGCCAACTGGACCCTTCCATGGGTACTCCCTTGCCGACGTTGCGGCCATGGGAGGATGAATGTCGGAAGCCGATGTGCCGCACCCAATCAAAAGGAGACAACTCCTGCTTCGACATCATGGCAGGCGACTCTTCGACGAGATCCTCCCACTGGTCGAACTGCGCCGCATCAGGCGAACAGAACTCGCTCTGGCTTTCGGAAACTTGAGCCTCCAGGTCGGCGAAGGCCTCGTCGGTTTCCAGGGCGAATTCCAGCTCCTGGGCGAACGCCATGCCGTCGAGCACTGCTGCGAGCAACAGCACGCGCAGAACCGTGGCGCTGCGCAAGCAGGCGAACGAGAACATTCGGTCCGCGACCATGCAATCTTCAGCGTGGATAAGAGAGTGGCAGAAGAGACTCGGCCCGGCGGCCGAAATGGGCGGGGATTGTGACAACTGGCCCGGCAGGTGTCAACAGAAGGCGACGCTGAAAGAGGGCTTACCTGCTAGCAGTGTCAGCGACCTTGGCGGTTTCGGCGGTAATGTCCGATTGGCTTTTCGAGTCGACCTGCGTCTCTGCCGGGGGAGCCGGCTCGGTGACGGTAGCCGAAACCATAATGGTAGCACCCCGATTGGCCCGGTCGGTCGTAATCCGCACCGGGACTTTCACGACTCCCGAGTTCGCCTGGGGCACGTAGGTGATTTCGACCAGGTGCAGCACTTTAGACTGGTCGTCGGTCTTGAAGTCGAAACAGTCGTCTCCGCAGTTCACGTCGACAATGCGAAACGGCTTCTTGCCCCGCACAACAATTTTCTTGGTAATCGACTCGCCGGCCACCACGTCGCCCAACACCAGGTTGGCGGGAGTAACGGAAATCTCCGGCAGAATGCGTCCCTCGACGTAAAGAGGAATCCGCTGGCTTTCGGCACGCTGGTCGTTGGTGACCACCGTCAGTTGATCCTTGAAATATCCGGAGGGCACGTTGTCCTTGAGTCGCACCAAGAGGCCGTAAGAAACTCTGCCCGTGCTGCGCGAGATTTCGTTCAGTTCGACTTCAAAATGATCGTTGTCGTTCGTCACGTCGACGATGCTCCACTGGGCACGACCGGCGTAATTCACATGGACCGTCTGCTCGCGGATTTCTCCTTCGTCGACGTCGCTGAAGGCAATTGCACCGGGCGAGAACACCACGTCGCTGCGAATGTTGCCGTTAACCCGTACCTGAACCTGGGCCGAGTAGGGGTGTGCGAAGGAAACCGTGAGCGTCGCACCATGCCTGCCGGTGAATGTACGGGTATTGAACTTGGCGACGATGTAAGCCTTTTCGTGTGTCTTGATCGTGCCGTTCTCGACGGTCGTACTGGTGCAGCCACAACTGGAACGCACGCCAGTGATCTTCATGGTCTGCTTGTAGAGGTTCGTGACCTCGAACTTGTAGACCGTGTCGGCGCCGCGGGCGACCGTGCCGAAGCCGTGTTCCACCTTGTTGAACATTTTCTCGGCCCACTCTTGAGCCGAGACGGGGGCGAGGGACAAACCTGCGAAGATCAGACAGAAGGCTAGTGTGCGCAACATGGCATGGTTCTCTACAAACTGAGGGCCTGTGTGCGCAAATCCCTTTGCTCTTGTTGATCCACGTCGATCCCTGCCCGAAGGCGGTTGGATTGCTGTCATGCGTACGGTATTCTACTGCCAGGTTTAACGGCTGGTTCAAAAATCACTCGCGAAGTGGCCCATTTTTGCGATTTTTTTGCCTCAATGTGAAGAGCAATTATACTCACCCCGGCTTTACGCAATCCGCCGAGTTTGCCGACTGGGGCGGATATCGGCTCCCCGGGCCGCGAATTCCTGGGCCGGGTTTTACAACCAAAGAACACCAGCCCGACACGCAAGCGAGGGATTTCTCGCGGATTTCCTCGCTTGCGCGTCGGGCTAGTGTGGTTTGGCGAGCACTTTGGTAGAATGCGGCCACTGGCGGGGGCAAATGGCCCCTGACCCAGCCCCTTCCCGCTTCGCCCTGGGCTGCCGCGGCAGCCTTGTCCCGTATGCCCACCTACCGAAAAGTTGCGATTGTCGGCGTCGGCCTGATCGGCGGTTCGATCGGCTTGGCCCTGCGTCAACGCGGCCTGGCTCAGCAAGTCGTGGGCATCGGCCGGCGGCAGTCGAGCCTCGACCGGGCGCTCGCCTGCCAGGCGATCGACGAGGCCTCCACCGAACTGGACGAGGGCGTGGCCGGGGCAGAGTTGGTTGTCGTTGCCACGCCGGTGGCGGCGGTTGCCGACCACGTCTGTCAGGCCTTGGCAGCAGTGCCGGAGGACTGCCTGGTAACCGACGCCGGCAGCACGAAAGGCGCCATCTGTGCGGCTGTCGAATCTCGCCTCCAGGATGCCGGACGATTCGTCGGCAGCCACCCGCTGGCGGGTGACCATCGCACTGGTCCAGAGCACGCCCGGGGCGACTTGCTCGAAGGGAAGACGGTCGTCGTGACGCCCACCCAGTCGACCCCCGCAGAGACCATCGCCAAAGTGGAGCTGTTCTGGCAGAATCTGGGGGCTCGGGTGACGAAACTCGCACCGGTCGAGCACGACGAGGCACTGGCAGCCACGAGCCACTTGCCGCACCTGATGGCCTCGGCTCTGGCGGCAGCGACGCCCGAGGAGTGGCTGGCCCTGGCCGCAACCGGTTGGGCCGACACCACCCGCGTAGCAGCGGCTGACCCCGAGCTGTGGACGCAGGTTCTCGCCCAAAACAAGCCGGCGGTGCTGGCGGCCCTGGGCCGTCTCAGCGAACAACTTGAGAAACTTGAAGCCAACCTGCTCGAGGAAAACTGGTCCGAGCTTCGGGAATCGCTTCAAAACGGAAAACGGATACGCGATGCTTTGGGAAGTTGACATCCACCCCCGACCGGGCCTGCCCGACCGAGATGCCGAGCAGGTCGTTGCCGATGCGGCGGACCTGGGGGTTGCCAACGAGTTGACAGTTCGTTCGGCCCGCGGGTTTCTGATCGAAAGCCCCTCTCTCGACGCCGAGCAGATCGAGCAACTGGCGGCCGAGCTATTTGCCGACGCGCTGGTGGAACAACCCGTGTCGGCCCCCGCCGGCGACGCACGGCTGGCTGCTCCGCCGGAAGCGGTCAACGGTTCCGCCGGCAAACTGGTACACGTGCTCCTGAAGCCGGGCGTGATGGACCCCGTCGCCCAGAGCGCCGAGGCGGCCGCGCGAGACTTCGGCTTCTCGATTGACGCAATCCGCACCCTGCGGAAATACTGGATCGACGCCGCCAGCGACGAGCAGCTTCAAACCATCAGCAATCGTATCCTGGCCAACGATGCGATCGAGCAAGTGGTGCTCGGCCCCCTGCCCTTCGATCGGCTGCACATGGGCAGCGACTATCAGTTCGAGCTACGCCGCACCCAGCTCAGCGGCCTGGACGACGACGCCCTGATGCAGCTCAGCCGCACGGGCCAGCTCTATCTGCAGCTGGCCGAGATGCAAACGATCCAGCGACACTTCGCCGAACTGGGCCGCGAGCCGACTGACATTGAGCTGGAGACGATCGCCCAAACCTGGAGTGAGCACTGCAGCCACAAAACATTGGCCGGCCGCATCGCGTATCGCGACGAGCACGGGGAGCGACAATTTGAAAACATGCTCAAGGAGACGATCTTCGCCGCGACGGTCGAGCTTCGCTCGCGATGGGGCGACGACGATTGGTGTGTGAGCGTCTTCCGCGACAATGCCGGCGTGGTGCGTTTCGACGAGGCAAACAACCTCGCCTTCAAGGTCGAAACCCACAATCATCCCTCGGCCCTGGAGCCCTACGGCGGAGCCAACACGGGCATCGGCGGCGTGATTCGCGACACGATCGGCACCGGTCTGGGAGCCAAGCCGATCTGCAATACCGACGTTTTTTGCTTCGCCCCGCCCGACACGCCGACCGACTCGCTGCCGCCGGGCGTCTTGCCGCCGAAGCAAGTGATGCGGGGCGTGGTGAGCGGCGTGCGTGACTACGGCAACCGGATGGGGATTCCCACGGTCAACGGGGCCGTCTATTTCGACGAGCGTTATCTCGGCAACCCGCTGGTTTATTGCGGCAACGTCGGCATTCTTCCGCAGGACAAGACGTTCAAGGAGCCACAGCCTGGCGACTTGATCGTGAGCGTCGGCGGACGGACGGGCCGCGACGGCATTCATGGGGCCACCTTTTCCAGCGCGGAACTCACCAGCGAAAGCGAATCGCTCTCCGGCGGCGCCGTTCAGATCGGTAACGCAATCGAAGAGAAGAAAGTGCTTGACGTGTTGCTGGCGATCCGCGATCGGGGCCTCTACACGGCGATCACCGACTGCGGGGCGGGCGGATTTAGCAGTGCGGTCGGCGAGATGGGCGAAGAAATCGGCGCCGAGGTCTGGCTGGAGCGGGCCCCGGTGAAGTACGCGGGGCTGACGTACACCGAGATCTGGATCTCCGAGGCCCAGGAGCGGATGGTCTTGAGCGTGCCGCCCGAGTCGTGGGACGAAGTCGAGCGGTTGTGTGCGGCGGAGAGCGTCGAGGCGACTGTCATCGGCAAGTTCGAACCGACTGGCCGGCTGGTACTGAAGTACGACGGACAGGTGGTGGCCGACTTGGCGATGGACTTGCTGCACAACGGGCGGCCGCCGGTGGTGCGCGAGGCGGTTTATTCGCCCGCGGCTGCGAAACCGCAAGCGGTGGTGACGCGGGAGGATTATTCAGATGATTTGTGCCGGGTGCTGGGTTCTTACAACGTGGCTAGCAAGCAGTGGATCATTCGGCAGTACGACCATGAGGTGCAGGGGGGGAGCGTCATCAAACCGTTGGTGGGCGTTCAGATGGACGGCCCCAGCGACGCCGCGGTGGTGCGGCCGGTGCTCGATTCGCGACGGGGCGTCGTGATCTCCTGCGGCATGAATCCCCGCTACGGCGAGCTCGACACCTATCACATGGCCGCCAGCGCGATCGACGAAGCCGTGCGGAACTGCGTGGCCGTGGGAGCCGACCCAACGCGGATCGCCATTTTGGACAACTTCTGCTGGGGCGATTGCGAGAAAAGCGAAACCCTGGGGGCGTTGGTGCGGGCGGCGATGGCCTGTCACGACCTGTCGCTCGAGTTCGAGACGCCGTTTATCAGCGGCAAGGACAGTCTCAACAATGAGTTCAGCTACGTCGATTCCAGCGGCGAAAAGCAGACGATCGCGATTCCCCCGTCGCTGTTGATCAGTGCCATGGGGCAAGTCGACGACGTTGGGCACTGTGTGACGATGGATCTCAAGTCGCCCGGCAATCGGCTGTACCTGGTGGGAGAAACCAAAGACGAGCTGGGCGGTTCACATTTCGCACTGGTCAACGATTTGGAGGGCGCCGCGGTGCCGACGGTCGATCCGCCGGTCGCCAAACAGACGTTTGCCGCGATTCATGCCGCCATCAGCGAGGGGCTGGTGCGGTCGTGCCACGACTTGAGCGAAGGGGGCCTGGCCGTAGCGGCTGCAGAGATGGCGTTTGCCGGCGGCGTGGGAGCTCGGCTCGATCTATCTGTGCTGCCGCAACTTTCGCCGGCGAGCCTGTTGTTCAGCGAGTCGAACAGCCGCTTCCTGTGCGAGATCACTCCAGAGAACGCGGCCGCCTTTGAAGCCCAGTTGGCGAGTGTGGCTTGTGCTTGCGTGGGGCAGACGGTCGAGGAACCGCGGCTGGTGATCGCGGCAGTCATCGATGAGAGTCTCGACACATTAAAAGCTGCTTGGCAGCGACCTTTGGACTGGTAGATGTACATTTTTGAAGGGGCGCCGTGGTCGGGGACGAGACGGCTCGCTCTCAATCCCGAATCCCAAATCTGAAATCCGCAATCTGAAATCTGAAATCCCAAATGCCCCAGCCTCGAATATTGATCCTGCGAGCCCCCGGCACGAACTGCGACGCGGAGACGGCGTTCGCCTTCCAGCGCGCCGGCGGCCAACCGGAGGTCTTGCACCTGAACCGACTCTTGGAATCGCCGCAGCTTGCCGCGGAGCACCAGGTGCTCTGCATCCCCGGCGGTTTCAGCTACGGCGACGACGTTGCGGCAGGTCGAATCTTCGCCAACCAAATCCGCCACCACTTGGCCGACGTGCTCGCCGAGTTTCGCGCCGCGGGCAAGCTTGTGCTCGGCATCTGCAACGGGTTTCAGGTGCTAATAAAGTCGGGCCTGCTGGACGCCGACGACACCGAGGGCCCGACCGCTTCGCTCTCGTGGAACGAGTCGGGCCGCTACGTCGACCGCTGGGTCCATCTGCGAGCCGATGGGTCGAAATGCGTGTTCCTGGCCGGCGTCGAGCAGATGTTCCTGCCGATCGCCCACGCCGAAGGGAAGTTCACGGCACGCAACGAAGCGTCGCTCCAGCAATTGCAGCAGGCGGGCCAGTTGGTGCTGCGATACGAAGCAGTCGGCGACTCGACCGACGACAACAATCCCAACGGCTCGATGGCCGACGTGGCGGGCATCTGCGACCAGAGTGGGCGCGTGTTCGGCATGATGCCCCATCCCGAGCGGTTCATCGACCCCACGCATCACCCTCAGTGGACCCGCTCGCCTCAGCAACAAGAGGGCGACGGGCTGCAGCTGTTCCGCAACGCGGTCCGCTATTTTTCTTGAGCGGGCATCTCTGGAGCAGGAACAGCCGGGATTGTGCCGAGGTCGGCCAGCGTCTTCGGCCAGATGAGGCTCAGCTTGTGATCGATCCACTCACGGGCCGCCGTGGCCGCCTTCTCGACGTTAGGAAAATCTCGCAGGTACGCGACCCGATTCTGATAGGGGTCTACGATCGCGACGCTGTAAGTCGTCCGCCGAACGCTCGTGCCGGTGCGGTGGCTGATGAAGTGGTAAGACCAATCGCGATACTCCGCGCCAGATGTCTTTTGCGTGCCGGGGCGTGGCCGGGTGCTGAACTTGCCGGTCTCTTTCGAACGGCGACTAGTCTGAGAAAACCACAGGGCCATGAGCCGAGAACTCCGGAAGGGAAGGGGTACCTTTAGTATGCTCGGCCTGCTGAAGATCGGTGCCCCATTCTCTCTTGGTGAGATCGCATTTCCCCGCTGGCCGGCGACGTTGTAGACGGGTCGTGCAGGTTGTAGCGGCGGCTGCCCCGCTGGATCTCAATCCGCGGAATCTTCTCCAGGCTCTTCTTCCACGGCAAGCGACTCAGCCAACCACCAACCCAGCCGCCCCAGCAGGCGGAAATAGAGAAAGCTGGCTACCGAGGCCAACAGCACGGAGACCACCACCAGCACGGGCGACAAAATCTGCAGCCCGATGATCGCCGCAGTGCAGCCGCCCAACAGCACGACCGACTCCGCATAGAATAGCAACCACTGCCCAGGGCGTTTCAGCAGCGTTCCAGCCAGTTTGGGCGAGAAGAACTCCAGCGATAAGCCATTCTCCAATTGCGAAAGCAGAAACACGGGGAACAACAGCAACCAACTCGCTGCCGCGAGCAGCGGTCCCAGCTCCAACGGCAGGGCTGGGATGAACTTCCAAGCAAGCATTCCCGGCGCCAAGGCCATGGCAGAGGCGAACAGCACGTAAAAACACTCCGCCGCCCAATCGACGAATATCATGCTGGGCGGTTCGTAGAGTCGATCGTTTCCTTCGGAACTCTCCTTCAGAACGGCCAACCAGGCAGCCGAGGCCGCCATGAAAGAGAGTGCCCCGAAGAAGGCCGTTGTGGCGTAGGCCACGAGCACGATCATTAAGGCCATCCCCTGCACGTTAGCCATCGCATTTGCGATGAACCATACTTCCAAAGCTAAGGCGAAGGCTAATGCGAAAATGCACTGCGGCAGAGGACTCCGACGCAACATTCGCGAGACCCCTTGCAGCAACGGCATGTAGGGCAGTTCGGGCCGCTCATAGTATTCCTGAAGCTGCTGCTCTTCACGCTGCTCTTGCTCCGCGAGCCGACGCACTTGGTAAGGCACAAAGGTGGGGCGATCAGGAGTCTCCTGCGTTTCGTCGAGCTGATACTCCGTGCCGTCGGGCGCCAGCACCGAGGGCTTCGGCTTCTCGACTGGCGGCGGAGGAGCCACCGTCTTCGCTCCGCAGTCGGGACAGGTGAGCTTTGCGCCCGCCTGCTTCGCTTGGGCGTGCATCAGCGTGTCGCAAACGCGGCAAAACACGGGATAGTATTTCGGCTGTCGGGCGGCCAACTCCGACGGCGACGGTGCTTCGTCGACGCCCCACAGGCCGTACTGCTGACCGTGCATGGCTCGGGGCGGTTTCTTGCGACGAACCTTGGGCGGCGGAGGCACGACGGTGAGCACGCCGCAGTCGGGACACTTCGCCCGCTTGCCGACGTCCGCCGTCCGGGCGGATAGGTGAGTGTCGCACACGCGACAGTGGAAGCCGACCGACTTGGGCGTCGGTTCAAATTCCGGCTCGGGCTCTGGCCGCGATGGGTAAGAAAAATCTTCCTCCGGCTCTTCAAGGGGGACAATGAGAATCTTCCCGCACCTTCCGCAGCGACATTTCCCGCCGGGCCGGGTGCCGCCCAAGGGCAGAACGGCCCCGCAGCCGTCGCATGTGAGAAGCTTCGTGGGGGAGAGCGGCATCGACATCGCTGGGCCCTTGTGGAGGAGGAACGGCTCGCTCTGCCATTCTACCCGGGATGCCGTAGAAAGTGGAAGATTCTCGGTCCCGCGACCACCGCGCCTCTGCTACGATCAGGACTCAAACAACCCCCCAGTACCCCGAATGGCGGAAACGTCGATGTGGCATGGCATTCTAGGACACGACGCCGTCGTCGAGCGGTTTCGGCAGAGCCTCCGGCACGGTCGGTTGGCTTCCAGCTACCTGTTCCTGGGGCCGAGCGGGGTGGGGAAACGCGCCTTCGCCCTGAAACTGGCCCAGGCGCTGTTGTGCCAGTCGCGAGAGCCCGAGGAGTTGGACCCCTGCGGCGAGTGCGAATCCTGCCTGCTGGCAGTGGCCGAAAACCATCCCGACCTCGATCTGATCCAACTGCCCGAGGGAAAGCGCCGCCTGCCGCTGGAGCTGTTCCTGGGTGATCGGGAACACCGCAACCAGGAAGGCCTGTGCCACAATATCTCGCTGCGGCCGATGTTGGGGCGTCGACGGGTAGCGGTTATCGACGATGCCGATCACTTCACGATCGAAAGCTCCAACTGCCTATTAAAAACCCTGGAGGAGCCGCCGCCGGGAGCCGTGCTCATCCTGCTCGCCACCAGCCGCAGCCGGCTGTTGCCGACAATTCTCTCTCGCACGCAGGCGGTTCGCTTCGAGCCACTGTCGACCGAGGTGCTCCAGCAACTGCTCGTCGAGCAACAGATCACGGCCGATCCCGAGCAAGCCGCCAAGCTGGCCCCCCATTGTCAGGGGAGTCTCACCGTCGCCCGCGAACTGGCCGACCCCGATTGGTGGGAGCTGCAACAATGGCTGCTGCCACAATTGGCTCCTTCCCGCTTTGATAGCATGCGTCTGGCAGCGCGAATCAACGAATTCGTCAGCCAGGCCGGCAAGGCGGCCGACGCCCGACGTCAGCAACTTCGGGCCACTTTTCAGATGGTCGCGGCCCACTTTCGCGAGCTCCTGCGGCTTGCTTGTCATGAGCAGTCGGAGGGCCTCCCCTCGGACTCCACGGCGGCTCGGCAGGCAGAAGAATTGGGCCATTCCGCACGGCAATGTGCCATTATGATCCTCGATCGCTGTCTGGAGGCGGAGATTCAGCTCGACCGAAACGCGAATCAGGCCACGCTGTTGGAATGTTGGTTGGACGATCTGGCGGGCATCTTGGCGGCCTCGGAAACGGCCGCGCCTGTCTGATGGTGGCCTCTCGAAATCCACTAGGAATCAAGCTCCAAAGTCTCTCGAAAAGTGTTTCAATCTTTTTCCAACTTTTCCGATTTCGCGGTTTCCAGAACGACTCGGCTGCCGTACACTCTGCTCATCAGCGGCGGATATCTGACGAAGAAGGACTCCGGCATTCTCTAAATGGCATGCAAATAGCGGTTATGACGGCCCATCGAGCGGCCGTCTATCTTTGCCAAACCCAATGATGAACTGCGTGCTACATTTTCTTGACTTTCTGATTATTCCACCATGGCGAAAGCCCCGTAAGGAAGAAACAAAGTGGATACGAGCTTGATTGTTTATCTGGTCCCGGGAGTCGCACTCCTGACACTCGTTTACGCCTTGGTTCGAGCAAGCTGGGTGCGGCGGCAGGACGCCGGCGACGAGCGTATGCAAATGATCGGCAGTTGGATCGCCGACGGCGCGATGGCCTTTCTGACCCGGGAATATCGCGCGCTGTCCGTCTTCGTGGTGGCGGTGGCGATTCTGCTCGGGTATTCCAACCATTACATCGGTGCGGAGCATAACACCAGCGGGCTGATTGCCGTGTCGTTTGTGCTGGGCGCCATCTGCTCGGCGCTGGCCGGCTTCTTTGGCATGAAGACCGCCACCGCGGCCAACACGCGCACCGCCGCCGCTGCTCGAAAAGGGCTCAACGAAGCGCTGCAGGTCGCGTTCGTCGGCGGTTCGGTGATGGGGCTCTCCGTCGCCGGACTGGCGCTCTTGGGCCTGGGCTCGCTAATGATCGTCTATCTGAACATGTACCCCGAAGCGGTCAACGGCGGCGACGCTACGGATCTCGTGCTGAACATCCTCTCCGGGTTCTCGTTGGGAGCCTCCTCGATTGCCCTCTTCGCTCGCGTTGGCGGCGGTATCTTCACGAAGGCGGCCGACGTCGGGGCCGACTTGGTGGGCAAGGTCGAAGCTGGCATCCCCGAAGACCATCCGCTCAACCCCGCCACGATTGCCGACAACGTCGGCGACAACGTCGGCGACGTCGCCGGTATGGGCGCCGATCTGTTCGAGTCGTACGTCGGGGCGATCATCTCCTCGATGGTCCTCGGAGCCGCCTGGTTTGTCGGCCTCGATGCCGCCCAAAAAGGCGCCGGAATGAACGCGGTCTATTTGCCGCTGGTCGTGGCCCTGGTCGGCGTTATCGCCTCGATCATCGGCTTTTTCTTCGTGAAAACCAACGAGGGCGACGATCCGCAGCAAGGTCTCAACCGCGGCATGTTCGTGGCCGGGGCCGTGATGGTTGTCGGCACGGTTGGGGCGATCTACATGTTGATTCCCACCGGGGGAGTCACGGTCGACGACATCATCGCCGGCCAGCCGACCTATCAGTGGTGGGGAATCGCCGCGGCAGTCGCCGCTGGGCTCATCGCGGGGCTCGCCGTGGGCATGATTACAGAATGGTACACCGCCTGTGATCGGAAGCCGGTGAACTCAATCATTGAAGCGTCTAGAACGGGCCATGCCACCACGATCATCCAAGGCATTGCCGTGGGTATGAACTCCACCACGCTGCCAATCCTCGTGATCGGAGCTGCGATCCTCGTCGCCTTCCACTTTGCCGGCCTCTATGGCATCGCCATGGCCGCTTTGGGAATGCTCTCGACCATCGCCATCCAACTGGCCACCGACGCCTACGGCCCGATCGCCGACAACGCCGGCGGCGTCGCCGAAATGTCGCGACTCGGCCGAGACGTTCGCGCCCGCACCGACAAGCTCGACGCCGTGGGCAATACGACCGCCGCCGTCGGCAAGGGTTTTGCCATCGGCTCGGCGGCCCTGACGGCGATGAGCCTCACCGCCGCGTACCTCACCAAGATGCAAGGCCTGGTCGACATCAACGCGGCCAATCCCTACGTGTTGGTCGGACTGCTGATCGGCTGCATGTTGCCGTTCCGCTTCTCCGCCATGGCAATGGTTGCCGTGGGGCAGGCCGCTCAGGACATGATCCAAGAAGTCCGCCGACAGTTCCGCGAGATTCCCGAACTACGGCCCGCGCTGGCCGCCGCCAAAACCGCGGAAAGCGAAGAGCGCGACCCCACCGAAGAAGAGGCCCGAATCATCAACGCGGCCGACGGCAAGGCCGACTATTCGCACTGCGTCGACATCGCCACCGCCGCTGCAATCAAGAAGATGGTCGCCCCCGGTGTGATGG
Source organism: uncultured Granulosicoccus sp. (assembly GCA_964195615.1). GTDB lineage: Bacteria > Planctomycetota > Planctomycetia > Pirellulales > Lacipirellulaceae > Bythopirellula. The sequence continues at coordinate 3,628 of CAXMSB010000226.1, read as the reverse complement.
CGGTCACGGTCCCAGTGGTGGTGGGCGTGATCAACCCCGACATGCTCGGCGGGCTCTTGATTGGCGTGACCATCTCCGGGGTCTGCCTAGCCATCTTCCAGGCCAACGCGGGCGGCGCCTGGGACAACGCCAAGAAACAGATCAAAGACGAAGGCCACGCCAAGTGGGGCGACGAAACCGAAGAAATGCACAAGGCCGGCGTCACCGGCGACACGGTCGGCGACCCGTTCAAAGACACCTCGGGCCCCTCGCTGAACATCCTCATCAAGCTGATCAGCGTGGTGGCGATGATCATCGCCCCGATCCTCTACGCCATCCACTTCGTGTAAGACGCTCTGCATGATCCCAGACGGCCAGCACCGTGTGGATCGCCCTGGTGCCAATCATCGATCGCCGTCGCCATCCGGTTACTGCGATATCGGCACAATCGGAATGTTCGTGACGATTCCAGCGGTTCGGCGAGTCTCCAGGGAGATTCCGCGCCGGGTCTGCCGTCAAGAACCGCAGTTGCCGAGAAGCCATGCGGAAGAGGGGTGCCGGGGCGGTACTTGTGAGCTATTTTTTCTCAAGGGTTCCTCTATTAATTCCGCCGAAGCTTCCCGTTATTTTCGGGTATTTTCCCTGTGGTTTGTCGGCTACTTTGTAGCGAGCGAGTGGGAAACGAACTAACAGCCTGGGGAAGCGGCTTGGCATCCGCGCAGCATCGAACGGGCTTGAGCCACTGAACCACTTCCAGCCCGGAGCCTGGTAAGGCTTGGACATCGGCACGCTGAGCCAAACTTCACCCAAGTCAATCCCCAAATCCGAATCTCGATGAACCGAACCATATCCCTGTTCAACATTTTGGTCTTCGGCTTCCTGATCGCATCTCCTTGTCTTCATGCGGAAGACCTGGCCGGGTCACAAGGAATTGAACAAAACAAAGTCGCGGCAGTCGAGAGGATGCCGCGTTTACCAAAGCCGCTCGCCGTGAGGGATTGGCCGACGGTATCGCGAGCATATTACTCGATGGTGTTGAACCCCAAAACCGATCTCGACGGACACCGGCTGGTGGTGATCGAGCCCGGGGAGCCCGGGTTCCGGATGCCGTCCTTCCTCCCCAACAGGCTTCGTCACGAGTCGGTTGCTTGCATGTCTGCCGTCATCGGCGCCAAGCTCGTGGGGTTGGATCCACGCAATCACAACGGCGTTGATTGGGTTCAGGCTGCCAAGGCTTGGTATGACCCCAAAACGGGACTGTATCGAAGGGACCTCAGGCGTCACGGTCCGGTGGTGCATTCTGGCATCTATGGTTACTGGGCCGCAACGATGGGGATGATGTTGGCGGCGCAGCATCCCGACGATCCCGAATTTCAGAAGCATCTTCACACCACGATCAAGGGATTCGACACGATCGCCCATGGCTTGGGCTGCCCTGAGAATCCCGATTTTAACGGGTTAGGGTTCAACTTCGAAACCGGCAAACCCGATGGCCGCAATGAACCCATGAACCGGCTTGGCAATGCTCCCAGCGTCGCCTGGCCACTGGTCGTCGGTGCCTCACTCGAACTGGATACTGCTGATGACCGTGTCGCCTGTGCCAGGGCGGCGCTCCAATGGCATATCGATCATCCGGACCGCTACGAACTGACTAATGTCATGGGTCCACTGGCAGCTGTGCGATTGAATGCCGAGCACCACACCGATATCGACATCGGGGCTATCTTGGATATCTGGTTTGGTGACAAGAACGGGAAAGGGGATCGATCCAGGTGGATGATCACCGCCGGAGTAAAGGTTGACGGGATGACCCTGGACGGCCTGGATGGTGCCAGGTGGGATCCGCAAGGCAACGACTTCCATGCATTTGCCATGGGCACCTTGCAGGGGCCGGCCTGGCTGGTGCCGGTTGTTCGGTACGACCAAGCGATACGCCCGTGCCATCGCTCGTTTCTCACTGCACGTGGCCAACAACTCACGGCTATTCCAGGCCGAGGGCCTGGACTGGGATCATCAGGACCACAAGGATTGGAAAGACAAGTGGGATCCGCGGAACCTGCTCTTCTACGAGGCGCTTGCTGCATGGGAATGGAGCGATGAGCGCGAATTTAGACCGTACGCCACCGGCGATACGCTTCGGTTGGGCTGGGAAGTCGACAAAATTTCAAGGAAAGACTATCTGATGGAGAAACCGCGATTCTCCAAGTCTTGCAACAACCTCTCACTCTACTCCGGAAATCACATTGGCTTTCTTGGCGGCATCTGTGAGCCGACCGACGTCCCCGGGATCCTCATCTGGGATTGCCTGAAGACCGACTGGTTGCACTCGAAGGCTTACCCGACACGGCTTATCTACAACCCACATGATTCCGCGAAACAGGTGACCCTGAATCTGACACACCCGACCGACTTGTATGACCTTGTGACCGGGCAGTTTATTGCCCGCGGAGCGGAGACCGGGTATCGGGTGAAACTGGCGGCGGACCAGGTTACCGTGTTGGTGATTTTACCAGCGAATGCGATGGCGAAATATATCGATGGGCAGCTCCTCGTGAACGAGGTAGTCGTCGATTACCACCCGCAAAGAAACCGCTAACAAGAATCCATTACCCGGAACAATCCAATGCAAATATACAAGATCTTACTACTACTAGCCTTGATCGCATGCGCCCTGTCCGCAACTCTTTGCAGAGCACCTGAATTCCAATCAGGCCGAAGAGTGCGAAAACACCGAGAAAATCAATGATTTTCAGAATAGCGCAGCGCCAGGCGCAGCAGTTAGCACAGAAACCGCCCCTCTCGACCCCGATCTGCAGTTGGTGATCGATGCTTGGCAGACGCTTCCCGAGACCACGAAGATCGGCATCTTGGCGATGGTCCGGGCTCATGCGGACTGATGCACCAATGCTTCTAAGCCACAGAGTGCGCCAGATTTCCCAGAGTGCGCCAAAGAATATCCTTGGCGAACTCTGGGAAGACTGGCCATAGGGGTCCCTGGGGATCAGTCCGCAGAAGTTTTGGATCGCCCCCCACCCCTTCGCGCCTCGGTTCCATTGCGTATAGTCTCCCCGCCCCTCGCCACCGGTTTCCTACTGGCGTGACGTGTGCGTGACGAAACCGCCGGCATGGGACCCTTTTCCCGCTCAGAATCTTAACCCCCCCCCGGGCTTCTCGGCGCAGGGAAGTTAGTTGACGGCCACAGCGCGCCGCAGGAAACGTAGGTTCCGTTAAGTGCAGCGGGTGTGCACACCGCCGCATGTTAGCTGATGCCCAAATCTGCTGAGGTTTGTGCAACCGCTGCGAGTTAAATCCGTCGCCTACGGTGCAACAAAGCACACCCTGCAAGACTCGCCAGCAGCAGCGAAGACGGTTCCGGGGTTGAGACTGCTGCCGCTGCGATTGCTGGTAGTACCGTTCCAAAGTTCTCTTCCCAGTCGGCAAAGTCCGACTCGCTATAGGGCGTAAACGATTCTCCTCTTTGCCACTTCAAGAAATCCGCCCCATCGACATCGCTATCCAGGTCAAAATCGCCGGCGAGCAAGCCAGGAACCGCGTTCGAGTACGCGATCTCCACAGCCGAGGCAATGGGCGTATTTCCACTTCCGTCGGTTGCGCCGAAGTGAGATACTAGACTCGAATCCAAGTGGTT
>CAXMSB010000225.1:0-27669 GCA_964195615.1 uncultured Granulosicoccus sp. | reverse complement strand
CGAAAATTGGCTTTCCGGAGAAGAAAAACAGGAAGGAATACCCAAGATAATCCAGCAGAATGAGATTCTGCTCACAATTACTCAACATCAACGCCCGCAAAAGAATCCGCCTGTCGGAAAATTGATTCTTAGAGGAAGCCTATAGTAACTAAACTGTATACGGGCGAGTTCTCCCGTCTGATAGCTGGCAGTAGAATAAAGCTGTGTCGTCGAAAGTCTCGATGAGTTAAAGAGGGACCCGCGGACCTCCGCATTGGTGAAGTCGGCGTTTGTCAGCGTTGCCACTTCGAAATTAGCGAACGTGAGATCTGCTCCACTCAGATCGGCGTCCATTAGTATCGCCTGATAGAACCTAGCCCCGCTCAAGTCGAAGTCAATAAGATACGCTTGCGTAAGATCCCTAGAGATAGCATCCATCCCCGGCTCAGGCACCAGCCACGCCCCATCCGGCGCAAGCGTCGCCGATTGTTGCCGCCCGAGGGCGTGGTTGTTCGGGTCGACCCATTCCCATTGGTAGATGTCGGCCGTGGCGGTTGACGGCCAGGTGACGGCCGCCAGCAAAGAAGCGACCGCGCACGGGACGAAGAGAAAACACTTTGCGCACTCTGGACCGATCTCGCCTCGCAATCTCTCCCGAACGGCACCCATTCTGCGCTCCGAATCCAGTCGATGCAGACCTGCCACGTGGTGTAGCCCTTTGTTTCAAGGATGCTTCTGCGAATACACCCAAGCTCTGGGGAAGCATTGGCCATTCTACATGGGGGTGACGAAACCCGCAAATCGTGGGTCTTGGCGGGGGAACAGGCCTAATATTGACAATTCTTAGTGGAGATCAGCGCGGATTAGAAAAGTGATTGAACAGGAGCAAGCAGAGGGAGCAGAGTTTGTTGGAGAATCTTATCTCTGTTTCCTCTGTTCCCTCATGTCAATATTCAATATTCAACGGGCGAGTGTCGGTGCGGCACCCGACCTGCATTTGCTCGATTCGCAAATCAGCTACCGCCGCCCATCCGCCCCGGGGCACGCTTCGCTTTGCCCCGGCCACCCGCACCTTGGCTCCCCGACCCCTGCGCCTCTGCGTGAGACTTTCTTGTTGAACACTGATCCGCGCTTATCCTCGCTAATTTGACTAGTTCGTAGTGCTGTAGCTCTAGGCAACTCAGCAACCATTATAGACCTGCGTCGACGCCCCAGAAGAGCCGTTCATTGCCCACCGCCGCTGTATCGCTGCATCGTATGCCCCAGGATGAACAGCCCGATGGCCATCATCAGAAACTGCAGCATCCGCCCGGTGGAGATCGTCTCATTCAGTTGGGCCGCCATCGCCAACGGCGGGATCACCAAGCCGGCCAATTGCAGTAGTCGTGCCAAAGTGTGCATGTCGAGCAGCCTACCCGTGGCGTGTTCACTTGGCAAGTCTGGAGAGGTCGGGGTACGATGTGTTCTCTGGATCGCGCCGACGGGACGTCGGCGGCTAACTTCACACGATCGGACACTATGCCCACCGACGCACCGCCACCTGACAAACCTCGCCTATCGACCCTCTTGTGGCGTGGCCTGCGGCTGCGCTGTCCGGCTTGCGGGAAAGGAAGCATGTTCCGCAATCTGTTTTCGATGCTCGATCCGTGTGAAGCGTGTGGCCGAAAGTTCGACCGGTCGCCCGGATACCTGTTGGGGTCGATCTACTTCAACTACGGCGCGACGGCCCTGTTGGTCATGGTGATCTATTTCACCATGTTTCTTACCGAGGCGATGACCGGCCAACAGTTGCTCTACACGTTGACCGGTTTTACCTTGCTGTTTCCTCTCTGGTTCTTCCGCTATGCTCGCGGATTGTGGATTGCCTTCGACGAACTGTTCGACCCCTGGCCCAATGAACAGGAAGCGAGGGAAATGGCGAACCAATCTGCTGACAGTCGTGTCGAATAGCGAGAGCTCTCGACACCATCACTCGCTTGGAGATATCCATGGATTCCTATGACCCTGACCGCCGCTTTCCCATTTCCGCGAAATACTCCCCCGAATGGGTCGGTGAAAACGGCTTCGGCGGCAATCCGCTCTGGCAGACCGAGTGGCTGTGCGAAGCCTTGACGCTCGAGCCGGGGATGCGAGTGCTCGACCTGGGTTGCGGACGTGTGAAATCCTCGATCTTTCTGGCGCGTGAATTTGGCGTCGAGGTCTGGGCCACCGACCTGTGGGTCGCCGCGTCGGAGAATCTCCAGCGAGTTCGAGACGCCGGCCTGGAAAACCGAGTCTTCCCATTGCACGCCGATGCTCGCGCCCTGCCGTTTGCCGGCGAGTTCTTCGATGCGATCGTCGCCGTTGATTGCTACTCGTACTTTGGCACCGACGCGCTCTATCTAAACTATCTGGCCAACTTTGTGAAACCGGGAGGGCCCCTGGGCATCGCGGGGGCGGGGCTGATGCAGGAGCTGCCCCATCCGCTGCCCGAGCATCTTGTCGATTGGTGGTCGCAAGACTGCTGGGCGTTGCACTCCACGGCTTGGTGGCGCAAGCTCTGGGAAACCACCGGCATCGTCGACCTACAACAGGCCGACACCCTCGCCGATGGCTGGCGCTACTGGTGCCAATGGCATCGGCAGTGTTGGCCCGACAACACCGAGGAAGCGGCCGCCGTGGAAGCTGACGCCGGCGAGTATCTTGGCTACGTGCGGATGGTCGCCCGCCGACGAGACGATGCGAAACTCGAAGACTACGCCTGGCCGGACGGTCTGCGGTCGTTCCCGCAGGCCTACGAGAAAAGAGAAATGCTCCGCGACCCAAATTGAGATTCGCGATGAGCTACTCGAGGAGGTCAGCCGAGTCTTGAGCTCCTACTGCCGCGAGGGCCTCGGCCTCCCGGGCGCGACGAACGGACAGGTAAGCAAAGCCGCCGAAGGTGCCGATGATCACAAACGGCATCGCCATCATGAACAGGATGCTATAGAAGTAGCCGGCCGCCATCGCTTGCGACGACGGATCGTTTTCTGCCAGGCCGTCTTTGCAGGTTGGGCACGCCGAGGCGTCGCCCGCCAGACAGAGCACGACGACCAATGCCAGCAGTGCCACGATTCGCCAACGAAAGTGATTCATAGTGGAGGATCCTCTGCCACGATTCTAGGTCATCCCGCCGCCGGCGGCCAGAGGTGGTACAGCATCGCGTAAACCACCACGCCGGTGACCGACACGTACAGCCAAACAGGAAATGTCCAGCGGGCGAGTCGGCGATGTCGGGCGAGATATTTTGATCGGGTTTCGGCCGGCAGGCGGGCAGCACGGCGCCAGCCGGTTCCTGCCAGGGCAAACGCGATTGTCACCAGCGCCAAGAACGGCACCGCCGCGGCGAGCAACACGTGCGTGGCGAGAATCGTTAGGTAGACGTAGCGCACCGCTCCCGGGTGAGTGAACTTCACGCTCCCCACTTGGGAGTGGTACGCCAGGTAACTCACAAGAAACAGGCACGACACCAGAAACGTCACCAGCATGACCCGACCATGCGCGACGTGTCGCCCCCGTTTGACGAGCACGAAACCGACGACCAACAGCACCGTCGCCAGCGCGTTGAGCGCCGCGTTGAGATGCACCAGAGCGTGCGCCGATGCAAGAGTAACCGGGATAGTATTGATCACGCGGCCGGGCGCTCCTGCTGCGAGTCTTCAACAGTCTCTTCGGTTGCTGGGGTCTCTTCTTCCAGGCAGGTCAGCAGCAGCGTCTTCAGTTTCTTGAGTTGGCTCAGCCGATTGGGATCGTACATGCCGCGGATCTTGCCCTCTCGGTCGATCACCACGGCAAAGTCCTGATGCCCTCGCCAACTGATCTCCATGTTCATGTAGTCCTGACCGATGCGTCGGATGTAGTTGAACTCGCCGCGGCAGAAGAGCCAGCGCTCGGGATCGGCGTCAAACCGTTCGGCATACTCGCGAAGCTTGGGCAGTGTGTCGGTGTCGGGGTCGACGGTGATGCTCACCCAGGTGACGTCCTGGAGTTCTTCCAGCGAGTTGAAGTGTTTGATGTTCGCGTTCAGCCGGGGACAGGTGCCCTGGCAGGTGGCAAAGAAAAACGTAGTGACCCACACTCGGCCGAGCATGTCGTGCGAACGAAACGGCTGGCCGTGGCATTCGGTCAGCTCGAACTCTTCGAGCGGCGGGCCTTGGAATTCGAGGCCGCCCAACTCACGGTCGGCCTGGAACTGCTGAACCTGCCACCACTTCCAACCGCCGTAGCTGGCGCCCAATAGCACCATGAACGCCAACCAATAGGGCAGCGCCGTGTTGTTCATAACAGGTCTCCCGTCGTGCGCGTGCCGGCAATCCGCCAGGCCAACGCCAGCATCACCAAGCTAAATCCAATCGTCACCAGCCAACAGATGCTAAGCGTCGGCAGCGACTCGACGGCGACTACCGAATCTTTGAATTGTAGATAATGCCTGAGCCCTGCGACACCGTACGTGAGAGGATTCGCCCAAGAAACTGCTGTCAGCCAGTTGCCCGATTCCGCCGGGAAGATCGATCCGGACAACACCCACATCGGGAGTAACAATACGCTCATGATCGCGTGGAACCCTTGGGTCGAGTCCATCCGCCAAGCGAGGAAAAATCCCAAACCGGTAAGCCCGATGGCGATCACACTCATTAGGACTATTGCCAACAGCACGTCGCCCAGCGGGCTGGTCAGCCCCAGCGTTAGCCACCCCAAAGCGAGAAACAGCAAGGCTTGTAGCAAGGCGATCGTCGCACCGCCGACGATTTTTCCCATGACCATCGCCCACCGCGGCGCGGGTGCCACGAGCACCGACTGTAAGAAACCTTCGCTGCGGTCTTCGATGATCGAAATCGTGGCAAAGATTGCCGTGAACAACAGGATCATCGCCAGCGTGCCCGGGAAGAAGAACGCGAAGCCCAGGTCGTTGCCGCGCAGCCCCGCGCTAAACAGCACCCAAAACATAATCGGCTGCACGAGGGCGCCGACCACGCGATTGCGCTGCCGAAAGAACCGCACCAGCTCCCGCTGAGCAAGCGTCAGCACCACCGGCCCGGCGGGCACTCTTATTGCAAGTTCACTGGTCATCGAGCACCGTCTTCAGAATCCACAGGAGTGTAAGCCGCGAGGCGATAGCCGAGCGCTCGGCTGGCGCCTCGCGGCTTACAGGCAATCGCAGGACTAGCGATGATAGTTGCTCCAACTCGATCTGGGAACGGCCATTATCGTTGCTTGCGCTCAAACTCTGCCACCGCTGCGCGGGGGACGCGCAACTGGTTGTGCACCTGGACGAACGGCAACTGGCCGGTTTGCAGCAAGTGCCGCACCTCGCGGCGATGCACGTGCCAGCGGTGGGCCAGGTGCGTGAGCGTGAGACTGTCCTGGAAAACGTCGGTCGGTTCGTTGCGTGTGGGGCATTTCATCGGGGCCATAAGAGTTCCCTCCCGAGGTGGTGGCAGTGTGAATTGGGGACGCGGCTGGGGACCCGCAACGATTATACCAAACAAGCCGACTGGGAGGCAAAGCTTTGAGCCCCCCCGGCGGGAAACGCACCGGGAACCCGTCGTTCGTCGTTGGTGTCCGTGATAGGATGGAATGGGTGCAGAAATGACCCAATGACCAAGTCCCAATGACCAACGATACATAGCCTCATGGCTCGGACAGCCCAGATAAAACGCGATACGGCCGAGACGCAGATCGAGCTGGAACTGTGCCTCGACGGCACCGGTACGGCCGACATCCAGACCGGCGTCGGTTTTCTCGACCACATGCTCACGCTGTTCACTAAGCACGGGGCGTTCGACCTGAAAGTGCGCGCCAAGGGCGACCTGCACGTCGACTCGCATCACACGGTCGAAGACACGGGCATCTGCCTGGGGCTGGCCTTCAAGGAAGCGCTCGGCGACAAGAAGGGCATCCGCCGGTACGGACACTTTACGTTGCCGATGGACGAAACGCTGGTGACCGTGGCGGTCGATTTCAGCGGACGTTTTGCCTTGGCCTATCAGGCGCCGACGCCGACCGAGAAGATTGGCGATTTCGACACCGAGCTGCTCGAAGATTTCTGGCAGGCGATGGCCGCCAACGCACTGTGCAATCTGCACGTCCTCATGCACTACGGTCGCAACAGCCATCACATCGCCGAGGCGGTGTTCAAAGCAGCGGCTCGGGCGATGCGAATGGCCGTGGAAGACGATCCACGAATGCCCGGCGTGCCAAGCACCAAAGGCACTCTCGACGGCTAAGCGAGCCGGCGCGTCCCCGAGGCCGGCGCCGTGGTCGGGGACGACACGGCTCGCTACCGCAACTCTTCACCGCGGTCGACGTACGTTTCCAGAAAGCGGGTCAGCTTTTGGAAATCGCTGTCGGGTTCGATGTAGCGGACGACCGTAACCAATGTTTCGGGATCGACCAGCTCGTCGAACGGCACGTATTCCAGTTGCAATTGGCCAGAGACCGAGACCATCACGCCGTTGAGCCCCTTTTCGACCAGGGCCCGATAGGCGCCGACGCCCAACTGGCTGCCGAGCATCACATCGAAGGCGTGCGGTCGGGCGCACCGTCCTTCGTAGCCAAGCTGCAGGCCTGTCACCTTCTTGCTGCGGCCCGTCTGCCGCTTGTATTCCTCGGCAATCAACTTCGAGAAAATACTGTGTAAGTTGACAGCCGAAATGTTGATGTGGCCATGATCATCGCGGCCGATCCCTTCCAAATAGGTGCTAGGCAAGAACTCGGCCAGGCCCTCGGCGATGACAATCACGCCGTACTGCTTGCCTTCCCGTTCGCGGGTTGTCAGCGTGGCAACGATTCGCGGGATGACTTCCTCCATGTTCATTACGGTCCGAGAGGTTTTTTCACCCGTCTGGGGATCGATTGTTTCTTCGGTGGTGCGATACTGGCCGACGATGTCTTCGACGCTGACCACCAGGCTCGCTTCGCCGGCGATCGCTACGCCGTAGGCGAGCCAACCGGCGCTGCGGCCCATCGACTCCACGAGGAAGTAGCTGCGGTTGGCCTCGGCGTCGGCAAGCAAGTTGCGGACCTCGGAAGACAGGAAATCGACGGCCGTGAAATAGCCGAACGTGAAATCGATGCCGCGATAGTCGTTGTCGATCGTCTTGGGAAGATGAACAACCGGGATACGCGGGGCGTTCTTGGGCAGCCGCTCTTGGAACAGCTTGAACTTGTTGGCGGTTTTCAGCGTGTCGTCGCCGCCGATGGAAACCAGCAGATCGACGCCGATCGATCGCAGCGCCTCGTAGACCGTCTTCAGCGGCGCGGATTTCTCGGAATCGTCCAGATGCGACGGATGCGAGACCAGCCTACCGGGGTTGGTGCGCGCGGTGCCGATCATGATGCCCGACGAGTTGCGCGTGCGGCCCAGCATCTTGTGGCTGACGTTCACATAGTCGCTGCCTTCGACCAACGGGTTCTTGGCGTCGTACTTCTCCAGGCCGGAATAGCCATACTTGACGCCAACCACCTCAATGCCGTTGCGTAGAAACGCGGTGGCAGCGGCGGAGATGACGGCGTTGGCCGCGGGGGCGGGACCGCCGGCAAACAGAATGGCCGCCTTGCGAAAGCTGTGAGACGTCCGCGGGGGACGCGAGAGAGTGTTGTCTGGCATGTCAGAGACCATCTGGAGGGAGGACTTCGATAGGAGACGCCCAATGCGAGGCGTCCGGGGGAACCACTCATTGTAGACGGATAGAGTCGCTAGGAGAATGGGCCAAAGATCGCTAGCCCGACGCGCGAGCGAGGGATTTCTCTCGGATTTCCTCGCTTGCGCGTCGGGCTAGTTTGGAGGGCCGAGAATTCGGGCTCTATTCGGTTCAAGTCGCTCTTAGCCGAAAGAAAACATCCGCTCGACGAAGGTCGTGTCGATTTGGCCTTCGACGAACTTGCTGTGGCTGAGGATGTCCTGGTGCAGCGAAGTAGTCGTGTGGATACCGTCGACTCGCAGTTCCGCCAGGGCACGCTGCATGGTGCGGATCGCCTCGGCCCGGGTCGGCTGGTGAACGATCAACTTGCCGATCATCGAATCGTAGTGGGGCGGCACGATGTAGCCGCTGTGGGCGTGGGAATCGAATCGCACGCCGAACCCACCAGGGACGACCAGCCGCTCGATCTTACCCGGCGAGGGCTGGAAGTTCCGCTTAGGGTTTTCCGCGTTGATGCGGCATTCGATCGCGGCGCCGTTCTGTTTGACGTCCTTCTGACGCAAGCCGAGCGGTTCGCCGCTGGAAATCAGAATTTGTTGCTTGATCAGGTCGATGCCGGTGATCATTTCCGTAACCGTATGCTCTACCTGGATGCGTGCGTTCACTTCGATGAAGTAGTACTTGCCATCTTTGTCGACGATGAACTCGACCGTGGCGGCGTTGGTGTAGTCGGCCTGCTGAATCATTTTTCGCGCGGAGTCGCACATCGCGTCGCGCGTCTTCTGATTGATGCTCGTGCTGGGGCTCTCTTCGATGAGCTTCTGATGACGGCGTTGCACGCTGCAGTCGCGCTCCCAAAGATGAACCACGTTGCCATGGTGGTCGGCCAGCACTTGCACTTCCACGTGGCGAGGCTGCTCGATGTATTTTTCCAGGTAGACGGCCCCGTTGCCGAAGGCGGCTTCGGCCTCCTGTTGGGCCTGCTGCAGGGCGCTCTTGAGCGCCAGATCGTTCGCCGCGACACGCATGCCGCGACCCCCCCCGCCGGCCACCGCCTTAATCAACACGGGAAAGCCGACCTCGTGGGCGAATCGCAACGCTTCGTCCGGGCTGGAAATGATCCCGTCGCTCCCCGGCACGATGGGCACGTTGGCGGCTTTCGCCATTTCACGCGCCGCGTTCTTATCGCCCAGCTTGGCCATGGCCTCGGGCTTAGGGCCGATGAAGTCGATCTTGCAACTGCGACAGACCTCGTTGAAGTGTGCGTTTTCCGCCAGAAAACCGTAGCCGGGATGAATCGCCTGAACGTTGCCCACTTCGGCGGCGCTGATCACGTGAGCGATCCGCAGATAGCTCTCCGACGGCTTGGCGGGACCGACACAGATCGCCTCGTCGGCCAGATCGAGATAATGGGCGCCCCGATCGGCTTCGCTGAAGATGGCGACCGATTCGATCCCCAACTCGCGACAGGCGCGGATGATTCGCAGCGCGATTTCACCGCGGTTGGCTACGAGGATGCGTTGATACATGGCTTTGGAGACTGGAGGTTTGAGGCTGGGGCAAAAGTCCTGAGTCGAGAGCCATTCGGTTAGCTGGCCTTCGTGACTTTGAACAGCTTCTGGCCGAATTCCACGGAGTCGCCATTCGAGACCAGCAAGGCGGCAATGCTTCCCGAACATTCGGCGGGGATTTCGTTGAACACCTTCATTGCTTCAATGACGCAGACCGTCGTGTCGGGGCCCACTTGGTCGCCAACGCTCACGAAAGCAGGCGAATCGGGGCTCGAAGCGACGTAGAAAGTACCGACCATCGGACTGGTGACGTAGCTGGCGTTAGGATCGTCTTCGCCGGCGGCAGTGCTCGTCGCGGCTGGCGCGGCGGCTGGCGCCGCAACAGGCGCCGGCGCGGCCGCCAGGGGTGCGCCCATGGCAACCACCGGATCTTGTCCGCGGCGCAGCCGAATCCGTTGATCGCCCTGCCTGAGGTCGACCTCCGACAGATCGTGTTCGTTCATCAACTCGACGAAGCGACGCACCTTGCGGACGTCGAACACTTCGCCGGAACTGGTTCCCCCGTTAGCCATGGGGCATCTCCCTGTGCGGTAGTCTCGTGAGTGTCTGTTCGGAATGCATGCTCCGCCCCCAACTGAGCCGTAGGCGCTAGCCTCGGGTTTTCTGCCACTTCACCCGACGCTAGCGCGTTCGGCTCAGGCATTTTTCTGACTTCAGCCGACGAGGCACTCCTCCAACTGCTTGGGTACGGAGGTCAGCACTTCGTGGCCGCTTTTGGTCACCAATATGTCGTCTTCGATTCGTACGCCACCCCAACCTGGCAGATAGATGCCTGGCTCGACGGTGACAATCATTCCCGCCTTGAGCAGCGTCGACTGTCCTTGAGACAGCCGCGGCGCCTCGTGGATGTCGAGGCCCGTGCCGTGCCCCAACCCGTGTCCAAACTGCTTGCCATAACCGGCCTTGGCGATGATCTTACGCGCGACGCTGTCGATCGATTCGCAGGTGACGCCCGGACGGATCGCATCGATGGCAGCCAGTTGTGCCTTTAACACAACTCCATACACCTTCTGGAGTTTGGGCGAAATTTTACCGGTCACCAAAACCCGCGTCAAGTCGCTCACATACTGCCCTTCGTTTACGCCCCAGTCGATGAGCGTGAAGTCGCTCACGCCCAGTTTCTGCAGCGTGGGACTCGCGTGGGGCAAGGCGGCACGGGGTCCGGCGGCAACAATGGCCGGGAAACTGAGGCATTTCCCCCCGAAGCGTCGGGCCTGATACTCCAGGTCGGCGGCTACCTCCAGCTCGGTCATATCGGGCGTCAGCGAGGCCCGCACCACCTCGAAAGCGCGGCGAGCCTGATCGCAAGCCACGCGAGTGCGCGCGATCTCGCCACGATCTTTCACCATCCGCAGCTCTTCGACCCAACCCGTACAGGCGATCAAGATGCCCAGCTTCACGGCTTCGTTTAGTGCTGCATGAAGGGCCACGGTCATCGAGTCAGCTTCGAACCCCAGCCGTTTTACTTTCGCGCGGGCGACCTCTTCTTTCACGCTGGTGAGCATCTTTCTGGCTGGCCCGCGGATGGCGAACTCCAGGTCGGGACATTCCTCTTGGAGCTGTGTGGTGTAGCGCTGGTCGCTGAGCACGATATCTTCTTCGGCGGTGACGAGCAGATAACTGTCGTCGCCGGTGAAACCGGTGAGATAGCTGACGTTGGTGAAGCTAGTCACCAGGATCGCGTCGAGCTTCTTCTTCCGCAGTCGACTGCGGATTCTGTCGCGGCGTTTGGCGTGGGAGGTCATTGCGGGCTCTTGGGGCACGATGGTTGGTCGGAGGAACCAATGCCCAATATCGGGTGGCCGTCGTTGAATTGCAAGACGAGTGTGCCTGTGCTTCTGCCGTTCCCACGCCCCAAGGTCTAGCCAGATTCCTCGGCAGACCTCGGAATGACAGTTTCAGGGTTTGTTGCAACTCGGGAGGGTTCTGATAGGCTACACGGTGCCTGACGATGATCGCCGTCGGAGACGTCTCCCACACGGTGCTCGCGAGACCGTTGGGCAATCAATCCACGAGAAAGACAAACAAGCATGTTTCGAGTCACCCGAGAGATCGATTTCTGCTACGGCCATCGGTTGTTGAATTACGAGGGCAAGTGCCGCAATTTGCATGGTCACAATGGTCGGGCAGTCATTTCGGTTGAAGGCGAAAAGCTGGACGAGTTGGGCATGGTGATCGACTTCTCCGAGATCAAGAGGACCGTCAGCACTTGGATCGACGACAATCTCGACCATCGGATGATTCTCCATCGGGCCGACCCGGTCGTGCCGATGCTCCAGGAAATGGGCGAGCCCCTTTATCTGATCGACGAAAACCCAACGGCCGAGAACATCGCCAAGTTAATCTTCGAGCAAACGCGGCTGCAGAACGTGCCGATCGTAGAAGTGCGGCTGTGGGAAACGCCGCACTGCTTCGCGACCTACACGGCTGTGTGATTCATGCTGCCAACAGTCTACAGCGAGACATCAATCATTGGTTATTTGACGGCTAGAAGTCGAGACCAGGTAATCTACGCCGCTCGACAAGAACTCACTCATTTGTGGTGGGAAGGCCGTCGAGATCTCTACGATCTTGTTACTTCCGAATTGACCCTGGAGGAGGCGAACCGGGGTGACTCGGAGGCCGCAGCAGAGAGGCTGCAGGCACTTGAAGGGATCTCGGTTCTTGATATCACAGATATTCGCATTGGACTTGTCGCCGAAGCCCTGCTGAACAGGGCTCTGTTGCCAGAAAAAGCTCGTGCTGACGCAATTCATTTGGCCACGGCCACGGTCCATCAGGTAAACTATCTGTTGACGTGGAACTGTCGCCACATCGCGAACGCGGACCTGCTCCCGCGTGTCTATCAGTTGTTGTCGGACCTGGGTTACACTCCTCCCTTGATTGTCACCCCTGAGGAATTTTCGAATTATGAGTGACCAACCCTTCGAAGATCCGATCGTGGCGGAGATTCACGCCATTCGCTCCCAGCTTCTCGCAGAGAGTGGGGGCGATCTGCAGGTGCTCATCGAGCGAATCCGGGCTCGGCAACAGCAGGCAGGTCGTAGGGTGCGTCCTGCGCCACCCCAGATTCCCCCCGTTGCTGGACACTCTCCAGGCCCCGGAACAGCCGGAATGCCAGTTGAGGGTCCTACCTCTGAGCAGTGAGCCGGATTGATGCCGACGACCGTAATCGCAGATGCCAATCTAGAGCGACCCGAACATCAGCGGGTCGTAGTTGAGTTGTTGGACGCCTACGCCCGGGATCCCAAGGGCGATGGCAAGCCTCTGGCCGACGACGTGAAGCGAGAACTCATAGGGGGCCTGCAACGGCATCCGACAACGCACGTCCTCTTGGCCTATGTGGGCGATCGGCCGGTGGGCGTTGCTGTCTGTTTTCTGGGTTTCTCAACCTTTGCGGCACGGCCGTTGTTGAATCTTCACGACTTCGCCGTGTTGGCGGAGCATCGCGGACAAGGGGTCGGTCGGCGACTGATGGAAGCGGTCGTCTCGAAAGCCCAGGAGTTGGGCTGTTGCAAGGTCACGCTAGAAGTGGACGAGCACAACGAGCGCGCGCGTCGGCTCTATCACGCAGCAGGTTTCGGCCAGGCGGATCGGATCCCGCAGTCGGGCCTGTGCCTGTTCATGACGAAGCCAGTTTGAGGCTCTTCCCTATGTTGGGTGCCACTGTCTGGCTTGCCAGCAGTGGGAAGCGTGTCCCGGGGCTGCACTGCTGGACAAGCCAGACAGTGCCACCCGACTGCAAAAAACGCAGCCCGGGCGAACGAGTCGCGCCGGGCTGCTGACCCCCCTGGGTATTTCGTTGCCAGCAGTGACTTCGCTGGAGCGGCTGCCCATGTGCTCCCGACGCAGGAGGTCCGTCGTGAGCCTTTGGATTATCGACGGATGCGCGGCGAGGCTTTGGTAAAGTTTTCCAATTGGGCAAGCTTTGTCGGTTCGCGTCGAGGCTCTGTGCTAGCAACCCGTGTAAGCGAGGCGTTTTTCATAAATCCACTCATAAACTTTGCCGGTTGCGCCGATTTTGGGGATAGATGGAAAGGCTGAGGGTCGGCTTGCGCCGATCGTCGTCTCTTTCCGATGTCCTGTGAAACCAGAGAGTGGGGCGCAAGTTCGCTCCAAGGTTTCGCAGCCGACAGGTCAACAACCGGCGTTGTGAGAAAGGATGCCGCCGTGTCTCGCGTCACTTCAATTTCCGAATGGTTGCTGCGTCAATCCTTTATCTGGGGCGGCCTGGCCTGTCTTGGGTTCTACGCCGGCGTGGTCCACGCTGCCGGCGAAGGGACATTTTGGGCCCGCTATTTCGCCGGCCACGAAATCGCCTACTGCACGACTGCGCTGTTCTTCGTCGCGCTGGCGTCGCTGGTGATCAAGCTACTGGGACTGGTCATGCAGTCGGCGCTGTTCGAAACGGTCCAGTTGCCCACCGCGGCGGCCGGCGGTCAAGCGGTCGAGGAAACCCGTGGGCTGCTCGGCAGTCTGAACAATATCTCGCAGGCTCTGCAAGACAGCTACCTGGTCCGCCGGCTAAGAGACGCGCTGGAATATGTCCAGCGCAAAGGCTCGGCCGACACCCTGGAACCTCATCTCCGACATTTGGAAGAGGCTGACCTGTCGCGAATGCACAACGGCTACGGCATGGTGCGGATCATCGTGTCGACGATCCCGATCTTCGGCTTCTTGGGAACGGTCATCGGCATCACGCTAGCGATCGCCAAGCTGGACCTGTCGGGCGCTGCGATGGACGAGTCGCTACCGGCGGTGGTGGCCGGTTTGAGCGTGGCGTTCGACACGACGGCTTTGGCCTTGACGCTTTCGACCGTCGTCTTGTTCGCAAAATACTGCGTCGAGCGCGTCGAGCTGCGACTGCTTTCGTCGGTCGACGCGAACGTCTCGCGTCAGTTGATCGGCCGGTTCCAACAGTACGGCTCCGAGCAAGATCCGCATCTGGCGTCGATCAGCCTGATGTCGGAAAAGCTGCTGCAGGCAGTCGAGACAAGCGTTATCAACCAATCGGAGCTGACGCAGGCATCGTTGGAAGACGTCAGCCGACGTCACTCGGAAATCCTCGGCAATCTGGCCACCACGCTGGACGAAACGCTCTCCGGCGCGGTGGTTGCTGGCATGTCGAATCATGCTGAAGCGCTCAACAAGGGCGTCGCGAACCTGGCCGAGGATCTGGAAGGGACGCTCGTCCGCCATGCCGAGTTGATGAACGAAGGCCTGGAGCTGCACACGACCGCGATGACCGAGGCCGAAGCGAAGCTGGCCGAGGAGAATCGCCGCCATCTGGCCGACGTGGAAGCGGCGGTCGGCGAGGCGATGCTAGTGGCCACGAATCGGCAAGAAAAGCTGATCCGGCAGAGCGAAAATCTGCTCAAGGAAATGCAGGTGGCCCTGGTCGAAGCGGCCGGCACGACCGTCACTCAACAGGAACAACTCATCAAGCAGGGCGACATCCTGCTCAAGGTGGTCGAGGCCACCGAACAGGTCAGGCGACTTGAGGACGCGCTGAACAGCAATCTCAACACGCTGGCCGGGGCGCACAACTTTGAGCAAACGGTGGCCGGACTATCGGCGGCCCTGCAGTTGCTCGGTTCCCGATTAGGTGGGCCGGTGTCGGTCCAGGATGTTCAACTCACCGAGGACCGCAGTCAGAATCAGGCAGCATGACCACACGCGCGACCAGAGACAACTCGGACTCGGTCGGCCTGTTCCCTTTTCTTGCCGTCCTGCTGTGTACGATGGGTGCCCTGTTGGTGCTGCTGGTCGTGCTGGCCCAGCGTGCGGGGCAACGGGTCGCCGACGAAAAAAGGCAGGTACCGGCGTCGCAGCCCGAAACGGCCGCAACGGCTGAACTGGTGCGCCAGTTGGACGAAGTCCGCCAGTATCAGCAGAAACTGCGGAAGCTGCGCGAGCAAGGAGAATCGCGCCTCCGCGACCAGCAACAGCGGCTCAGTCATCTGGAAGAGCATACGCGCCGCATGGAGCACGAGCTGGCACAGCTCTCGCTCGCTTCCGAGCAGCTCGACGCCACCGAGAAACACCAGTCGGTCGACCAAGAGCAGGCCGAGCGCGAAGCCGAGCGACTGCGGCAACTGATCGTGGACACCGAGAAAGATCTCGAGGAGCTGCGCGAGGAGACCGCCGGCGAGCGTTCCTATGCGATCGTGCCCTACAAAGGACATAACGGTACTCACCGCAAGCCGATTTACATCGAGTGCTCCGCCGAAGGCATCATTTTGCAGCCCGAAGGTTTGCGTTTCAAAAAATCCGATTTCGCCGCCCTGTCGTGGCCGGGAAATCCGCTGGCGGCCGCATTGCGAGCCACACGCGAGCATCTCATCGCCAAGGCTGCTGCGGCAGGCGAACCGGAACCGGCTGATCCCTATCCGTTGATTTTGGTTCGTCCCGAGGGAATCACGGCCTACATGGTGGCACGGCGAGCGATCACGTCATGGGACTCTGACTACGGCTACGAATTCATCGACGGCGACTGGAAACTCGAATTCCCGGACCTGCCGGATCCTCAGTTAGCGCGTGCCCAACTACATGCGGTGATGATCGCCCGAGAACGTCTGGCCCGACTGGCTCGGGCGGCACCCAGTCGATTCCCAGGAATTGGTTCGGGCAGCGGCAGAGGCGGAGGCACGGGAGACTCCCAAGGCACGGGCCAGGCATTCGGCCGCTACGGCGAGAGTGCTCCAGACGAAGGTTTGTTGGCTCAAGCCGGCGAAGGCAGCTCAGCCACCGGCGACGGCTCAACAGCCGGCGCCCAATCGCATTCCACAAACAACCCAACGCCCGGCGAGTCCGCTTCAGCGGACGGCGAGCACCAATTCGGCGCCCTCAACGGCGACCAGTCACAAGGCGCCGAGGGAACCGATTCCTACGCCGGCGGCTCCGGCGGCCAGTCCTCAGAAGCAACAGGCGACATGGCCGGCCAAATGGCAGATGGCGCCGCCAGCGGCATGCAGTTCGGACAACCGGGCCCCGCCGGCGGTGCGGCTCAGCCACAAACCGGACAAGCCGGCGGTTCCGCAGCAGGTTCTGCCGCAGACACCACGGCAGCCTCCGGCGGACAGCCCGGCGCGATGGGCCAACCAGGCAATCCGACACAAGCCGAGGCCGCGGGTTCTCCGTCTCTGCAATTCACCGCGCCGCAGTCAGAGAGCATCGCCAAAGCGCGCGGCAGCGATTGGGCCGTTCAACAGGCCATGCGCGGGGCAGTGCCGATTCAACGACCGATCCAGGTTGTCGTGCGGAAAAACCAAATGGCGCTCTTGCCGAGTCGTCATGTCACGCAGGGGGCCGGGGCCACCGGTGCGGTCATCTCGCTGAACCAATCTCTGGATCAGGTCTCCAACGAATTTGTCGCGGCTCTAGAAACCCGCATCGATGAATGGGGCCTGGCGGGCAATGGTCTCTACTGGCGGCCCGTGTTGGAACTACACGTGGGCCCCGACGCCGAGCGAACCGCATCGAGAATAGTAAAATTGCTCAAGGACAGCGGCGTCGAAGTACGGCTGCCCGAAACGGCTCAAGCACCTCGAGGGGGAAGTGCGGATGCGTCACGATAGACATCAACAGGAAGAAACCAGTCAAGACTCGTTCCTCGACGTCGTGGCCAACGTCGTTGGCGTGCTGATCATCTTGGTGATGTTGGTTGGCATGCAGGCCTCGCGGAGTCTGTTTCTCGCCGATTCGGAACGGTCGTCTGCCGCCACGGCAGGGCAATCTCCCGAGGAACTGAAGAACCAACTCGACGAAGCGACTCGACAAGCGAAAGTCGCCGAGCGCTCGGTGACCGAGTTGGCCACGCGAGTCGCCCGGGTCGGCCACGAATCCGAGACCCTCGACCGGCAGCGGATCGAACTGGCAATGCACCGCTCGCTGATCGAGGAAGACCTCCAACGCCGTCGCGAACTGCTCGACGCGGAGAGCCAGCAAGAGTTCGACGTGCAGCGGCAGTTGCTGGAGTCGCAGATCAAGCTGGATCAGTTGACTCAGCAGCGATTGTCAATTGCCGCGACCGCCCCCGAGGCGGAGGAGATTGAATGCGTGCCAACTCCACTGGCGAAAGAGGTGGACGTGCCTTCCATCCACTTACGATTGCGTAAGGGATTGGTCTCGATTGTCCCCGTGGAACAACTGCGAGAAGAGTTTCAGCTCCACTCCGAGGAAGTTCGTCGACGCTTGCAGTCGAATTCCGAAGTGGTGGAAACTTTTGGACCGATTGATGGCTACCGGGCAAAGTTTACGTTCATCAAACGTCAAGCTCTCGGTTCTTCGAGGGGGCACATTGCCGGACAGATTCGAGAGAACACTTTGGAAACCTACATCGAGTTTCTGCCCACCTCCGACGACATCGGTCAAAATGTCGAACGCGCACTGATGCCGGGTTCCGCCTTGCACGAGTATCTGCAGAATCGACGGCGGGAGTCTCCCCCGATCGATGTCTGGCTCTATACGGATAGCTTCAACGAGTTCCGCCCTTTGAAACGCTCGCTGTGGGAGATGGGCTTCTCGGTCGCTACTCGACCGTTGCGACTGCAAGATACGATCGGCGCTTCGCCCTACGGCTCGAAGTCGGCAGCCCAATAAGCACCGCTACCGACTGCTAACTGGTTGGCTCGCTGGAGCCGGAACATCGCTGTAGTTGCCCGGAGTGTTGGGCTCGCTCGGTTCCGCGCAGCGTAGGTCGGTCACTTTCAGAGCCGCCATACGGCGACACGCATCCGCGGTGATGTTCTTGAGCAGATCGTGCAGACGTTCTCGCGACGCTTCGGGGATTCCGTCCAGCGGCGGCACGATCGGGGTGAGCGGGCCGTCGGTCGCCTCAATGATGCTCAGTAGCGTGATTTCGTTGGCCGGTTGCAGCAGATAGTATCCGCCATCGACGCCGCGAATCGACTTGAGCAAGCCATGATTCACTAGATTTCTCAACACCTGCAACAGAAAACGTTCCGGCATCGCGCCAGTCTTCGCCAGGTGGCTACAGGGAATCGGCACCTTGGGAGGGGTATCCGTCAGTTGAAGTACGGCACTGATGGCATACGCGGAAGCGCGAGACATACGCATGACAATCTCCTTGCGCAGCAAGCTCAGAAAATCGAACCGATCTTATAAGCTTTACGACCGAAAAGTTGTAGCGAACGTTCTACGAAGTCGCGTCAGAGAAGAACTGCCGTCAAACGGATGCCAGTGTGCGCTCTTTCAGGGGCTCTTGTCAAGCTTTTTCCTGGCGTTTTCCTGCTGAGGCCCGGTGTTTTCCTGCAGAGGACCGTCGCCCGATGACCCTGGAGAGGGAGTTGCGAAGAATCCCTGTACCAGGAGGAAAACCGCGCCACACACCAGCAGCGCGTCGGCAATGTTGAAGTTGGGCCACACCCACTGGGCGTTGTATTGCAGCAGAATCCAGTCACGTACTGCGTAAACCTGCTCGCCGGCACGGGCGGGATAGAACGCATCCCAAGTGAGGCCCGGCACTCCCAAGCGGTCGTAGAGATTGCCCAAAACGCCTCCCTGAACGCAACCCAAGGCGATCGTCAGCCGACGATCCTGAGCAGCCCCAAACCGGAAGAGCCACACGGGAATCGCCACGGCCGCCACCAGCGAGAACAGCGAGAACACCCAGACGCCCCCTTGGCCGATTCCGAACAGGGCGCCTTCGTTCAAACTTTTCTGGATGCCGACGTGCCCTTCCCAGAGCCACCACTCGCTGCCGTGATAGAGCTCCGGATGGCGAAACACGAGAGACTTCGTGACCAGATCGGCTGCACAACCAATCACGGCTAATGAGCCAAACAGAACAGCGCGACTAGAGGGGAGCGAAGATTCGTTATCCATACTACTTGCTCGAGTTCCCACGCGGGACGCGGCAACGAGGTATCAGGGGAGTGCCTCCTGCACTAACCGGCCATTTCGCGGTCTTTCAAAGAAGCACACTTCACACAGAATGGTGCGTGAGGAATCGCATTCAAACGCGTTTTGGGAATCTGCCCCTCGCAGACGAGACAAGTGCCGTAGGTACTGCCTTCAATACGCTGCAGCGCCGCTTCGATCATGCCCAGGGTGTCTTCCTCGGTGGCCATCAGGCTGAGCGTGAACTCCTGCTCGTAGTTGTCGCTACCGAGCTCGGCCATGTGAATCGGCATGCTGGAGGCCTCGGAACCTTCGGCTCCCGACTTTCGCAGCGCGGCTTCCGCCATCGACGAGACATCGTCTCGAAGTCGGTCTCGCAGTCCCAGGAGTCGTTCTTTGTAGACTCGAAAATCATCTTTCTTCATAGCTGTCCTCCGACTTTGGGTCTCCCCTGTGTACGCCACTCGGCAGAGACCAGACTCGCCATTGTAGATAGCCGGTTCGGAGTCGTCAAATGGTTAGTCCCTGCCTCGCGTCGCGTTAAGTCTCGACTACCTAAGAGGTTGCGACCGATGCTCGACGAACCTCCCACATTGCGGGGTATGTGGTTTCTACGGACCCTCGCTCCCTGGGGTTCCGGCGAAACCATGAAAATATCTATCCGGCAGTCGTCCGAACCTGCTACCACAGCCGCGTCTCCTACCTTACGAAAGAGACCGTTAAAACGCGGGGCAACCGAAACGAACGGCCCCGATGGTCACAATGCGAGGAGCTCGTCGCGGTTGCGAATGCCGCGAGAGCAAAGTAGACTTATGTTAAGTTGTTTGACTATCTGTATTTACCCTCGCTCGCAGTACGGCATTCAGGGCCGTGGTCGTTGACGACCGTGCTGCGTGGCTTCAAAAATGCCAGCGTCACGCCGCCCCTGCCTCGCCGGCAGGCGGACTTCGCGCGAAACTGTTGCGGAGATCTTGGTGGTGGCTACTTCGGTGCGGACAAACACCGATCTGTCGTTTCAGCGTTGTCTGTCGCCCGCTTGCGGCGCGACTTACGACGTGGGCGAAGCGCTCATCTCGTGCGCAAAATGCGGATCGCTCCTCGACGTGGCCTACGACTGGGACCGGCTGCCGGTTCCCGATTCGCTCAGCTTCTTCGAGAAGAAATGGGCCCGCCGCAACGAGCCTCTCTGCCGTAGCGGTGTGTGGCGTTTCCACGAGTTGCTGCCCTTCGCGCCGCCGGAGAAAGTCGTCACGATCGGCGAAGGGCAGACCTTGCTGCATCCTTCTGACGGCGTTGCCAAGTACATCGGCCTGAACGCCGGTGGGCTCCACTTGCAGTACGAAGGAATGAACCCTTCGGGCAGCTTCAAAGACAACGGCATGACCGCCGCCTTTACCCATGCCCACATGATCGGGGCGAAGCGGGCCGCCTGCGCGTCGACCGGCAACACCAGCGCGTCGTTGGCCCTTTACTGCGGCGTTAGCAAGCTGATGCAGGCGGTGATCTTCATTGGCTCCGGAAAGATCTCCTACGGCAAGCTCTCCCAGGCGCTCGACTACGGGGCGTTGACCATACAAATCGCCGGCGACTTCGACGATGCGATGCAGCGAGTTCGCGAGGTGAGCGAAAAGCTGGGCATCTATCTCGTGAACAGCGTTAACCCGTTTCGGCTGGAAGGCCAGAAGTCGATCATGCTCCGCGTGCTTGAGGGGCTCGACTGGCAGGTGCCTGATTGGATCGTCGTCCCCGGCGGCAACCTCGGCAACAGCAGCGCCTTTGGCAAAGCGTTTATGGAACTCAAAGAACTGGGACTCATCGACCGCGTGCCTCGGCTGGCCGTGATCAACGCCGCCGGCGCGAACACACTCTACCAACTCTTCGAAACGCTCGGCCAGCGCTGGAACGGCGGACAGTTGGACCGCAAGGTGGAGGACGGATACGTCGATCAGATGGACCGTGAGAACCGGCGGGCTTCGACCATCGCCAGCGCGATCGAGATCAATCGCCCCGTGAACTACGAAAAGTGTCTGCGGGCGTTGGAGGTTTGCGACGGCGTGGTCCGCGAGGTGTCTGACCAGCAGATTCTCGACGCCAAGGCCCAGGTCGGCGCCAGCGGGTTGGGCTGCGAACCGGCCAGCGCGGCCAGCGTCGCGGGCGCAAAACTGCTGCGGGCCGAAGGCGTTATTGACCCTTCCGAGCGAGCAGTCTGCATTCTCACCGGACACCAGCTCAAGGATCCAACCGCGACGGTTGCTTATCACTCGACCGATCAGGAGGAGTTCAACCGAGTGCTGGGCAGTCGGGGCGTCAAACGGGCCCAGTTCGCCAACCGGGCGGTGGCGGTGCCCAACGACCTCGACGAAATCGTCCGGGCGATTCAGCTCAATAGTTGACCTCGGGGCCCCTCAACTACAACAATGGAGTGTTGGAGGGAATCGAATGACAGTCCAAACTTTCCGCAATCTATTGAAGCAGACTCCGTTTAAGCCCTTCCGACTGGTCATGTCTAGCGGCCAGTCGTATGAAGTCCGACACTCGGAGATGGCCTGGGTCACGAAGTCAGATATTTTGGTTGGCATCGATAGCGATGACGATTTCGTTCCCGCTGAATTCAAGATATGTTCGATGTTACACGTGACGGCAGTCGAGCCCATCGAGCCGACTGCCAATGGCGAGCAAGGATGACGTAGCATGACGCTGAAGATTGCCGTCCACGGCGCCGCGGGGCGGATGGGGGAGCGGGTGACCGCTCTGGCCACAAGCGACCCGCGTTTCGAACTTGTTGCCGCTTTGGAATCGGCCACCCACGAAGCCCTTGGCCAAGACGCGGGCGTATTGGCCGGCGTGGGCGAGATTGGCGTGCCGATCTCCGTAGTGGGCGAGAGCGACGCCGACGTGGTGATCGATTTTTCTGTGCCCGACGCGGCCGTCGCCGCCGTGGCGCACTGCTTGGAATACGGCAAGCCCGTGGTGATCGCTACCACCGGCTTCGACGAAAAGCAAGAAGATTACATCCGCAGCTCGGCTGAAAAGATCCCGGTCGTCTGGGCGCCGAGCATGAGCACGGCCGTCAATCTGGTGATGAAACTCACCGAGGTGGCCGGGCAGACGCTCAAGAAGATTCACTCGGGCGTCGACGTCGAGATCATCGAACGGCACCACCGCTTCAAGGAAGATGCCCCCAGTGGCACCGCTTTGCGGTTCGGCCAGATCGTGGCCGACGCGATGGACCAGACCGAACACACACACGGCCGCGCCGGCCGGCCGGGACCCCGGCTACGCGACGAGATCGGCTACCACGCGGTGCGCGTCGGCGATAACCCAGGCGAGCACACAGTCATCTTCGGCATGTTGGGCGAAACAATCGAGCTGCGCGTCGCCGCCTCGAACCGCGACTGCTACGCCCAAGGCGCGCTGCTCGCCGCCGAATGGCTCGCGGGCAAATCGCCGGGGCTCTATGGCATGAACGACGTGTTGGGGTTGTAATTCGAGGTAAGCCGCGAGGCGCCAGCCGAGCGCTCCGTGGCGAACCGCTTTCGCGCTCGGCTGGCGCCTCGCGGCTTACAGCCAAGAAGTGCTTGACAACCAACACGACTAGACGATTCCCTATGGCCAAATGCGACGAAGGTTATCTCTGCGAAGTATGCGGCGAAGACGTCGCGGAGCTTACGGATAGCGATCTCTATCTGCGCTACATCGTCGGGAT
The DNA here is from genome assembly GCA_964195615.1 of uncultured Granulosicoccus sp. Lineage (GTDB taxonomy): Bacteria > Planctomycetota > Planctomycetia > Pirellulales > Lacipirellulaceae > Bythopirellula. Next base: position 4,891 of record CAXMSB010000225.1, on the reverse strand, counting down.
GCTCGATCCCGAGGTGTTGCACACGACGCCCGAGCGGCACATCCGCTGCAATCCGACGTTGGCCCAGTACATCGTGGCCGACGATTTTGAGCCCGTCGAGGTCGAGGGACCGTTTGACAAACGCACGCTCGACCCCGACTTCACGCGTCAGCAGGAGCGGCTACTCACCCGCGGCTGGCAGCGGCTCAAGCAAGTCGCAGGCCAGGAGTTGAAGATCATCGACTATCCGCTGCCCGAGGTGATCGAGTCCGTCAAACGCCGTTCTCCTGGGTTTGATTAAACGCAGAGTTCACAGAGATGCAGAGGGCCGCGGAGGGGGGTCTTTCTTGGAATCACAGAATACGGATTGGACGGATTCGCGCCGATCTGAAAGAAACATTATAACAAGACGGAAAACATCAAATCAGCGAGCATCCGCATCATCAGCGTTAATCCGCGGCTTGTTTTCGGAACAGTATTCCCCTCTCCGCGGCTCTCTGCATCTCAGCGCACTCTGCGTTTATTCCGAAAAGAAGGATTCACAAGCACGAATTCATCTTGTGAGCCGTCGCCGGGGCGAGCATAATCTCTCGCATGTCTGCTACTGAAACGAGTCACGCCTCCTCCGAAATATTCGACAAGTCCGCCCTGCCCTCTTTGTACCGAGATCACGGTTTCTGGGGGATGTCGGTTACGCAATTCTTAGGCGCGTTCAACGACAATCTCTTCAAGTTCCTCATTTTGCTCTTGGCAACTCCCACGGCTGCCGCGATTGCCGCCGGCGAAGAGGCGAAGGACTTGCAGAGCGAGGCGATGATTATCTTCGCGACCGCCTTCTTGCTGTTTTCGGGCCTGGCAGGTTTTCTGGCAGACAAGATCAGCAAACGCACGATCATCGTGGCCGCCAAGGTCGCGGAAATCCTGGTGATGTTCGCCGGGTTGGTCGGCTTCTACTATTACGAAACGGTTGGCCTGACCGGCATGATGGCGATCTTGTTTTTCATGGGATTGCAGAGTGCCTTCTTCGGTCCCGCCAAGTATGGCATTCTGCCGGAAATGCTCCGAGGCAGAGACCTACCCCGGGCCAATGGCGTGATTCTGATGCTAACGTTTCTCGCCATCATTTTTGGCGCCGCGCTGGCGGGGACGCTGCTCGACCTGCTGGGCGAGAAAGTGTGGTTGGCTTCGTTTGTGTGTATCGGGATCGCGATTGTCGGTACGATCACCTCGCTGCCGATTCGTCGTGTGCCGATCGCGGCGCCTGAGATGAAGATATCTTGGACGTCCTTCGGAATTCCGCGAGCGATTCTGAAACTTCTGCGAGAGGATCGGCAACTGTTGATGGCTCTGATCGTCTGTAGCTTGTTCTGGATGATCGGGGGAATCGTTCAACAAACGGTCAACGCACTGGGCAAGAGCCAACTGGGCCTGGACGACGGGCCGACGAGCATCTTGCAGGCTTCGATTGGGCTGGGGATTGCCGTCGGCTGTATCATCGGGGGCTACTGGTCGCGCGACTCGATCGGCTCGGGCGTCATCACGACCGGTGCGTTCGGCGCGGTCGCCACCTTGTTGCTGCTCGCATTGCCGAGGGGCGAACATCGCCATCTCTTGGGCTACGCGGGAAGCATCCCCACTTTGATCGCCCTGGGAATGTTCACCGGCATGTTCATCGTGCCGATTCAAGTGATTCTGCAATCAAGACCGCCGCACGACGAGAAAGGTCGCATGATCGCGGCCATGAACCAGTGTACCTGGGTGGGAATCATCCTGGGCGCCGTGCTGTTCAAAGCGAGCCTGTTGGTGCTAGAAGCGGTCGATTGGCCTCGCAGCACGATCTTTGCGGTCACCGCCGCGGTGATGTTGCCCATCGCGCTGTTCTATCACCCAAAGAGCGAATCGCTCGGAACCTAGTGCAAGGTGCACATCCATGTTCCGAAGATTTGCACTGTTGCTGCAGTTCTTGTGAGGAAACGCGGGAACGAATTTTGGTAAGTTGCTCTAGCCGCCGCCAACTCATCCGCTGTAAGCCGCGAGGCGGCAGCCGAGCGCTCGGCTACCGCCTCGCGGCTTATGAAGATGTCGCCAGTTACTCGTCGGTGACCAATTGCGAATTGGTGAACTGATAGTCGACCAACGTGGCGATCGCGGCTTCGGCGTCGAACTTGTCGCGGTCGACGACAACCATGGCCCGCCTGGCCTCGAAATCGACCTCCACTTCCTTCACCCCCGGCTGGGCGGCCAAGGCTTTCTTCACTTGCTCGACGCAGGAATACTCGCACATCATGTCGGGTACGGAAAAGGCAACCGTGGGCGTGACTTGGACGGTCGTCGCTTCAGGCTCGGTGGAAAGCTCGCTCTGGCAGCCGGCAGCCAACACGGCCAGCGCGGCAAGCGTGACGCAGCACTTCATGGCAGGGCCTCCTACTTTTACGGGGAAGGTTTCAGGGGCGGGACGGCAACCGCTTTGGATCGCCGCAGTCTCATGGTGTCGAATCTACGACTGCTTGGCAATTTCTTTGGAAATCTCGACCAACTCGCCGCTGGTCGCCATCTCGCGGATGTCCTCGGTGATTTTCATCGAACAATACTTCGGTCCACACATGCTGCAGAAATGGGCGCTCTTAAACGTGTCCTGCGGCAAAGTCTCATCATGATAGGCCTGGGCCGTCTCCGGGTCCAATGCCAATCGGAATTGCTCGTTCCAGTCGAACGCGAATCGGGCCCGGGACAGGGCGTCGTCGCGGTCCCGCACGCCTGGGCGGCGGCGGGCGATGTCGGCAGAGTGGGCCGCTATTTTGTAAGCTATCATCCCCTGTTTCACGTCTTCCCGCTCGGGCAGGCCCAGATGCTCCTTGGGCGTCACGTAGCAAAGCATCGCCGCGCCAGCCCAGCCCGCCAGGGCCGCGCCAATGCAACTGGTGATGTGGTCGTAACCCGGGGCAAAATCGGTGACCAGCGGCCCCAGCACGTAGAACGGCGCGCCGTTGCAGATTTCGATCTGCTTGTCGACGTTCATCTTTACTTCGTCCATGGGGATGTGTCCGGGACCTTCGACCATCACCTGCGTGCCGCGCTCTTGGCCGCGGGCCGTGAGTTCGCCCAATACGTCGAGCTCGGCAAACTGGGCTTCGTCGCTAGCGTCGGCCAACGAACCGGGTCGCAACCCGTCGCCGAGGCTCCAGGTGACGTCGTACTGGCGCATGATGTCGCACAGATCGTCGAAGCTGTCGTAGAGTGGGTTCTGTTGGCGGTGGGCCATCATCCACTTGGCCAGCAGCGAACCGCCGCGGCTAACGATGCCGGTCACGCGATTGGTCGTTAGGTGCAAGTGCTCGAGCTTCACGCCGCAGTGGATCGTCATGTAGTCGACGCCCTGCTTCGCCTGGTGCTCGACCATGTCGAGAAAATGCTGAGGACGCATCTCTTCGATCTCGCCGCCCATCTCTTCGAGCATCTGATAGATCGGCACGGTGCCAATCGGTACGGGCGAAGCGTTGATGATCGACTCGCGGATTCCGTCGATGTTGTTGCCGGTGGAGAGATCCATCACCGTGTCGGCGCCGAAGTGTACAGCGGTGTGCAGTTTTTCCAGCTCGCCCTCTTCGTCGCTGGTGACGGCCGAGTTGCCGATGTTGGCGTTGATTTTGCACTTGGCAGCGATGCCGATGCCCATCGGCTCGAGATTGGCGGCCAGGTGTACCCGATTGGCGGGGATCACCATCCGTCCGGCGGCTACTTCGTCGCGGATCAACTCGGGGGAAAGATCCTCCCGCTTGGCGACGCAGTGCATTTCAGGGGTGATTGTGCCGGCGCGGGCTTGTTCCAGTTGCGTGATGGGCTCGGGCATCTTCTGAGAACCTCCTTGCGAATTCGAGAGCCTGACGGCTCGAGAGCATTTTCGTGGTCGAAGGGCCCGCTCTCTGAATGAGCGGAAACCCAAGGGGCCCTTGCACTTGGGCCGCAGGTAAGGGATTTATCCTATCGCTGGGCCATGGATTGTCAATCGACGCCGAATCCGTAGTTCCCGCGAATCACCGCCCTGCCGCAATTCCCGTTGATTCCCTTCCCGCCACGAGCCACAATCGCCTTACTTCTTGGGACGTCCCGCGCATGCGCTCGGCGGCCCGCGGCAATTAGCCTTGACGAACGTTCCCATGAACCACGCTCGAACGATTGCCATCGGCGATATCCACGGCTGCCACGTCGCGCTGGAAACTCTGTTGGCTGCGCTCGATCTGGGCGCCGACGACACCCTGGTGATGCTGGGCGACGCGATCGATCGCGGCCCCGATAGTCGGGGGGTTCTCGAGCGGCTGCTGGCGCTTCGCGAAGTTTGCCGACTCGTGCCGATTTTGGGCAACCACGAACAGATGTTGCTCGAAGCGGTCGACAGACGGATCCCGCTGCAAGATTGGCTGATGCACGGCGGGGCCGAGACACTCGATTCCTACGGCAAGGACGCGGCGCTCAGCGTGGTCCCTCCGCGACACGTGGAGTTTCTTCGCACCTGGGGCGACTACCACGAAACGCCGTCCCATTTTTTCGTTCACGGCAACTACCTGCCGCGCGAGATTCTCAGCCGACAACCGTGGCAATGGTTGCGATGGGAATCGCTACGGGCGATGATGCCGGCCGCGCACTGCTCGGGCAAAACGGCCGTCATGGGGCACACGTCGGACAAGCGCGGCGAGATTCTCAACCTGGGCCATCTCATCTGCATCGACACCTTCTGCTTCGGCGGCCATTGGCTCACAGCGTTGGAGCCAGACACCCGGCAGGTGTGGCAAGCGAACGAACAGGGCGAACTGCGCGAAAGCACCCTACCCCCTCCGCGGTGACCCAGTAGCAGGCGTAAGCCGCGAGGCGCCAGCCGAGCGCTCTGGCACTCGCCCACGGAGCGCTCGGCTGG